>JBAVJU010000041.1:0-7654 GCA_049687935.1 Desulfobacterales bacterium | reverse complement strand
GCATCAGTCTCAGCCAGCAGCAATTCGGTGGTCTGGTGGGTGTCTTTGCCCCACAAATGATCCGCCCCACGCAGTTCGGCCTTTTCATGATCGAGGTACAGGTAAACCGGTGTCTCGGATCGTCCGGTAAAGATGATGGCATCGTAGCCGGTGCGCTTGAATTCGGTGGGGAACATGCCCCCGGAGTTGGAGCAGGTGATGGCCCCGGTCAACGGCGACTTGGTCATCACCATGTAGCGGGCGCCGGTGGGCGCACCGGTGCCGGTCAGCGGGCCGGTGGCCATGATGAGAGAATTTTCCGCAGACAAGGCATCGCAGGTCGGATCGACCTCTTGGTTCAGCAGATAGATCCCCAAGCCGCGACCGCCGATGTAGTCTTTCGCCACGGAGGGCGCCATTGGACGAGCGCTACAATCACCGCTTGTCAGGTCGACACGAAGAATTTTTCCCATCCATCCGTTCATGCTGTACTCCCTTGTGGTAAAGTGCGGTTGTGCCCCTATTGATTCAAATAGCGATTCAGGTCTTCGGCACGAATCAGCAAGGTTTTCAATTTCTCAATCTCCCCAATAACTGAGTTCATCGGTGTCCAGGTCGGAACGACGTTCTTTGAAGTGGATACCCAGGCGCTCGCATTCGGCCAGCACAGGCATGTATATTTCGGCTGAAACCGGCCGCAGCACACCCGTCTGGGTGATCCGGCCCTCGGCGATCAGGCTGGCCGCTATGCCCACCGGGTAACCCACCGTTCGCGACATCGAGCTGTCGCCCTCGGGATCGCCGAGGTCGATGAGGGTGGACTGGATGCGCTGGCGGGGCAGGTCGGGATAAATGGCTTCGAACTCGTGATGCATCACGAGAAGATCCACCTCCCCTTCATCGTAAACCAATCGTTGCTTGAGGGTGTGGGAGAACATCTCGAACACCGAGGCTGTGCCGATCCTCAGCTTGCGGTCGGAGAGCAACCCCAGCCACTCCAACTTCTTGAGTGTCAGAGAGTACTCCGGGATCTTGAGGTATGCGGCCACACCCGCCCGCACGCTCGTCTCCGGGCAGTTGACGATGTTGGCCAGCACCTCGCGTGTGGTGACCTCATCGAAGTCGAATTTCATTTTGCGGTTGAGCAGTCCCAGCTGCTGGATGAAGTCCCAGGTTTCGCAGTAGCCGACGTTGCGCAGGGTGCCGCGATAGATGCCGGAGGCGTCCTCGATCCCGTAAATCTCGAGATAGGGCAGAGCATCACGGTTGACGTAGGCTTCGAAGACGCCGGCGCCGGGAACGCTTTTCAGCCAGTAATGCTTGAAGAGATCGCATCCGGGCACTTCGTAAACCTTGCCGTGCTCCAGGTAGCGCCCGTCGTTGGTGGCTGCCAACATAGCCCCCTCCGGACTCCAGGAAAACTTGTACCCCAAGGGGTTGTTGTTGCTTTCCAGGGCAGGAAGGCCGCCGCAGTAAGAGAAGAAACTGTCGATCTTTCCCCCTTCTGCGCGGACGGCATCGATGATCTGCATGGCCGACATGTGATCGAGACCCGGGTCCACACCGACCTCGTTGAGAAAGATCAGGCCCTTGTCGCGCGCTTCACGATCCATGGCCTGCATTTCCTCTTTGACATAGGAGGCGGTTACCATGTGTTTGCCATGGGCCAGGCACAGTTCGGCGATGACTGGATGCAGGGTCCAGGGCAGGAGACTGACAACGATGTCGGCCGCCGCGATGGTTCGTTCCAGCATCGGGGCGTCTCTGGCGTCCAACGCGACGGCCCGGCCGCCGGGGTGTCCGGCGACAAGGGCTTCGGCCTTCCCCGGATCCCGATCGGCCACAACCACCTCCACGCTCTCTTTTTCCAACAGGTAGCCGACCGCGGGGCGCGCCACCGCTCCGGCTCCCAAGATCAGTACGTGTTTCATGATACTTCCATGTACAGAATGATTTAATTCTCAGAATGTTAGCACGAAATCCATTTCGT
This sequence comes from Desulfobacterales bacterium, assembly GCA_049687935.1. Lineage (GTDB taxonomy): Bacteria > Desulfobacterota > Desulfobacteria > Desulfobacterales > SG8-13 > JARFQH01. The sequence continues at coordinate 5,685 of JBAVJU010000041.1, read as the reverse complement.
TGGTTATCCGGCTTGATGATTTGTCTTGCCCATCATTTTTCCGACAATAAAGCTCGCCACATGCCTCCCCTTGGTCCCCCTGCCGAATCCGGCATCCATCCCGCATTCGACGGCCATGGCGTCATTGACCTGCGTGCCGCCCGCAATCAGGATAAGGCCGCCGCGTATGCCGCGCTCGACGGCAAGATCATGAAGCCGCCGCATGTTGACCCGGTGGATGTCGTTGTGGGAAATGATCGTCGAAATCAATGCGGCTTCGGCACCGGTTTCCTGGGCCGCATCCAGCACTTTTGATACCGGCACGGACGTGCCCAGATAATGGCAGTGGAATGCGTATTTTTCCAGTCCGCCGTGCTTGATATCGATGATTTCCCGCATACCCACCGAATGCTCATCTTCGCCGACGGTGGCAGCGACCACATGAATTTTGCGGGGCCGAACAAAGGCTTCGATCTCATTGTCAGGAAGGATTTCTTCTATCTCGGGAAGCACGAGTTTGTTTTTATCCACGGCGTAATCCAGCACGCCCTTGACCTCGAACAGGGATCCCTCGGCGGGATGAATCAACCGGCGGCTGATCACTTCGGGCTCCGTGAGCCCCATTTTCCGGGCCATTTCCAGGGCGGCAGTCTCGGCAACCCGTGGTTCTTCCGGAACAAAGAGGGTGACGCAGACAATGCCGTCGCCGGCCCACTCCACTTCCGGTCGTAAAAGTCCGGCCGCCTTTTCCGCCAACGGTTTTTTGAGGCGGTTGTGGACGTTGTCCGATTCATCCAGTTCATCGATGTAAGAAATTTTGGATGGATCGCAGAGGGTGCATCCACCAAAGGCGTCACACGCCTTTGGTGGATAACGATTGTTTCCGAAGTGGCTGCATACCGGCGCGCCGTAATCGGGCTCCCGCTTGATGATGGTGCCGGCGGATACGCCGCCGTTGGGATCACGGGCAATGCCGTCATTGTTTCTCTCCGGAAAGTACCCGGAATCCACGAACTGGCCCTGCTCCACGGCCGCGAAATAGCCGCCGTTTTCAATGATTTCCTCGAGAAACACCACGGCGCGTTCCTTGAGTTCCCGAACCTTTTCGGGCAGGTGTCCCTCTTTTTTCAGATCGATCATCTCCATCAGGCCGTCCAATCCCATGAGCGTCTGGCGCGCCGTGTTCACCCCCAGGATATTGTTGTAATGCCAGGGGACGTTCCGGCCCTCGTCCGGCGTGATCGTGCTCTGGATGTCGGCGGAGGTCAGGCGGGAAATCAGGGTGTCCAGGACATGGGTAATGGTGGCTTCGGCCATGTCGGCTTCCATGTAACGGGTGTTCTGCTGAGCCCTGAATTTATAGCCCGCGAACAGATCGCGCAGGGCGATGGCATAGGGCAGATCGAGCCACAGTTTTGGGGCCGGTGGTGCCGTGGGCGGCACCGTTGAAAGGGCAATGTTTTCCCTGGGCATGCCGGCCGCGTGGGAAAACGCACAGTTAACAGCATGCTGCACCAGGAGTTCGGGCATGACCTTCCAGGCTTCCTTGGCCGTGGCGTTGGCATTGTGGGCGCCGTCGATCTGGAGAATCCCGGCATCGGCCATGATGGTCTTGGCCTCGGCGGCGTCCACGAAGGACCGGTGCATGTTGATGTTGCGGTACAGCACGTTGTACTGGGGGTCCTGGTGGGCGCCGTTGACGCCTTCCTCCGAAAACATCACCGCGATTTCCGGCCCGGCCACGCCGCTGACATAGGAATGAAAATTGATGGGCCGGCCGACCTCCTCTTCGATCAAATCGAGCGCCTTGCGGGACGCGCGAACCTGTTTGCGGGAAATCGGAATGCCGCCGACGCCTTCAGGCGTGCCCTCGATCAGGCCGTCGAAATGGGACTGGCCGGCGGTGCGGATCACCATAAGATGATCGGCCCCGTGCCATGCCGCCATGCGCATCCGCCGGATGTCGTCCTCGAACCGGCCCGAGGCGATTTCCGTGGTGATGACAAAGTCGCATTGCGGATCGATGTCGTCGAAATAATGGGCCGAAGGCAGCGGCACGGAATGCTTCAGGTTTTTGGATGTGTCCTTCAGTTCAAAAGGCCCCGTCTTTTGATTCTCCACGGGTTTGCGCCAGGTCCAGCCCTTGCGTTTCGGCCGGTACTGATCCAGGTCCTTGAGAATCTCCGGGACGTCGATTTTTTCATTGGGCGCCAACCGTTTCATAGTGTCAATTCCTCCCAGTAGTTGCCCTCTATCAAGCCGAGGCCCGCTTGCCTCACCGATATGCCCTTCTTTTGGGCCAGCTCAAGAACCAGGTGTCCCGCGCCGCGACCCAGCAGTCCCTTTTCCTGCATTCGGTTGACCAGCGGTTTGGTTTCCAGGCTCGAAAATCCCATGCGCAGCAGAATCGACCGCTCAATAGACGGCGAGGTGTGCGTCCGGGCCTCTTCCACCAGCGGTTGAACGATTCGGTCCACCAGGGACCAGAAATGATCGTGCAATTGCGCGTCCGACATGGTCGCCAAGTGCTCCCGCCGGGAGCTGAAATCATCTTTTCTTTCTTTCATGGGACTCGATGGCCTCCCTGACATAGGTTTCGTCTGATTTGGTTTCTGCGACCAGAAATGCAATATCCGTCTCGGTGACAGTCTCTCCTTCCGGAAGCGAATCCAGGGCGTTTCGCAAATAGGAGCGCCGGATTCGATCCAGATCCATTTCGACCGGTTTGATCTGGGACGGATGTTCCGGGATGACGATGGCTTTTCCCGGCTGGTTTTCCCTGGGATCTCCCCGGCGGACGTCGATCCCCATCTGCTTGGCCAGGTTCAACTGACCCAGCGGGTGTTTTCCCGCGCCGGTGTATTCGGTCTCCTGGACGACGATGATCTGTTCCCGGTCCATTTCCCGTGCGATGGCAAACGCTGCGGCAAGAGACGTGTTTCCGGCCGGGCCTCTTTCCATGCCCTCGATGGCCGCCAGGGCTTCCGTCATGTAGAACACCTCGCCCTGGGTCACCGTGACGAACCGGTCCATATAGCGGAGAGACCGAGCCGCGTTTCTCGGAACATCCGTCCGGTCCGGCCAGGTGGAGAACGGAACGGAAAAGCCGGTATGCCCCGTGGTAAAGGACTTGCGGTTGAAATCCCGGTCCGAGGCCATATGAAGGCCGGCCAAATCCACGCTGGCGGCCACCATCAGGGTATCGGCCGCCCCGGCCTTGATCAGCCCCCGGGCCGTGCCGGTCACATTGCCGCCACCCGCATGGGTGGCCATCACCACATCCGGAAATCGCCCCTCGCGCGCTTTCACCTGCATGGCCAGCTCGTATCCCAGTGTTTCGATGCCCAGGATGGAATAGGGCGTATACAGAGAGGCGTTGAAATACCCGGTTTCCTTTAAAACGATGAGGAAATAGTAAAAGAGCTCGGGTCCCACAGACAACCGGACCACTTCGGCGCCATACGCCTCGCAGGCGCGCGTCTTTTCGGCGATCTCCGGCTGGGCGATCCCTTGGCTGTCAAAGGCTTCCTGCACGATGATGCACCCCAACCCCGCCTTGGCGGCCTGGGACGCCACGGCGGCGCCGTAGTTGCCGCTGGTGGCCGCGGCGATTCCCGGGTAGCCTTTCTTTTTCGCCTCGAAGGCCGAAAGAGACGCCCGGCGGTCCTTGAACGAACCCGACGGATTGGCGGCCTCGTCCTTGACGAAGAGCCGCGCGCCCTTGCCCGGTTCGGACACGGCCCGGACGAGTTCGGTCAAATTCTGCAGTTCCACCAGCGGCGTGTTGCCCACAGCCGTGCGGCCCTGAATGTCGCGGATGGCATCCAGGTCGTAACCGGTGTCGTTGAGCATGGCCTCGTAATCGAAAGAAAGCGGGCCGGTGGTGTATTTCGCATAGTCGATGCCGACCGAGGAGCGCATGATGTCCGCTTTTTGATCCATTGTCGCTTTATAGGAATCCGACCTCATGACGCGTTCCTCCTCTCCCTGAGAATCGCCCGAATCTCTCCGGCTATTGGAGACAGTTCGGGAATCGGGCGGCCGAACATATGCGTGTAAACCGGATTGATGTCAGTGAGTGTTCCCTTGACCGTGCGCCCCGAGGATGTGATGATGTCGGCTTCCTCGCCTTTTTCAGCATCATGAATCAGGAACCCCTTCACCCGCATTTCCAGGGAAACTTGTTTTGTATCATCGGGCAGGTTCGGCGCGCGTTCGTCTTTTTGAAGCACGACGCCGCCGATTTCCACCCATGTGTTTTTTAGCGCGCGTTCCGACATTGTTCCTCCTAAGTATGATACCCGAAACCTATATTCGGATGTAATTCTGACTTTTGGTTAGAATTACAGCACAATCGAGAAATGGCGGATTCCAAAACTCAATTGCTCCGGGATTCCAACACGACTGATTTACACCCTGTATTTCCGGTCCTCGATCAGTTGCCGCACATCCCCCATGATGGCCGCCGGCGCCGGAAGGTCCGCCATGGTTTTCAATCCCGGAAGACTGGTGACCACCTGGGGGATCATGTTGACCGCCAGTGCGATCGTGCCGATTCCGCCGGGTATTTCGGGACCGCTGGAAAAATTGACGTCCGGCTCGCCCTTGATTTCGATATAGTCGCCGGTCTGCACCTCCTCCAGGTGCGGGTGGACCTGCTGGGGGTGAATCAGGTGAATGACCGGTTTGCCGTCCATGTACCCCTTGGCCGTGTGCGTACAACCTGCCGTGAGGCCGGGTTCGATTTGCACGAACTGGGTTTCCCGGTGGACCTTGGAAATGATCGGATCGCGGGTTTGTTCGATCCTATCGATCTTCCAGCCCAAGGCCTTGGCGATCATGCTGATGGATTCCGGAAACCCGAAGTGGCCGACAACCGATCCGTCCGCGACGCCTTTTTTAAATGCCTCGGGCGTGATGCCCACGCCTTGGGTTTGCAGGACCGACGGCCCGTAAGGAGACAGGTCGTTGATCCGCCTGGCGGTGATCGATTCGACGCTGTAGCAGACGCCCGTCAGGGTAATCACCAGCAGGTCCAGGACAAAACCGGGGTTGATGCCCGTTCCGACGACCGTTACCTTGTTCTCTACGGCAAGCTTGTGAATCTCCTCGGAAAGCCCGGGCGCCTCGTATGACGGGTACGCCATTTCCTCGGCAATGGATATGACATTCGCTCCGCCTCTTACGGCGGTCTTTATTTCATCGGCGGCCTGTTCGACCCTGGAGCAGGTCGCCTGGATAACGACATTCGGTTTTGCCGATGAGAGCATTCCGGGAAGATCGGCGGTGAGTGCGACACCCATTTTTTCGTCGAGTCCGATCGCCTTTCCCACATCGACGCCGGCCCGATCGGCCCGTCTGCCGTAGACCCCCACGAGTTCAACTCCCTGTTTTCGTGTCAAAAGTCTTACGATTCCGGATCCCATCTGGCCTGTGCCGAGAACGGCCACTTTGAGTTTGTCTTTCATATGACCACCTCTTCAATTGAGTCGACCTTAGAAAAAAAGCCCAGAAGTTCAAATTTCCTTTTTTCATCACTAGCGAACATATTGGAACCAGTCGGTTTTTTTGAACCACTTGTCGTGCATTTACTCAAACCGCCCGTCCTCTTTGATTTCCTGTAAAAAATTGTTCAGCCATTTGAGAAAATCAGGATCATTTTTTCGAATCGCCCAAGCAATCGGCTCTTTTGTAAAGGGCGTATCC
>JBAVJU010000040.1:0-11016 GCA_049687935.1 Desulfobacterales bacterium | reverse complement strand
TGAGCCGCGTCAGTGTGTCGTACTGGTAGAGCGCGTCGATCAGCTTCATGCTGGATTTGACGTTTAGGACGACCAGCGGCATCTTCAGGCTCTCGGCGATGGCATGGGCCAGCATCGTCTTGCCCGTGCCCGGTTCCCCTTTCAGCAGCAGCGGCATTTCAAGGGCCATGGAAATGTTGATAATACTGGCCAGTTCATCATCGAGAACATAGCGGGTGGCACCCGTAAAATGTGCCGATCCTTTTTTTTCAGACATGTGTGACCTCACGTGGACAATTCAGGTTGCCTTCAGCCTTAGGAGTCCTGTTCGTAAATACGGTGACGCTCCGAGATGACCGTGGCGCCCTTAGCACAAGGCGCGAGAAGCGAGCATGCCAAGCACATGCGAGCGCCGACCAACACAGCGCGTCGGGATGAATCTGTTTTCAAAATGTGAGTTATTTTTAAGTGAACCCTAAAGTCGCCCGCACCCGGTCCGATACCCCGCGCGCGAGCCGCAGTACCTTCTCCGCCAGTTCCAATGGCAAGGTTCCGGTCCCGCAACTGGGCGTAATCAGGGATTGTGAAACAATCCGACGACGGTCGATCCCCAGCGCCTCGACACTCGCGATCTCTTCAAACCATTTCTCCGAAAGGGAAGCGGCGGTTTCCCTGACGATATCGTCCTCGCTCCCGGTGGGAACGATCCCCCAGGCCAATATTTTTCCGGCCGCGATGAACCGTCGGATCAACCCGGGATAGAGAATAAACCGGTCGAAGAACGCATAAGCATCGAAGTTGACGATATCGGCGGATGATTCCAGAATCAGGGCCCAGTCGGTGTTCGCACAGATGTGCACCCCCGCGATGCCGCCGGCCCCATGGACGGCCTCGATGACTTCGGTCAGGCAGGCGGAAACGTCTTCCTTGGAAACACTGATGAATTCGGATGTGCCGAAACCGGCCAGAGCCGGCTCATCGAAAAATATGATGACCGAACGTCCGCAATCAGACAAGCGACGGACTTGCCAAACGGCCTTCAGGGCCAGAAGTTTTACGGCCGCGTCCCGTAGCTGGGGGTTGTAGAATATGGCCTGCCGATTTTCGTCGTGGACACCGGTACAGAAGGTGAACGGACCGGTCACCTGCCCCTTGACGGCGATCGGCGCCTGAGGCCAGTCTGCCAGGCGCTTCATCAGGACCGCAAATCCGGGGGCGGCTTCCGCACCAAGAGCAAAGCGGGTTCGGTCGATGTCCGCCCCTCCTTCGGTCACCGCCACGAATTCCTCGTAAAATGCCAGCATCTCAGTGTCGAAATCCGGTGCCGATGTGTCGACATAGGTGCGGTCGCCGGCGGAGCGAACGCCCGGCAGACCCGGAAGAAACTGTCGCATCATGCCTTCGTGGGCGTGAACCGGCAACTGGGCCCACATCGGTATTTCCGGCGTATACCGGAATACGAGTTCACTGGCCGCGGCATGATCCTCTATCGGGAGGCTGCCGATCAGAAGCGATCGACAATTCGCATCGAACTGATATGACATTTGAAACCCCTGGAGTTATTGGCTCGGACGAAGTTCGACTATCGAAGCTCTTTAAAAAATAATATAGTGTCCATGCACATTCAAAGACCGCCGTCGATTGGTTTCCGTTCCGGAAATACGGGAAAAGGCCATCTATAGACTAAATTTGAATGGTTAACATGAAAGACCATGAATGACAAGTTGATTTCAAAGGGCCTTCGAGGACTTGGAAGGAACGATGGGCTGGATATCGGTTTGCCGACCTTCATTTGTAATCATTGACACGTTCACCCGCCGATGGTATACGTGAATCAATTGCAAATAGGATGAGTATCCACAATAAATTTAACGATTGCAGCATCTTATTTTCGAATTTATCCCGACTCCGCTATCGGAGAATGCCACCGTTGAAGCCGGAAGTACAGCCGGTTAATCCTCGGCGGCATGTCGCCCGCCAGGCACAGCGGTGTATGATGTTCGGGATTGATACGACGAGGTGACATGTGGCCGACATCATCTCCATTGATAACAAACTGACCCAGTCAAGGGAAAAAAAGGACGCAATCGTCAGGAAACAGAAAATTCAGGCCGTCCGGAAGGTTTTCCAGTGCACTCACTGTGCGTTTAAGTGCGAAAAATGCGGCACCCAAATCGGCCCCGCACATAGCCGCATGGAAACCGAAAGCCGCAAAACGAAGATGCCGTATCGCCTATGTGAGAGTTGCACGGAAGAGTACCACGAATACTTCGAGCGCCGCAAAGGCCGCGGCGACCCCGCCAACTACTGGCACAATGACGCCTGGCTCGAATTATGGCGTAAATGGATCGCCTATCAGGAAGCCATCGATCGTTACCTGAAATCCAAAGAATTTCTGCAACTCTTGCAGGAACTTAAGCAAAAAAGGCCCGACAAATAGCAGGAGGCATATATGTTTGGAATCGGAATGCCCGAGTTGATAATCATTCTGGTGATCATCTTGATCATTTTTGGGGCCGGCAAACTGCCGGAAATCGGTTCCGGAGTGGGCAAAGCCATCCGGAACTTCAAAGGCGCCACAAAAGAGGATGAAACGCCGAAGGAACCTGAAAAAATCGAAGAAAAAAAAGACGCGTAAAAATTGTATGACGAAGCAGTGCCGACTGCCTCAGTCACACTCAACCGCCGAGGGCAGTATTTTCGATACTGCCCTTCGTCCCAGCCTGACGCCTACCTCTGTCACATCCGTCAACCCATAGCTGTTACCGTGCACAGCAATGGGTAATCGATCAACCGCTGCTTCACATTGCAGTTCAGAAGGGGATGTCGTCATCCTTCGAATCCATATAAGGAGGCTCAGAATCGGGAAGCGGCGGACCGCCGTAGGCATCACGCGGCCCGGAAGACTCTTTGGGTCCCAGGAACTGCACCTCGGTGGCGATGACTTCGGTCGTGTAACGCTTGTTGCCGTCTTTGTCCTGCCAATCTCGAGTTTGCAGGCGTCCTTCGACATACACCTGCCGGCCCTTCGACAGATACTGTCCGCACAGTTCGCCTAGCTTTCGCCAAGCAACGATGCGGTGCCATTCCGTGCGTTCTTTTTTCTCGCCGCTGCCCTTGTCGGTCCATTCCATGGATGTTGCAATCGAAAAGTTTGCAACGGCAGTGCCGTCCGGTGTGTAGCGGACTTCCGGATCGCGTCCCAGGTTGCCGATCAGAATAACTTTGTTGATTCCGGCCATGGTGTCGATACCTCCCTCCTGTCGTGCCGTTTACTGCATTTGGGGAGTGATACAGAATCCCGGCCTCAAAGTCAATGTCCGAAACATCTTTATGCCATGCGGGATTAATGAAGGCCCGCGTTAACAGATTTACAAAACCGCCTTTTGCTGATACCTAAATTAAGCAATGCCGAATTTTGAAAAACGCATTAAACGTCAGGTCGTCGCTCGTTCAATGGAATTCTTCGCCGCAACGAGTCCCGGCCTCGAGTCCTTGTGTCTGCACGAGCTTCAGAAATTGTCATTGGTCGGCCCCGAGGTCCGCGCGACCGAGGGCGGCGTTTCCTTCAACGGCCGCCTCCACGACGGCTACCGGGCCAACCTCTGCCTCCGCACGGCCAACCGGGTTCTCATGCGGATCGGTGCCTTCAAGGCTTCCAATTTTTTCACGCTCGAAAAAAAACTGGCCGCGATACCATGGGGACTCTATCTGCATCCGGGCCAACCGCTCCGTTTTGCTGTGACGGCCCGCCACTCCCGCCTCTATCATGGCGCCGCCATCGCCGAACGATTTGAAAAAGCCATCGACACGCGATGGGACGAGGCGGGCGTCGACCCGAAGCCGAATGAAAGTGCGGCTCTCAGCCAGCGAATTTTTATCCGGGTGGTCGACGACCATTTTGCGGTGTCGCTGGACAGCAGCGGTGAAAGCCTCTACCGGCGCGGACTGAAAAAACAGGTGACGGCCGCCCCTCTAAGGGAAACGATTGCGGCGGCCATGCTGATGTTAGCCGGATACTCCCCGCCTGAACCGCTGGTCGACCCGATGTGTGGGGCCGGTTCTTTTTCTCTCGAGGCCGCGATGCGCGCGCACAACATTCCGGCCGGCTGGTTCAGAGATTTCGCCTTTAGCGGCTGGCCGGCCTTCGCACTTACCCGCAGACGCTGGAAGCACACCAAAGACCAATGCGCCCAGCGAATCGCCGACACCGCCGATGCCGCCATCTTCGCTGCGGACATCGACCCGTCCGCGTGCAAAGCCCTCGAAGAGAATGCCGCGGATTCTGGTCTGTCAGCGTCCATCGCCGTGTCCAACCGCGATTTTTTCGACCTGACGCCCCGTGAATTCGGCGCCGCTCCGGGTCTGCTCACCATCAACCCGCCATTCGGCCGACGCATGGGGTCTCCGAAACAAAGCGATGTGTTGTTTCAAAATCTATGCAACCGGCTGAAAGCCGCATGGCGCGGCTGGCGGGTGGCGCTGGTCGTGCCGCGGAAAGACCTCCTGAAGCGAATCTCCTTTCCGTACTCCGTCCAAGAAATCCGTCACGGCGGTCTCAGGCTCTACCTGACAACGGGAGATTTGAGATCATAGGGAACCCACAGATGCGGAACCCAAAAAAAGACGTCCGATTTTCCTGCCCTCTGGACTGCTTTGACGCATGCGGTCTGGTGGCGACAGTGGTCGATGATTGTGTCAGCAGGATTCGCGGCGACCGGGATCATCCCCTCACCCGCGGGGTCTGCTGCATCAAGGGCCTGAAACTTCTCGAAAGACTCAACCACCCGCAGAGACTGACCTCTCCATTCAAGAGAGCCGGCCGCAAATGGGTCCCGGTGACCTGGCCGGAAGCCCTCGATGACATCGCCGACAGGCTGACCCGGACCATCGGGCAATTCGGCTCCGCAGCGATCCTGAATTACACCGGCAGCGGCCACGGCGGTCTGACAAAAAAGGTCGATGAGATTTTTTTCGACTATCTTGGCGGGGTCACCGTACCACGCGGCAGTCTGTGCTGGGGGGCAGGGATGGCAGCCCAGCGATATGATTTCGGCGAAGCCCGCGGTCACCATCCGGCAGACATCGCCCGATCCAAAATGATCATCCTATGGGGTCGCAACCCGGTCGACACCAACAGGCACCTGGTGCCCTATATCCGACGGGCCCGACAATCAGGTGCCACGATCGTCCTTATCGACCCCCGCCGATCGGCTTCGACCAAACTTGCCGATCACCACCTCGCGGTGCGCCCCGCCACCGACGGCGCCCTGGCGTTGGGTCTGGCACATGCAATCATCGCAAACGGCCGGCACGATACCGAGTTCATAAAAAAACGGGTGCGCGGTTTTGAGCGCTTTCGGCAGGCGATCCAACACTTCACACCCGAATGGGCGGCAGGGGTGACCGGGATCTCCCATGATACGATTACCTGGCTGGCGCAAGCCTACGCCGGGCAAAAGCCCGCCGGCATCATTATCGGCTATGGCCTTCAGCGTTACGGCAATGGCGGAAACGCCGTGCGCAGCATCGACGCCCTGGGAGCCATTACAGGCAGCATCGGTGTCAGCGGGGGCGGCGTGAATTATGCCAACCGGTTTTTTCCCGACTACATCGGCGGGGATTTTAAAAAAAGCCAGACGCGAGCCCGCAACCGGCGGACGTTCTCCATTGCCCGACTGGCCGAATATCTGGAAACCGAAGGCGAGCCCCCAATCCAGTGCATCTTCGTTTCAAAAGCCAATCCTCTGGTCCAGGGACCGGATATCAACCGAACAGCAGCGGCGTTTACGGCAATAGATTTCAAAGTAGTCATCGATCTATTCATGACCGACACGGCCCGCCACGCCGACCTCGTCCTGCCGTGCACGAGCGTGCTCGAAGAGGAGGATATCATTCACTCCAGCATGTTCTCACCCTATGTCAATTACTCTGCGCGGGCGGTTTTGCCGCCGGAGGGCGTCATGGGGGAATACGAGATTTTCAGAGCGCTGGCCGATCGCATGGGGCTTCCGGAGTATCCCCGGGACGGTCGCAGGAAGTTTTTGGAACAGGCCATCGGTCCACTGACCGAGGCTTTCGGCGTGAGTGTCGAAGACCTGAAGCAGGCTCCCTTTTCACTCCCGGGGCATACCGTTCCCTGGCAGGACGGCTTGTTTGCAACACCCAGCGGCAAAATCGAACTCTATTCTGAACAGGCGCTGGCCGACGGCTGCAGCCCGGTGGCAACCTATATCGAAGCCGCCACGGGAAGCCCGGATTATCCTCTGCGGCTTATCACGCCTCACCGGCGCGACGCGATGCACTCCCAACACTTTGCTTTCATCGGTGACATTCCTCAAGCGGTGGTCAGTCCTGAAACGCTGCAGGCCTTCCATCTCGAGGACGGCGGGTGCGCCAGGGTATCATCCGATCGGGGCAACCTGCTGGTCAGAATCCGCTCTGACAGCGGTGCGGCGGCGGATGCGGTGACAATCGAGCAGGGGTGGTGGCACAAGAGCGGTTCGGTCAACGTGTTGACATCGGACCGGATTTCTGAAATGGGCGAGCAGGCGGCTTACTACGATTGTTTCGTGCACGTGGCGCCGGCGGCTGAAGGCCTTAAGTGAAACCCATATTTCCCCGTACGACCCGCGTAGCATGTGTCAGTTGTGCGCTCCTAACAATCGTCTGCGCCACCGGTTCCCCGACAGTCGCATCCCACAAGAACCCATCTTTAGAAACCGCACACGGTTCGGGGATATCCTTTCTCGGCAACTTGTCCGACAGCAGGATCAGAGAAGCCAGCGGCATCGCCGCATCTCGACGCCGCGCTGATACTCTATGGGTGATCAACGACAGCGGCAACGAACCTCTGATCTATGCCGTCGGCCTCGATGGATCGGACCGCGGTCACGTTCCCATTCGCAATGCCCGCAATCAGGACTGGGAAGACCTCGCCGCCTTTGTCTACAACCGAACCGCTTTTCTGCTGATCGCCGACTGCGGCGACAACGAAAACCGCCGCAAATCCGGTGTCCTTTATATAGTCAAGGAACCGCGTGTCGGCCCGGCGGGGATCGTCGCAAAGGTGCCGCTTGAATGGTCGTGGCGGATCGAGTATGTCTACGCCGACGGTCCGCGGGATTGCGAGGGTGTCGCGGTCGATGTGCACCGCCGGGAAATCCTGTTGTTGACCAAGCGCACCGATCCTCCCGTTCTCTACTCATTGCCGCTTAACTTCACGCAAAGCGATACCGTTCAGACGGCCCGGCCGGTGACGAGGGTCGGCGGAATTCCAAAACCCACCGCCGAAGATTTGCGCGAAGATCCTCTATACGGTCGCTTTCGCTCGCAACCGACGGCGATGGACATTTCGCCTGATGGAAAGGTCATCGCCGTACTGACCTACAAACGACCTTATCTGTTTTACCGTCGGGAAAATGAAAACTGGCCGCGGGTGTTCGATCACCCCCCCATCCCGCTCGACATGCCGCGGATGCGCCAAGCCGAAGCCTTGTGCTTCAGTACGGACGCGGCGAGTCTTATTGTAACGTCAGAAAAGCTTCCGGCCCCTCTGTACCGTCTGGACATCAACCCGTAACTTGTTACTATCTCGTTTGGCATTGCCTGATAAACCATCACAAGGGAAGGCTCTCGCAAATGACACCCGATATCGCCTTGACGCTCTTTATATTGGCTGCTGCCGTCGTCCTGCTCATCACCGAATGGATTCCCATGGAAGTGACCGCTCTTCTCGTCCTCGGGGCCGTGGCGCTGACAGGATTGGTAAGTCCGGTCGATGCGCTGGCCGGCTTCAGCAATCCGGCCGTTGTAACGGTTTGGGCGGTGTTCATTTTGAGTGGCGGCCTTACGCTCACCGGAGTGGCCAACATCATCGGCGGCTTCGTCCGCCGGATAGCCGGGCGGGGTGAAATCTCTTTGATCGTCGTCATCATGCTGAGCGCCGGTGTGATGTCGGCGGTAATGAACAATGTGGCGGTGGCCGCCCTCATGCTGCCGGTGGTCATGGGCCTTGCCCACCACACGGAAACACCGCCTTCGCGCTTGTTGATGCCGCTGGCATACGGGTGTCTTCTCGGCGGCCTGACCACGCAGATTGGCACGCCTCCCAACATCCTGGTGACCGACGCCCTCCAGGACAATGGATTCAAACCGTTCACCTTTTTCGACTTCACACCGGTCGGACTGATCGTCATGTTCAGCGGCATCGCCTTCATGGCCATAGTCGGCCGACACATGCTGCCCCGGCGCGATGTCGTCAAAGAGTCGTCCAGTCGTCGTGAGGATTTGAACGACCAGTACGGCATCCAGCAGCACCTCTTCTCTGTCAGGATCCCGCCGCAATCTTCCCTGGTCAACAAAACCCTCGCCGCCAGCCGCATGCATTCCGCGGTCGGATTGAACGTCATCGGTATCACTCGGGCCGATCGCACTCTAATGGCACCCGGACCATCGGAGCTCCTGCAGGCCGGAGACCTGTTGACGGTTGAGGGCCGGATTGACAATTTTATGGAGGTCAGCAACTGGAATCGCCTACTCATAGAGGATGAACCCATCAATTTTCACTCCCTCGTGGCGGAAGACCTGGACATCGTAGAGTGCCGACTGGCGCCCGGTTCCCAATTTTGCGGGCAAACGCTGTTAACGCTTGATTTTCGAAATCATTTCGGCGCTATCGTTCTGGCCCTCGGGCGTGATGACAGCGTCAAGCGCGTTGACCTTCAGCATATCCGCCTGCAGGCGAATGATGTGCTCCTGATTATGGGGCGCAGGGAAAACCTGCAAAAACTGAAGGACCGGAACGAGACCGATCATTTTCAGACGGTTAGCCCTGAAGATATCGGTGAGGTGTACAACCTTCATACGCGACTGCTGGCCATGCGGATCCCCAAAGATTCTGTATTGGCCGGAAAGACCCTTAGGGAGAGCCGTCTGGGCGCGGCAATGGGAATCCGGATCCTGAGCATCAAGCGGAAAAGCGGCCGGACGGTCATACCCGAGCCCAGTGAAGTTCTGCAATCCGAAGACCATCTCATCGTCGAAGCCAGCAGGGAAGACATCATGGTTCTGGAGGGGCTGAGGGGGCTTCAGGTCGAGCGCAGAATCGAACCCAGAATAGAAAAGCTGACAGCCGGCGACACCGGTCTGGTGGAAGCCATTCTCTCTCCTCAAACAGCCCTGGTTGGAAAAACCCTTCGTCAACTGGCCTTTCGGGAAAAGTACGGATTGAACGTGTTGTCGGTCTGGCGTCAGGGGGAGGCCCTTTTCAGCGACCTGCCTGATTTGCCCCTCCGTTTTGGGGATGCCCTGCTCCTGTTCGGCTCCCGCCAAAAACTGCAACTGCTGGGACGCGAACCCGATTTTATTGTTTTGAGGGAAATCATCCAGGAAATTACCCATCCCGGAAAGGCCAAAACCTCGACGCTGATCATGGCCACCGTGCTGCTGCCGGTCATCATGGGCTGGGTCCCAATTTATATAGCGGCTGTTATCGGTGCGGCGCTCATGGTACTGATGCGCTGTCTGACCATGGAAGAAGCCTACCGACAGATCGAATGGAAAGCGGTTTTTCTCATCGCCGGAATGCTACCGCTCGGAACCGCCCTCGATCAAACCGGGGCGGCAAAGCTCATTGCGGAAGGGGTGGTGGCTCTTGTGGGCCCTTACGGCCCCAAAGCCGTGATGTTCGGTCTGGTGGCCTTAACCTTCCTGGCAACCTGCTTCATACCAACCGCGGCGCTTGTCGTCCTCATGGCACCGATTGTCTTCAGCACGTCCGCGAGCATGGGGCTGTCACCCTACGGGCTCCTGATGGCGGTCGCCATGGCGGCTTCTGCCAGTTTCACGACACCGATCGCACACCCGGCCAACATTCTCGTCATGGGCCCGGGGGGATACCGTTTTATCGACTACCTCAAAATCGGCGGGCCGTTGACCCTCGTCATCCTGGTCGTCATTCTTCTCGTCGTGCCCATCTTTTGGCCTCTGCAGCCTTGATCCTTGCTTGACAACGTCGGTTCAATAGATAAATTGTAGACAAAAATCGAGGTACCAGATGAAGATTTTTATCACAGGCGGGACCGGTTTCATCGGAACAGCCATTACCAGAGATCTTCTTGAAAAGGGGCATACCGTTGTAGCGACCGGGACTTTTCTTCGGTCCGATATCGTGACTCACGACAGGTTCCGCTTCATCCAGGCAAATACCGCGCGGGAAGGCCCCTGGCAAGCGGTACTCGAAGATGTCGACGGCGTTATCAACCTGGCCGGCCGCAACATCATGGGCCGATGGACGAAACGCTACAAGAAAGAAATCTACGACAGTCGAATTCTGACCACCAGCAACGTGGTGGATGCCCTGGCGGTACACCGGGGCACCTTCCTGTGCAGCGCCTCGGCGGTCGGCTACTACGGCGACCGGGGTGACGATATCCTGACCGAGTCCGAGCCGCCCGGAAAAAACTATCTGGCACAGATCGGACAGGATTGGGAAGAAGAGGCCTTGAGGGCCGAAGAACACGGCATCCGGACAATGGTCATGCGATTCGGAATCGTGCTGGGCAAGGGCGGCGGGGCACTTGAAAAAATGATACCGGCTTTCCGGATGTTCGCCGGTGGCCCACTGGGTGACGGCAGACAGTGGTTTCCATGGATTCATTTGCAAGACGTTGTGTCGGCCTGTTCTTTTGTGATCGGAAATGAGCACCTGAAAGGAACGTTTAATTTCTGCTCCCCCAATCCGGTCCGAAACCGTGAAATGGCCAAAACCTTAGGCCGGGTGCTGGGCGTACCGGCAGTGATGCCGACACCCAAACTCATTCTTCGGCTCGCCCTTGGAGAGGCCGCAACGTCTCTGTTTGACAGCCTGCGCGTTGTTCCCGAAAACCTTCTGAACAGCGGGTTCAGCTTCAAATACCCCGAATTGGAAGATGCCATCCGGCAAATCGTCCAATAACATACAGCGGCAAAAGCCATTTTTAAAAAGTGGATCAATCGTTTCCAATCGGCAAAGGAAGGGATGCGGTATGCGGTTTG
>JBAVJU010000039.1:0-7254 GCA_049687935.1 Desulfobacterales bacterium | reverse complement strand
GGGTACAACCCCGGCGAGGGCGGGATCCGGCCGGAATCGTACCGAGAGGATGGCGCCCAACAGGGGTCAAGAATGGCGTATCTCGCATCGGCCGCCACCGATTCGGCCTCGGCCGCCACGGCCTGTTCGACGGGCTTCAAAACCGATGTCGGCAACATTGCCTGGCTTTCAGGCGACCCGATCGACGGCTCTCTGACCACGCTTGCCGAGCGGCTGCGCCGGGAAAAAGGGTTTGCGATCGGGGTGGTCAGCACCGTGCCGTTTTCGCACGCCACCCCGGCGGCGCATGTCAGCCACAATGTCGACCGTGACAATTATGGTGCGATTGCCGCTGACATCTTGCGGCGCTTCCAGCCGGAGGTGGTGATCGGCGGCGGTCATCCGCAATGGGTCGGAAAGTTCAAATACCTCTCCGAAGCGGATTATACCGCACTCAAGACCGACGGCGTCGGGGAGACCTACGTGTTCGCCGAGCGAAGAAAAGGCGTCGACGGCGCCGCCCCTCTGCTGGCGGCCGCCCGCACGGCGGCGAGTCATGGCAAGAAACTCTTCGGTTTGTTCGGCGGTGCGGACGGGAATTTCGAGTCGCCCGTGCCGGTGGACAACCCCGGTACGCCCGAGGTGAACCCGGCCACACGCGAAAATCCACTGTTAAAGGATTGCGTGTCGGCGGCGCTGACGGTGCTGAGCCGGGATCCGGAGGGCTTCTTCGTGATGTTCGAGCAGGGGGATATCGACTGGGCCAACCACGCCAACGACTTTCGGCGCCTGATCGGCACCATGTGGGATCTGAACGAGGCGGTCCGAACGGCGGTCGCCTTCGTCGAGCGGCCTGGCGACGAGATCACCTGGTCCAACACCCTTTTGATCGTCACCGCCGACCACGGCAACGGCGGCATGCGGCTCGGTGAGCCGCTCGGCGCCGGAGATCTCCCGCTCCAGGTCAAGACCGTAATTTCACCGTGCTTTTCGAGTTACTGCGACACATATGTCTATCCGGAAGGCAACGTCACCTACGCCTCCGGCAGCCACACCAACGAGCTGGTCCGGCTCTACGCCGTCGGCAGCGGCCTGAGCCTGTTCGAGCCGTACCAGGGCGCCTGGTATCCCGGCACGCGGATCATCGACAACACCCACATTTTCCACGTCTTGGCCGCGGCGGTCGGGCTGTCGCATCCCTCCGGCCTTGCGACGGTCGAACCGGCGCTTGAAAATCCGAAATGACCATTCTGACACCACATCTTATCCGATGATCATGATCACATCCCCGGTGGCCACCTGGGCACCCTTTTGCGCACAAATCTCCTTGACCGTTCCGGAAACAGTGCTGGTCAGGCTGTTTTCCATCTTCATGGCCTCGATAGTGGCTACCGACTGACCCGCCACGACGGACTCGCCGACAGTGACCTTGATGTCGAGGATCAATCCGGGAATGGGGGCGAGAACCGAACCGCTGCCGGCCGCCGCACGCACCGGCGCCGTTGGCGCTTTCACGGGCTTGAAGGGCGCGGCTGCCGGAGGGGATCCGCCGGCCGACATCGAGGTTTGGGCTGTCCGCCCCCTGAGGTCCGCCGGATTTTGCAAAACGACCCGGTAGGGCTCACCGTTTACGCGCACCGCAAGCTGTCCACCCTCGCCCTCGCCGATATCGACCTCATAGGGGGTGTCATTGATCGTGAGATGATATTTCATTTTCGATGTCCCTTCAGCTTCGACTGCGAAAATTTCGCCTGGCGCTCTGCTGGCGATCATCCATCATGCGACTGCGTCCGCTCAAGGCCCAGGCATTGGTTGACGGAAACGAGAGAGATTGAGGGCGGGCGGTGTGCGGCCCGGCGATATGAAGGCGCAGCGCCGCCGCTATGGCGGCGGCAACTTCGCCGGACGGTATCCCCGCGGTCTCGTCGGCTCCCGGCAGGGTTGTGGACGCTCCGGCGTCGACGACTGTATCAACCGTCGTCGATCTTTTCTGCGAACGGGCCTTGCGACCCTCCAGCCACTGGAAAATCCGGCCGGAGAAGAGAATTCCAACCATCAAGACCGACAGCACGATGAAAATGCCGAAAAAACGAATGAAGAGAGTCCCCAAGGCATAGCCCCAGAAGGAGTCCCGCGGACCGCCGGTCAGCGTGATGTGCCCGTCGGCAGCCCCGTCCGCATCGAACGGACCGCCGTCCACCACTGTTACCACCAGTTCCTGCACCCGGTCAGGGTGATCGATGTTTTCGGCCTGGGCATCGGTCCAAGGGGATTGAAGGTGCGGGTTGTAGACGTAAAACGCGGTGGAACGGGTAAAAAAGTCGGACAGAATCGACACCCGGACCTTGCCGCCGACCGGAACCCCATCGGTCAGGATGTCGAACAGCGCGGACTTGAAGTTTTTTTCATTCACCTCGGGACGCGCCGCGGTTTCGAAATTCACGCCCCGAACCGCGGCCAGCCGGCCGCCGTCCACGCGAAAGTCAATCGTGACGCTCGAACTCTTGGCGCGCGGTATCAGTTTGGCCACGACAGTCTCCCCTTCGCGGGTAAACTCGGGTTTGGGCTTCTCGAAATCGGTGCCGACAACAAAAGCCCGGGCCTGGCCGGGCTGCAGCAGAACAGTCAGCAGTGCGGCAGCCAGAAAAATCGCGACGGCTCTTGCAAACCAGATCGTTGATTGGCGTGTCATAGCTCCTCCTACTGAAACATGGCGATGAACATTCCAGCGGCGGCGGCCGATCCGATCACCCCCGCCAGGTTGGGCCCCATGGCATGCATCACCAACCAGTTGTCGGGGTCGGCCTTCAAGCCTTCGGTGTGCGACACCCGGGCCGACATCGGGACGGCCGAGACACCCGCCGAACCGATCAGCGGGTTCAACTTTTCCTTTAAGAAAAGATTCATGATGTGCACCGTCAGGATGCCGCCGAAGGTGCAAATCACAAAATCTATCAACCCGAAACCGAAAATCAGCAGCGGCTTGAGGCTCAGGAATTTTTCGGCCTCCATGGTCGCCCCTACCGAGAGTCCCAGAAAAATGGTGACGATATTCATCAAGGCGTTCTGGGCGGTATCGGACAGCCGCTTGACCACTCCGCACTCGCGCATGAAGTTGCCGAACATGAACATTCCCATCAGGGGCGCCACGGCCGGGATGAGCAGAATGATCAGGATGGCGGCGATCAGCGGAAAGAGGAGCTTTTCGGTGGGCGAGACCGGGCGCAGCTGCCTCATCTTGATCCGGCGCTGTTCCGGGGTGGTCATCAGACGCATGATGGGCGGCTGAATGAGGGGCACCATGGCCATGTACGAGTAGGCGGCCAGGGCATTGGCGCCGAGCAGGTGAGGGGCGAGCTTGGCCGTCAGGTATATCGTCGTCGGGCCGTCGGCACCGCCGATGATGCCGACCGATGCGGCTTCCTTCAGGGTAAAGCCGAAGACCAGAGTCCCGATATAGGTGATGAAGACACCGAGTTGGGCCCCGGCGCCGATGATCAGGGTCTTCGGGTTGGCGATCAGGGGACCGAAATCGGTCATGGCCCCCAGACCCAGGAAGATCACGCAGGGGATGATCTCCCACTCGATTCCGTATTTGTAAAAGGCACGAATGAGCTCGGGCGTCCCGTGTTCGCCGAAGCCCATGAGCGGCACCAAAGGAAAATTGACCAGGAAGATGCCGAAACCGATCGGCACCAGCAGAAGAGGTTCGTACTTTTTAGCCACCGCGAGGTAGAGAAAGACAAACGCGATGCCGAGCATGACAACCTGTTTGAACACCAGATTGGGCAATCCGGTCTGGGTGGTGAGAATGCTGATGATCAGCTCATAGACTTGATCCCAGGACATGGCGCAATCTCCTTTTTACAGTGGAATGTTTCCATGCTTTTTGGCCGGGTTGGAATCGCGTTTGGTCCTCAGCATCCGCAGGGCCTGGATGATCTTCGGACGGGTGTCGGCCGGATCGATGACCTCGTCGATGTACCCCAATTCTGCAGCCTTGTACGGGTTGGCAAATTTCTCGCGGTATTCCGCGACCAGCCGCTTGCGTTCCTGACCGGGGTCTGAGGCGCTTCTTATTTCAGACCGATGGATGATGTTGACCGCACCGTCGGCCCCCATCACGGCGATTTCGGCCGTGGGGTAGGCCATGACCCAATCGCCGCGGATATGCCGGGAGCTCATGACACAGTAAGCGCCGCCGTAAGCCTTGCGGGTGATGACGGTGATGCGGGGAACGGTGGCCTCGCAGAAAGCGTAGATCAGCTTGGCGCCGTGTTTGATGATGCCGCCGTGCTCCTGGTGGGTGCCCGGTAGGAATCCGGGCACGTCCTCGTAGATGATGAGCGGGATGTTGAAAGCGTCGCAGAAACGGACGAAACGAGCGCCTTTGATCGATGCATCGATGTCGAGGCAGCCGGCGATGACGCCCGGCTGGTTGGCGATGATGCCCACCGGCATCATGTCGAGCCGTGCGAACCCGACGACGATGTTCCTGGCATAGTGTTTGTGGGCTTCGAAAAAGTAACGATCGTCGGCGTTGGAGCGGATGATGTCGCGAATGTCGTACGGTTTGTTGGGGTCGGCCGGTACCACTTCCCGCAGAGCCGTTTCACGGCGCAGCGGGTCATCGGCGGTCTCAAGGCGCGGCGGATCTTCCATGTTGTTTTGGGGCAGGAAGCTCAACAGCTCGCGGATGCCCTCGAGGCAGACGCCGTCGTCGGCCGCCACGAAGTGCGCCACACCGCTGACTGAGTTGTGGGCCATGGCGCCGCCCAGGTCTTCTTTGGTGACGACTTCGCCGGTGACGGCCCTGATGACCTCCGGGCCGGTGATGAACATATGACCGGTTCCTTCCACCATGAAGATCCAATCGGTCAAGGCCGGTGAATAGACTGCTCCGCCCGCCGAGGGGCCCATAATGGCGGTGATCTGGGGGACAACGCCCGAGGCCATGACATTGCGTAAAAAGATGTCTGCATATCCGGCCAGACTCATGACGCCTTCCTGGATGCGGGCGCCGCCTGAATCGCAGAGGCCGATGACGGGGGCGCCGACCTTCATGGCCGTCTCCATCACCTTGCAGATCTTCTCGGCATGGGATAGGGATAGAGAGCCGCCGAATACGGTGAAGTCCTGGGCATAGACGAAGACCCGGCGGCCATGGATCAAACCGTGACCGGTCACCACGCCGTCGCCGGGGACCTTCTGGTTTTGAAGGCCGAAATCTGCGCAGCGGTGGGTTTTAAAACGGTCCATCTCGACGAAACTGTTTGGATCGAATAGCTTTTCGATCCGCTCCCGGGCGGTCATTTTGCCGCTGTCATGTTGCTTCCTGATCCGTTCATCACCGCCGCCACCGGCGGCTTGTCTGTTTTTTTTATCCAGTGTCATCAGCAGCTTATCGGTATCCATATCTTCTCCTTTTCTCCCGTGGTAAAAGCATCCGGAAATCTTGGTCCTATGTTCGGTGCCGGCGAAAGTGATGGCTCCGGCAGTTCCGTTCCGCGGGGTTCCGCTGCGTTTGCATTCTCTCTGCGGGTGGATAAGGAATAAGGTCAGGAGATCAACGCCAGGCTTACGTCACTTCAGGTCGCCGGGTCCCGTTACCCCGCCCCCAAAAGCCAGTCGGGATGATCGGCCGATCTGATCGGATCAGTGGCGCGGGACTCTATCAAGGCGCCCGGAAATTATCAACAGGGAACATCATTGGGGGATTTAATACGGGAAAGCGAATTGACGCAACGCTATCGGCAACAGCACCGCGAGAGGCCCGGCGGCCGACACGGCAACACCACGTTCAACTTTGGACAGTATCGCCAGCAGTTGAAATATTGTATTCTATTCCAGCATCTTTCGGAGGTTTATAAAGTTGCTGCGGTCAAAACCGAGGGTCTTGAAGAAAGAGAGCAGATCGGTCGAGTCCCAACGCACGGAGGTGTACACGTTGTGGATCCCTTCGGCCTTGTAGAATTTGAAAACCTCCCGCGACAGCTGCGCCCCGATACCCTGCCCCATGTATTGGGGGTTCACCCCGAGCGTGGCGATCCAGGCGCTTTTCTCTATTCCGAAACCGAGGGTCATGATGTAGCTGATCATGAAGCCGGCAACCGCCCCATCGAGTTCGGCCACAAAACAGGCGTCACTGGTGCTCAGGGCATGATCCTCGACCAGGTTTTTAAAATCGGCCCGAGCCGGCTTTTGGGTGATGGCGCTGTAGATGCGGCTGATTTCATCGGCATCAGCGGGCTTCAGCCTCCTGATGATCATATTTTCCACGGACGAATTTCCTCACCACGGTTAATGGGTTGACGTTTTGTAACGGTGATGCCGTTTGCCGATACCTCAGTCGATTCGAATGATTTTCACTTGATGACCGACCCAGTTCGGCGGCAGGTAGACCCGGCCGCTGTTCCCGCTCGACTTGACGCTCTTTTCGATCATTTCCTCGCCGTAAATTTCGAATTTAACACGCTTGTCGGGTTGTTCCGTCGAGGGGCCTTTGTTTTCGGAAGTTTCGGGTGTTTTTTCGTTGGTCGCCATAGAGTCCCTCAACGTAAAGGAGAAAAACTGACGTTTTTAGACAACGGCGGCATCAACCAGGGTCGTTTTCTAAATCGTCAACTTGGATGGGGCGGTGTTCATTTCAATTTCAAAAAGGGTCGCCTTGTCAATAGGGTCAACCGGCCGACAACAGAAGCTGACCACCGCGGCGGCGCCGGCCGGAACAGGGGTGTCTCTGGCCAGTGTGGTTGATCATTCCATGGTGGCAGAACGAAGAAAAGGCGCGCTGCGGGGCCGCCTGCTCGAACGGTGGGCAAAGACCGCCGCCGCAGGCCCTTTGGGCTCTTTCGCAAGAGTTACGGTGCCATGCGGGTCATTTTTCGGTTTTACGGACGCCGAGTGGACCGCAAAACGGTACAGATTGCAGCCCCTATGGAAGCTACAATAAAGCTACATTTTGGGTTAGTCAAGGAAAAATGACCGCCTGCACCCTAACGATCGTTAGCGATCGAAGATCGTGTCAATCCGCTCCAGGTCGTTGACCACCCGCCACTTGCCCTTGCCGCCCTCGACCTTGGATCGCCACTGCTCGACACGGTCGAGATAGTTCCCGGGGTCGCGAATGTCCTGCCGAAGTTTGGTCACATTCAATGCGATCACGTTGAAATCGGAAAGCTGAAACGGGACATCACGCACATGACCCTTGGCGAGTTCCTCCTTCAAATCCGAAAAGATGAGGATGTATTTTTGCCCCGCGCCCGCTTCGTTCAG
>JBAVJU010000038.1:0-22199 GCA_049687935.1 Desulfobacterales bacterium | reverse complement strand
CCACGGCGATTCGGTCTGCGCCCGGATCGACCTTGCTGCCCAGTTGCGTGACCGTCTCTCCATTGACGGTCACGCGACCTTGGCGAATAAAGTCTTCACCCCGGCGTCGGCTGCAGAAACCGGCAGCCGAAAGGAACTTCTGCAGGCGGATAAGGGACATCGTCTGTCAAAAAACGCGGTCGCACGTTTTTGCCAAGGGCCGAAGCGGGTGTGAAAAAGAATCAACTTCTGTAGTCGGCATTGATTTTGACATAGTCGATCGAGAAATCGCAGGTCAGAACCGATGCGCAGCCACCGGCCATTTTCAGGTCGATCGTGATCACGAACTCCGGCTTTTTGAGCACGGCCGTTGCTTGCGCTTCAACCGCCTTTCCGCGTCCGAGTCCGTCTTTAACCATCATCACCTTGTCAAAGTAGATATCGACCCGCGCCGGATCGATCGGAACACCCGCCCGCCCGGCCGCCGCCAGTATTCTGCCCCAGTTGGCGTCCTGGCCGAACAGGGCGGTTTTCACCAGACTGGAGTTCGCGACCGTGTCGGCCACGCTGCGGGCATCCGGGTCGGAGGCCGCTCCCCTTACCCGAACGTCGACCAGCTTGGTGGCCCCTTCGCCATCCTTGACGCACAGTCGCGCCAGTTTCAACAACGAATCGTCCAGCACGCCCTGTACCACCTGGCGTGCTTCGCGGGTCACAGCCGCCACGCCGGAGGCACCGTTGGCCAGGAAGATCACCGTGTCGTTGGTACTCATGTCACCGTCTACGGTGATGCGGTTGAAAGAGCGGTCGACGGCGGCCTTCAACATGGTCTGCATGACCGCTGCCGGCGGCTCGATATCACTGATGACAAAGCAGAGCATGGTCGCCATGTCGGGCCGGATCATGCCGGCTCCTTTGGCAACCGCTGCGAGATGAAAACCTTTTCCCGCGAGCTGACTTTTCACGGCAACCACCTTGGGGACCGTGTCGGTGGTCATGATCGCCTCGGCCAATTCGGGCACTCCCTCGGGTTTCAGAGCGCCAAGCAGGGCCGGGACGGCCGCTTTGATTTGTTGGATCGGCAGTTGTTCGCCGATCACACCGGTTGAGGCCACCAGCACCTGCTCCGCGGGCAGATCGAGTCCGTCGGCAACGGCTTTCGACATCGCCAGCGCGTTCTGCATGCCCTGCTCCCCGGTGCAGCAGTTGGCGTTGCCGCTGTTGACGACGACGGCGCGGCCCGTGCCGGTCTCAATTCTCTTGCGGTCCAAAACGACCGGTGCGGCTTGAATCCGGTTGCGCGTAAAAACGCCGGCTGCGGCAGCCGGAACGGTCGAAAAGATCAGCCCCAGGTCCTTTTTGCCGTTTTTTTTCAGTCCGGCGGCCACACCGGCCGCCTGGAATCCGTTGACGATAAGTGTCTCGTTCATGTCATTGTCACCTCCCCTTTCGGGCATTGCCGGTAACGACGAACCGGATATAAACAGGACGGCACGGTGCCCTGTGCGAAGTGAAAGGCTTCCCGCAAACCTGCCGCCCCCGGTCTGGGAGTTCGTGATGTCAAAAGATTAAAAATAACCGATTTTATATTGCATCACAACGAAAAAACACTCGTTCGAAAACTCCCGCGACCGTTTCCGGAAGGGGGTGAAAAGTCTTTTGGAACAGTTTGTTCTGTGTTACAAACGCGAAACCCGCCGCCGGACCGCCGCTCCGGCAGGTCGGATGTGCGGTTTGACAGCCACCGCGGATTCCCCTACGATTCGTATCAACCCGCTGCTTTATTCAGAAAGGACCGAGCCTGAAAATGAAACCGTTATCCGTTTTTTGCCGCAAGTGTGGACATCGCCTTGAACTGCAAAAAACCTGAAAAACAGTTTACCTGTATTGCAGGTCGTGCAATACCACCCTTCCTATCCGGACCCGCACAGAGAGCCTGGATGAATCTTTTGACGACGCCCTGGCCGACGTAAGGTGCGACAGGTTGTGATATTTGATCGTCCTCGACAGCATATTTCCGGTTTTCGGCCTCATTTTCCTGGGCGTGGTTTTAAAGCGCATGCATCTGACAACCGATACGTTTCTTTCGGCCTCAGATCGATTGGTCTACTTTGTTTTTTTTCCGCTCATGCTGTTCTGGAAAATAGGCGGTGCCGGGACCGTTACGATCGACTGGTCTCTTTGTGCCGCCAGTCTTGGCGCCCTCTTGTTCATTTACGGGTTGAGCTGGTTCGGCATTCGAACCTTCAAGGTCACCGATTATCAGGCCGGAACTTTTTCGCAAAGCTGCTACCGCTTCAACACTTACATCGGCATGGCCGTTATCATCAATGCCTTGGGGGAAGAGGCCGTCGGCATCTTCGGCATTCTGATCGGGTTCATGATTCCGGTCATCAACCTGCTCGCCGTCACGACCCTGATCTGGTACTCCGGCAAGACGGTCGGCGCGCACGAAAGAAATCGCCTCCTCATTCGGGCGCTCATCTCGAACCCCTTGATCCTCGGCTGTGTCGCCGGTATTATGTATGCTCATATTTTTCACCGTTTTCCGGTTTTTGTGGACAATACGTTGCGACTCACCAGTCTCGTCACCCTGCCGTTGGCACTGCTGTCGATCGGCGGCAACCTGACCTTTTCGAATTTTAAAGCGTACTATAAGCCATCCCTGCTCGCCGCGGCCATCAAGCTGCTGGCGCTGCCGGCGGCCGGTTTCTTTTTTCTGCAGCTGTTCAGGGTAACCGGGCTGTCGCTGCAGGTCGGCATGCTGTTTTTCGCCTTGCCGACCTCAACCGCCATATTCATATTGTCTTCGCAACTCAACAGCGACATCCGGCTCGCATCCGCCGCTATCGTGATCTCGACCCTGCTCGGGATCGTTTCGCTCACGCTGGTGTTGACTTTCATCACCTAGCGGGGTGCTGACCCGTCACCCATAACGCATCGATTTTAATCTTCGGCTTCACTTCCGCCGTTGCTTCCGGTGGCCGCTATGCAGCTTGACAATTTCAAGATGACCATCGAATATGACGGTTCCGGCTTCCATGGTTGGCAGCGTCAGAAAGGGTGCAGGACCGTTCAGGAGGAAATCGAAAAAGCCCTCCATACCGTGATTCGACAAAAAATCGCGGTTATCGGCTCCGGACGCACCGATGCAGGGGTTCACGCCCTTGGCCAGGTAGCCAGTTTTAAATGCGTCACACGTTTGAGTCCCGGAACAATCCAAAAAGCCCTCAACAGTCTTCTGCCGGGTGCCATCGTCATTCGCGAGTGCAAACCGGCCGCGCCGACGTTTCACGCCCGCTACGATGCCAAGAGCAAAACCTACCGCTACCGCATCTTGAACCATCCCCTGGCGGTAGCCGTCGGACGTCAATATGCCTGGCACCTTCGCCGTCCACTGGATCTCGAGGCCATGCGCAGGGCCGTGGCCATTCTGCTCGGCCGGCACGATTTCTCGGCGTTCGAAGGAGCCGGCAGCCCGCGATCACATGCGGTTCGACAGGTCTTCAGGGCCATTATTGACAGGGAAGAAAAGGCCGAATTCCTGGCGTTCGACATCGAAGCCGACGGCTTCCTGCGGTTCATGGTGCGGAATATCGTCGGGACACTGGTGTTGGTGGGCAGCGGCAAGATCGGTGTAACGGAATTCGAAGAGATTTTGCTGTCAGAGAAGCGCGAACGCGCCGGCGCCACGGCGCCTCCGCAAGGCTTGTTTCTGATGTGCGTCAACTATGAGTGACGCTTCGGGGATTGAGCCGGGCGTCCGATCGTCCGGCGTGATTTCCAGGTGCCCTCAATCAGCACTGGAGGCGGTTTCTCCGGACTGCTGGTGGCTGCGCTTGATTCCCAGGATCTGCTGGTTGTAGAATGCAATCACTTCCCTTCTGCCCAGCATCCCGATCAATTTGCTGTGGTCATCGTCCGCCACCACCGGCAGGCTGTCGATATTCCTGATGGTAAACTTCTGCAACACGGAGTTCAGGTCTTCCGAAGGGGTGGCGAAGATGATCGTGGAAGTACCGATGTCCTTCATGACCACCAATTCCTCGATCTCCTGTGAAAAAAGGACCCCCCTGACGTCGTTGATCGAAAATATGCTCACCAGCCGCTGGTCCTGGTCCATGACCGGAAAGTAATGCTGGTCAGTCCTGGAAAAGTAATTCTTAAAATCCGAAAAGGTCATGTCCTGTGGTATCAGCCGCACCTCTTTTACCTGATTCATTAGATCGCGCACCCGGATCGTCTGGAGGATATCGACGAAGAACTCTCCGGCGTGGGCCGGTGAATCGACCCTGCTTTTGACCTGGCGATGAAATATGGTCCATTTCCGCGCGGCCAGGTAGCAGACCGAACAGACGGCTAAGCTCGGCAGCAGCAGGTGATAGGAGTTTGTCATTTCACTGACGAAGATGATCGTGGAAATCGGCGTGTTGGAGACGGCCGTGAAGAAACCGGCCATGCCGACCACCACGAAGGCTCCCGGCTCGGTCACCACGGTCGGCATGAAATGGTGAAATATTTTTCCGACGACACCGCCCATGGCCCCGCCAATCACGATCGAGGGGCCGAAAACCCCTCCGCTGCCACCCGAGCCGATCGAAAAGGAGGTCGTCAGCACCTTCCCGACCGCCAGAAACAGCAGAAATGGGATGGTCAGCTGATCCTGGAGCGCTTTTTGTGCAAAGCCGTAGCCGAAGGCCAGGGTTTGCGGCAGAAAGAAACCGATGATTCCGGTCAACAGGCCGCCGAGGGCGGGTTTGAGGTGGTTGGGAATATTTATTTTCTTGAACAGCGCAATGGTGCCGTAGAATGTCTTGACGTAGAAAATACCCAGGCCGACCAGCAGAAAGGCCAGCACAAGGTAGGGCCCCAATTCGAGCGGGTTGCGAAAGTGAAAGTCCGGTGACTGAAAAAGCGAGCCCCAGCCGAAATTAAGGCAGAACAGGCAGTAGGCGACCACCGACGAGACGCCGGCCGGGATGATAACCTCGGATTCGAATTCCGGGTCACGGTAGAGCACTTCCGCAGCGAAGAGCGCTCCGGCCAGCGGGGCCCTGAAGATGCTGCCCACCCCGGCGCCGACACCCGCAGCCATCATGATCCGTCGCTCGCGATCCGTCAGCTTGAGTTTGGTGGCCAGAAAAGACCCGAAACCGGCACCGATCTGCGCGATTGGTCCCTCTCTGCCGCCGGAACCACCGGTGGTCAAGGTCAGGGCCGAGGCAATCGTTTTGACAATGGGGACCCGACCGCGGATAAAACCACCTTCGTTGTGGTACGCGTTTATGGCGGCATCGGTCCCGTGCCCCTCGGCTTCGGGGGCAAAGGTGTAGACGATCCACCCGCTCACGAGCCCGCCCAAAGAGGGCAGGAACAAGAGCATCCAACGGTTGAAGGGTGTGGCGGTAGGCGCCAGCAGGTGGTGCTCGCCGGCCGGAGCCGGTGGTCGGTACCCGGCCAGGAAGTCCAGGAAATAGTGGAGACCGATCTGGGTCAAATAATGGAATACGATCGACCCCAGACCGGCGATGATGCCGATCAGAACAAAATAGAGGGTCCATCTACCGGCATCGGCAAAATTGAACGACCGCCCCTTTTTGATCAATGTCTTAACGCGGCGTGTTGGTCCTCCGGACGGGATCATGCGGTATCCTGATAAGACTTTTTACGTGCTCAGATCTGTGACGCCCTGCAGGATGATGTCAAACAGCTCGGCGATATTCTCCTCCTCGATGCAGGAAAAGGCGACGCGCAGGTTTTTCTCGCCGATCGCGATCAGGCCTACGCCGTAGTTGTCCAGCAGATGCCGACGCAGTTTTTCGGCATCAACGGTTTTGAGTTTGAGGCACATGAAGTAGCCCGAATTGAAGGGATAGACATCCCAGGCATCGCCAAATTTCGGATCCGTCAGGACGGCCTTGACCCGCAGTGCCCGTCTCTTCAAAATCTCGAACTTTTCGGCTTTTTCGGCCGCAAAATTTTCACTGAGCATCGATTTCAGTACGATCGACTGACTGAGGTGGGAAGCATTTGAAATGGTTCCCCGCACACACCCGGCCGTCTTGCGCTCCAGCGCATCGTAAACCGGCGCCGATTCGCCATCGACGCGTGCACCGTATGTCATGAAACCGACCCGCAGCCCCCAGACGAAATTCTCCTTGGTACATCCATCGAGCTTAACGGCCAACAACCGCGGATGCTGACCGCTCAGCAGCGAGAAAAGGGACTCCTTGAACGCATCTTCTTCATAAAAAAGACCGAAATAGGAGTCGTCCGTCACGGCAATCACGTTGCACCCGGCTTCGGCCGTCTTAACAAGTATGCGGGCGATGGCGTCGGCTTCCCGCCGGCTGACGGTGTATCCGGAAGGATTGTGCGGAAAATTCAACATGACGATGACCTTGCCGCGCTGCCGGGCCTCGGTTTTGATCCGGTCCTCGAAAGCTTGGAGATGAAACCCCCCGTCGGCCGCGAATACCGGGTAGTGTG
Organism: Desulfobacterales bacterium; assembly: GCA_049687935.1. Classification (GTDB taxonomy): domain Bacteria; phylum Desulfobacterota; class Desulfobacteria; order Desulfobacterales; family SG8-13; genus JARFQH01. The sequence continues at coordinate 15,731 of JBAVJU010000038.1, read as the reverse complement.
TTACCGCGGCACCTTTTCGGACCTGGAAGATCATATTGTAATTACCCCACATCGGCTCCGGTAAAAAAATCATATCCCCCGGATCGACCCAAATATCGGCAAAAACGCTGATCCCGTGAGTAATGCCGCACGTGACGACCGGAAGGCTGATCGGATGCCCCTGCAATGAAGGATTTTTTTCAAAAAGCATCGACTGCCACAGCCGCCGCAAATCGAGCAGACCGAAGGACGGCGCGTAGGTGAGAGCTTCACTGGGGCGGAGATCTTTAATCATCTGCATGACCGATCCCAATCGCATGGTCTTGCCTTTTTCCATGGCGATGCCGGCTGTGGCATTGAAGCGTTTGGCCTTTTCCTTTGCCTCTGCACTCTGGGCCAGAATCCCTCTGGGAAAGAAGAGTTGTCGGCCGACCTGCGACATCATCGCCGTCAGGTAAGCATTGCCCTTGTCGATGTGCTGGTTGAGTTCTTCTGCGATGGGATTCATAATCTTGCGGCCTCCCTGCATGCGCGACCAGTTGCCAATGTCGAAACGACGCGACAGCGCGCCGGTTTTTTCGTCGATCCGCCGCCACCGATGCAGTATGGACGGCCGGATGTCTTCGGGCGGCTCCGTTCGCCGGGTCAAGAGTTTCAGTGCGCGCCCGTTATTACTGTTTGCCCATGAAAAATGTCAAGGGAAAAGGGCTACCGGCAGTCATGCGGTTTTCCGACTCAAGGCCGTGCTGCAGATGGTGAAGTTTTGCCCGAAGCCTCAGCCGGTTCTCTCGATTTCGGGTCTTTTGGTGACCATGGCGGCGGCCGATACATAAAAAAAACCCCGCCCAGGCGTCGAGCGGGGTTTGCCTCGGGACCGGTAATTTATTTTTTCTTGTTCTGACGCTTGGAGGCCTTGAGCGGATTGATTTTGGCACTCGCCTGCAGGGTGGTCGAACTGACGTGCGTGGCCATATTGCAGTTGCCGATCTTCCATTTGAGCGACGGATCGGGACAGGATGCGCAATACCAGCCGGTTTGGACCTCCACTTTACGGCCGCAGCCGTTGCATTGTTCCACGATCTCATGGCAAATCCCGCCGTTATACGAACAGCCCTTAGCGGTCATGAAAGGGCACTCTCTGCCTTCTCGAACGGTTGTACAAATCATTGGAATCACCCCCTTACGTCGTATGATGTTGTGAATACCGACAATAAAACGGACAGGAGTGTATCCCCTGCCCGATTAAGGAAAACTATCATTATCGAAATCGCAACTATAAAGACTATCTGCACTATTGTCAAGACTATTTTTCAGCAGGTGTTCATCGGGTCGTTGCATTGGAAGAACCGGCCGAATACCGCCCAATCGGCCGCGCCTTTGGCGCGGTTGACACGGTTCCGCTGATCGTCTATACGACGTGCCATCGGTCCGCAGACCCTGTACCTTACCAAAGCATGTTTGGCTTTTCACCGAAAAAGAGATAAGATTCACAGTTAAAAATACCGATATGACGAGGCAATTTTATGGAAGAATTCGACATCATCGACACCACGATACCCACTCTGGGGCCCTCGAAAATACCATCGCCGGTCAAACCGCCACTCGACGATTCACGCTGTAACAGTTTCGTTGCAGACACAGACCGGGTGGCACTGGACGTCGATACCGACAAAATAAAGCAGCTGATTGAAGCCGGAATCGACCCACCCGCTTTCGAGTTGGCCGGCCCCAGAGAAAAAATCTATTTCGATCCCAGCAAGCTCAAGTGTGCGATGGTGACCTGTGGCGGTCTCTGTCCAGGTCTCAACGACATCATCCGATCGATCGTGTTGCAACTCTACTATGGATACGGTGTCCGCAACATTTTCGGCATTCGTTACGGCCTCCAGGGGTTCATCCCCAAATACGGCCATGACGTCATCACCCTGAACCCGGAGGTCGTCGCCAACATTTTGGACACCGGCGGTTCGATCCTCGGCTCATCACGGGGACCGCAGTCGGTCGATGAAATCGTGGACAGTTTGGAGCGGATGAACATCGGCATCCTGTTTATGATCGGCGGTGATGGAACTCTGAGGGCCGCCTCGGCACTGGCCGACGCGATCAAGGAGCGCAGCCTGAAAATCAGCGTCATCGGCATCCCCAAGACCATCGACAACGACATTATCATGGTCTCGCGTTCATTTGGTTTCGACACGGCCGTTGATGTGGCCACCCGGGCTATTCAGGGGGCTCACAACGAAGCCAAGGGCTATCCGAACGGAATTGGGTTGATCAAATTGATGGGCCGTCATTCCGGATTCATTGCGGCAACGGCCGCTATTGCTCAACAGGATGTCAATTTTGTCCTGATCCCGGAAATCGAGGTCGACCTTGACGGCGAGAAAGGCTTTCTGCGAAGCCTCGAAGAACGATTGAAACTCAGAAACCATGCCGTTGTTGTGGTGGCTGAGGGCTTCGGTCAAAAATTGTTCGAGGGATCCGAAGAAGAACGGGATGCCTCCGGAAACGTGAAATTAAATGACATCGGAATTTTTCTACGCGACAGGATCAAGGCATATTTCGCAGCGCGTGGGGCCGAGATTTCACTGAAGTACATCGACCCCAGCTACATGATCCGGAGCCTGCCGGCCAACGCCAATGACAGCGTTTTCTGCGGTTTTTTGGGGCGTGATGCCGTGCATGCCGGCATAGCGGGAAAAACGAGAATGCTGGTCAGCCACTGGAACAATTTCTTTGTGCACGTGCCGATGAGTCTCTCGGCCGGTAAGCGCAAACGGGTCACAGCCTGCGGCAAGCTGTGGCGCACCGTGTTGGAATCCACCGGACAAGGATCGCTGCGAAACGGCGGCGAATAGGCACCCCGCAATCGACCCTTTATTTCAGTTCCACAAACCCGTCACCTTCGATTCTGAGCATGCTGAGCTCCTTGAGCGCATCCCGCTGGCCGTCGAATGAAGTGAGACCGGTAACACCTGGAAAGTCTCTCAATCTCAGGAGTTCCTCTTTGATGGCGGTCCTCGATTGAACGTCGGGGTGTTGACAAATCTGAAAGAGCATCATGGCGGTATCATAGGCCGTGGCCGCGATGACGCCCGGCGTCTCAGCGTAGGTGGCCTCAAACAGCTTGACGAATTCCATGACCCGCCGATTTTGGCTTTCAGGAAAAAAGCCGTCGGGCATGATGGCCCCCTGAACGTAATCCCTGGCCATTTCGATCATTTTAGGCGAATGCCACAAGTTTGTGCCCAATAGATACACATTCTCGATATCGTAGTAGGCCAGTTGGGGAACGATCAGTCCGGCTTTGGCCGGGGCATCGGGGATAAAAATCGCATCGAAATCGACGATCGCCTCGGGCCCCTCATCTTCCCTTCGCCCCCTGTCGCCGCGACTTGTTTCCTGTTCCTTGCCGGCGACGGTATCGGAATCCTGCGGGGGGCGGACAATGTCCTCTAAATCCAAAGGGGTATCGTAGTACTGACCGACGAGCTTTTTGATCGGTTCTGCAAAATCGGTCTGAGACGGATCGTAGGATTCGACACCGACGACGCGGCCCCCATGCTGAATGACCTCATCCCAGAAAAGATTCATGAACGTGTTACCGTATTTTTCTTCGGGATAGAGGATGACGAAGTTACGGGCTCCGAGCACGTCTGTGGCATACCCGACAATCCGCTTCACCTGCATTTCAGGCGTTAGAAAATTGCGAAAAACCCAGTCCCCGATCTCCGTAATGTTTTCTTTCTGGGTTAAGGTAATAATGGGGATGCCGTTTTTCTGGGCAATCTCGGCCGCATATTCGGCATCGACGAGCGGACCGATGATTGCGGCAACCCGTGCCTGAACGAGTTCCTCGATCGCCGCGGTCAACGAGCCGGGGTTGGAACCGCTGTCCTTTACGATCAATTGCACGGGCTGGCCGCCGATAATCTGCTGGTTGAACCGGGCCAATGCGATCTCGACGCCCTTCAGTGCTTTTTCGCCATATACTTGATACCGACCACTGAGCGGCAGCAAGCACCCGATGGTGGTTCGGTTGTAAACGGTTCGCCCGGAGAGTTCTTCCAGCAACCGGCGGGCCTGCTGGTTGTCCTCATGCGCCGGATAGGCCGCAAGGAAATCCGAGAGGGCCCGAGCGGCTTGATCGTAATTGCTTTCTGCGGCCAGGTTGACCCCGAGCTGGTACATTAGATAGCTCCGAGGCAGATCGTCTTTCACATGTCCCAGCAGGACAACGATATCGCTGGTATTCAACAGGTTGATGGCCGTCTTCAGCTTTTCCTCGATCAATGTCGACTGTGGCGCCTCTGCTGAACGGTGGGCCATGGTATAAAAATAAACGGCATCCTCGGGAGACTGCAGCGCGAGATAAGTATCGCCCAGAATCTCGTGTGTGCGCGCCGCCTGGCTCTTGGACAAGGGTTGCTCGAGCATCATCGCGCCCAGCCGAACGGCATTGTCGTATAGGCCCTCTCCGTAATACGACGCCAAAATTCCGACTTCGGCATCACCCGCTAGCTCGCTGCCGGGGGAATCGGCCAGCAGGCGGTTGAACGAATCCCGGGCCGACCCGTATTGGCCCAGAGCGTTCTGTACGGTGCCGATGCGCAGCAATACCGTCGCTGCGGCCGGTCCGTCCGGATAGTGGTCCAAGTACAGTTGGTAATACTCGAGGGCTTTTTCGTAGTTCCGGGCCTCGAAAAACCCATCGGCTTCGAGCACTGTATTTCGTCCGGGATACACCGCCGCCGGAACCGGTTCTTTAACCACAGTGGGTCGCGGGGCACAGGCCCATACGAACAGGAGGCCGCCGACCACCAGGATGATGAGTTTCGATGCGCCTGTTTTCATGAGAATCTTAACTCGTCGATTCATTTTATTCATATCCTGGTCCACACCGCGAGGATATTCCGCAGCAACCTTTCATTCAACGGTGCATGACAGAGGGGTGTAAAGGCCGAAGGCCCGATGACTGCATACCTGATTCCGGCAAGCGGTTCAAGGATTAGATCGTTTCCCGGAGCTGAAATATAACGCTGCCGGAGCATTCACAAAAATGCGCCTGCTCCCGCGGCGCACTGCCAGTTGGACCGCTGTCGACCCGTGATACCGCCGGCTCGTTTTCGCGGTCACGCATCGTCCGTGTAGCGGTTCTGTACCGAGCGGATGATATCGATGATCGAAAAGAATATGTCAACGAGTTCAGGGTCGAAGTGACGCCCGGCATTACTTTCCAAAGTGGTCAAAACATCGGATTCGTTCCAGGCTTCCTTGTAAATCCGGGCCGAGGAGAGCGCATCGTAAACATCGGCCAGGGCCACGATTCTGCCAAAAAGGGGAATTTCGGTCCCCTTCTTGCCCCGTGGCCGGCCGGCAGGATCGGTATGACCGGGCAGCGGCAAGCCGCTGACCAAATCGATATGGCCGGGATATCCCGATCCGTCCCACTTTTCGTGGTGGGTCAAGGCAACCTGGGAGGCGGCGTCATCGAATTCAGATTGCCGCCCCAGGAACAATTGCGCCCCCAGCACCGTGTGCTGTTTCATTATCTCGTATTCATCGCTGTTGAAACGACCCGGTTTTTTGAGAATCACATCTGAAATGGCCACCTTGCCGACATCGTGGAGCATGGCCGCCATGCGGAGCAGATCACGGTTCAAATCGATTTCTCTCTGCGGCAAATTGCGCCGGGTGGCCCATTTTTCATAAATTTCAACCGCGAAACCACCGACGCGATTCACATGAGCGCCGGTTTCCTTCGGATCCCGCAGCTCAGCCATGCGGATCATCCTCAAAATGATGGCGCGCATCATCTGGGCGCGCTCCAACGCCACGGCGGCAATACTGGCAAATTGCAGCATCATTTTTTCGTCTTTTTCGGAAAACGAGATGACGTTCTTGTCGTCATCCTGAGCATTGATGATTTGCAAGATTCCCAGAAGTGCCCCATTGGCGGATTTCAAGGGAATGGTCAGGGCACTGCGGGTGGCGTAGCGAGACGCCTCATCGAATTCTTTGCTGAAGCTGTAAGGTGCAGTCGCTTCGATTTCATAAACATGAGCGATATTGAGAGGCTTTCCCGTGGCCGCGACGTACCCGGCAATACTCTGCTCGTTGATTGGCAGGGAAAAGGTCGAGTAGATGAGTTTTTCGCCTTTCGCCAGCCGTTTCTGGAGGGTGTCATTCTGGGTATAAGCAAACTGCAGGATCCGATCTTCGGCAATGTAAATCGACCCGGCATCCGCGTTCACAAAGCGCCGGGCCTGGGTAAGAATATGCTCCATAAGGATGTCGAGGTCGCTGACCCGATTCAATTGAATGACCAATCGACTCAACGTTTCCATCTTTTCTTTTTCGGTCAACATCGTTGCATCTCCCCGATTCGAAGTCCGTCACGGTAGATGTGTCGGCCTGTCGAGCTCCAATTTCACGGGTGATCGGGCCGGGGAAAACATCCCCTATCTTCAATTATCCCAATCATGAAAGATACCACAGGCCGCTGTAAAATAGAATAGCCGGGTTTGAGAGACGCAGCCGGTCCGGTGGACCGTGCGGATTGAAGCATCCCGCGCGGCAACGGCTAAAACGCGATTCGAAACCGTATCCGACAGGCAAACCAAAAATAAAGCCGGCCGGCCTCATGCCCCCGAGAATATTTGCAAAACAGGCGCCGATATGATAAATTATATTACGTTTGCAAGTCTATCTATCGGTTGCCGAACAAACTCAAGCACGACATGGCAAATTTTTAAATTATGACTTGATATTTAATTCATAAGCTCCTGAAAGGAGGTTATTTTTTATGTATTGGCTGAAAATCATCATCTCGCTTGTTTTTCTCGTGTTCACGGGCGCGGCTTCGGCTGAGTTCTACAAATACGTGGATGAAAAGGGCCATGTTCATTTTACAGACGATTTTAATCAAGTGCCCGCCAATCAGAGGGAACAGGTCCGAGGCTACGAAGAATACCGGCAACCGGAGCCTGCAGCAGCGTCTCAGGCCAAAATTGACCCTGCCGGCGAACCGGGTGCGGACGAAACCGCGTCGAGCGAAACGCGTGATGACGGCGAAACGCTCGATTTCGACAATCAGTTAAAGGCGCTGGATCAAAGAAAAGCCGAATTGGCCGGCGAGTACGAAGAGCTCTTGAAGGAAAATGCGCATCTGAACGAAATGAAAAAGACCGTCACGAACAGGGCCGCTGCAGACCAGTATAACGAAAGCGTCCGGAAGTTGAACGCAAGATTACAAGAGCACGACCGGAAGCGAAAAGAATTTTTTAGTGATGTAGAGAATTACAACGCCAGAGTCGGCCAAGAAAACAAGGCCAGACAAAAATCAAAATCGACGACCCCCCAAGGGCCGCCGCCGCAAGGCGGCACCACCCCATAAGCCGGATTACCCGCCGGCTCTCTGCGGCGGAGGACGCCTGAGAATCTTGCCGCCATGACAGACTATATCACCAAAGAATTTGTCAAAATAGCGACCCTGGAGAGCCTCGTGGAATCCCAGGTTGTGGAATCCATTCTCACGGATCAACACATTCCCCATCGGATCCGCTCGTTTCACGACACGGCTTATAATGGGCTGTTTCAACTTCAGAGGGGATGGGGCGACCTGTATGCACCGGCATCATATGAATCGGAAATCAGAGAAATCCTGACCGGCATGCGCACCCAATCGACGCCTCCGGAACCGTGACGCGATCCCCCACATGCCGATCGGACGTCAAACAAGACGGCATTGGCTCAGCCCCCTTAATTCTTGCTGTAATTGTTGAACTTATATTTATATCTATACGATAATAAAGGATTTTATAAATGACAAAAATTTCCGCCAAAGAATTCGATGAAGCCCTGCGCGTCGGTCGCCCCCCCACCATTGCGCGTCTCTTTCCCAACTCGAAAGCCCTGATCGTCAGTGGCAAATTCATCGACCGTGCGATGCTGGCCAAAGGCCAGGCTATCGCCATGGCCGCCAATGGACGAAGCCATATTGTCATCCGGGGCGTGCTGCGCGCCGCTCAAAGGGCCAACGCGGCCCTCATCATCGAAATCGCAAAATCAGAAGGCGGCGCCAGCGCCTATTGCGCGGTTAACTATTGGAACATCGCCCGTCAGGTGGATGCCGTCTGCAATGAACTGAGCATAACGGTACCGGTTGCCGTCCACGCCGACCATTACGGCATTAAAAGCGACGCTGATGTCGCGGCGGCAAAAATCGAGATCCCGACGCTTTTCGAAGCCGGGATCACATCGATCGCCATCGATGCCTCCCACCTGCCCGACGACCAGAACCTGATCGCCAGCATCGCGCTGAATCAATGCGTACCGGCGTGGGCGGGCCTCGAGACCGAAGTAGGTGAAATAAAGGGGAAAGCCGGCCTGTCCACCGTGCCGGAAGCCCTTTTTCTCATGCAGGGGCTGAATGCCCATGACATCTTCCCTGACTGGATCGCCTTGAACAACGGCACCACTCATGGGATCGAGGCCAGCGCGCAGGGTATTCAAGTCGACTTGACCCGGCAGATCCACGAAGCGCTCGCCAAATACAACGTGTCCGGGGCCCAGCACGGCACCTCCGGCAACAGCGCGGAGCGACTCAAGCAGATTGCCGGCCATACCCGGACCACCAAGGCCAACGTGGCCACCGCCCTACAGATGATTTCCTGGGGACTGGAGGTCAATGACTACGGAAACGCCCTGCTCGATGAGCAGGGCAATTTTGTAAAAGTTGAGGGCCAGGGGGTCACTGAAGACATGTGGCGGCAGATGGTCGCCTATGCACAGGCCAACGGTCTCAAAGCCGGTAACTATAAAAAGCTCAACCTGCCTTTCGAAAACAAGCTCCTCGGTCAGCCCCTGGCTATCCGGGAGCGCATGGTTCGGCGGGTCGAGGACTTCGCGTACCATCTTATGGTCGATGTTTTCAATGCGGCTGAAACGGCCCCTTTGGCTGTTCAGACAATTCTGAGGTCCGGCAGTTGCGATCCAGGTCCCAAAGCCGAGAGAATCGAAGATCCGGCGGAATGGATGCCGGAAAAAATCATCCGCCGCGCCCGATCCATCCCAGCGGCCAAGGGCCCGGACGGAAACTTCGAGGATTAAACGAATTCAACTTATTGTTATATTTAGATTTTGTTAATTCGTTACGCATCCTGTCAACCTCTCCAAAATCCCGTTGAAGTTCCGACCCCCTTTCTGTTTCTCGGTTTCCCAATAAACGGTCAAACAAATTATGGTTCAAGGTTTCAAACCAGCGGGCCGATAACAAACTCAGGCAATCACTGCCGGCTGGATTATATTTTCAGATCACAGCAAACGACGGGATGCGACATGTACATAACGAATTATCAGATGCACAATGTCTTGAAAGTTTACACCAGCCAACTGAGCAAGTGCAGGGGGCCGGTTCCCGACAGCCTGGCCGTTCGCAAACCGACTCCGGACGTCATTGACATATCGACCGAAGGCAGGCGCCAGAACCTCATTGAACGGATTGCGTCGGACATCGTTGCCCGCATCAGAAACGGCGGCAGCAGGGACAACCGTGAGACGAGAATAACCGAGAACCTTAATGAAAAATCGAAAGGACCCAGCAGAGCCCCGAAAAGCCGCAATGCCAAATTTATTTACAATGTCATCCGCGGTGAAGCAGAGAAGAAAACGAATACATTATCGGTTGAAGATGCCGATTTTCTGGCCAGGCGGTTCGAGGAACTGGTCAGAAAGATGATGGATCACAGCGCGCACTCATCTTCCGTTTGAAGCGGCAGCGGTGAAAATGAAGCAGCCGACAGGGGAAACAGAGACCGCTGCCTTTTCACCTGGTTTCGGGATGTGCCACGAGGCGATAAATAAGACTTAAAATCAGCACCTTATCATCTGGGGCCGATACGCCTTGAAGCCGAATAACGAGCGCGCAGTACAGGAGGTAGCAAGACATGATCAATGCCATTGGAGAAGCCATCGTGCAGCAGACCACTCGGGCGGCTCTCAGCAGCGCGGTCAATGACAGAGAGATTGCGGTACAAAAAGAGATGCAGGCCAGGCAAAAGCGTCCGATCGAAAAGACAGATGAGAACCGCAGCTTGGGACGTCAACCGTCGGAAGAAGAAAAAACCGATACCACCACCCGGCAACGTTTCGAGGAAGGAAAAATAGTCCTCGAAAAATACGATCGCCGGGGAAAACTCGTTAAGAAAATTCCGCCGGGGTATCTTCCTTTTAGCGAAATTGCTTGACCGGTTTGTTCCGGGAAGTGGAAGTTCGTCTATTTCTGGGGCTTGGTGGGGCTTAGGATGGCTGCGGTCACCGTCTATTTTCAACCCCGCGGAAGCAACTCGGGAACCGGAACAAAATAAAACCGCTCTTGACCCGATACCGGCTGCACCGATAGCCTGTCAGCTAGAAGATGACGAGTTTGGACCGGGCCAGAGGGAGAAGGCTGTATGTGCAATACGCCGACGACCGATACCGCAGTCCAAAATTTTATCTTAAAGTCTGTGGTGCTTAACGGGTGCCGCAAAGACGAGCCATCGGCACCGGCCTTGGGAAAAACAGCGGTTAAACAGCCCGGTTTATGTCTTCTTCGGTTTTGATTTGCTCCCAAATCCTATCTAATTCTGTTTGGGACCGACTCTCTATTGCCAAGCCCCGTTCGGCGGCACGCTTCTCCAATTCTTTGAAGCGCTGCTCGAACTTTTTGATCGCACCCGTCAAGACGGTTTCCGGGTGGATGTGGGCAAAACGGGCGACATTTACCAGCGTAAAAAAAACATCGCCGAGTTCCATGGCCGCCTGTTCCCTCCGCTCGGCTCTTTGAGCATTTTTGAATTCGGCCCATTCCTCTTCGACTTTTTCCATGACCCCGGAAATATCCTGCCAGTCGAAACCTTCGCGGGCGACGCGTTCGGAAATCCTGTAAGCCCTCATCAGCGCCGGCAACCGCACCGGTATGGAATCGAGCACCGATTTCGCTTCTGTGTTTTTTTTCTCGTGCTGTTTGATTTGATGCCACTGTTCGCGGACGGCTTCGGTGCTGTCCAGCCGGTCGGCACCGAAAACATGTGGATGTCGCCCGATCATTTTCTCGGTCGTTCGAAGCGCAACCTCACCGATGTCGAACCGGCCCTTTTCATGAAACAGTTCGGCGATAAAAAATACCTGGAACAAAACGTCTCCGAGTTCTTCGCGAATGGCATCTGAATTTCCGGATTCGATCGCCTCGACCAGTTCATAGATCTCCTCGATCAGATACAGCGCGATCGACCGGGGGGTCTGCTTCTTGTCCCACGGGCACCCGTCAGGCCCCCTGAGCGTCTGAATCAGCTGCATCAAGGCCCGCAAATGTTCGGAGGTCATCTCTGGTTGCGTCTTCGATGTCACGGGCTGAGTTTCCAGGACTTTTTCAAGGCCTCCATTTTGGCGTAAAATTTTTGCTTCATATCCTTGGAAACGACCTTGACCATTATTTCGGATACGCTGGTCACGTGCGGCGCCAATACGGAATGGGTTACGATAGGTGCGTTCTTCGGCAGAAAGGTGGTCAACACGATCAACAGTACAGCCGCAATCAGAATGGCCTTGGCCAACCCGAAGGCGGCTCCACAGATGCGGTCGAGCCAACCCATGAAGGCAATGCGAAGGACGTATTTGAGGATCACGCCCAAGGCGCTGACAATTAAAAAAACCACGCTGAACAGAATCAGGAAACTCACGATGTTGACATACGCCGTATTCGTTATCCAGCGGGACAACAGTGCGGCGATGTCGGCGTAGTGGGAATAGGCGGCATAATAACCCGCCAGGACCCCTACGATCGACGACATCTCTTTGATGAGACCCCGAAAGATGCCCCTGATGACGCTGTAGGCAAGGATCACGATGGTCAGAATGTCAAACGGATTCATGTCGTCCCTTTAAGCCGCAAAGTAAGGCAGCCGATAAGTGAATTTCCGTTCACAAATCGATAATAACCTGTGAAGCTAACATCGACCTTCGTTTAGAGTCAAGGTGTTTTTCGGCCGGCTTATATCATAACTGAATGATCGTTTGCATTTGAATGAAAAGGTGTGATAAAAATTCAGACCGACCGGCGAACGACCGGAACGGGCCCGAAGATGCCGGTGGTCTTAGTCGACCGGATATCGGGACTGAATCGACTGCGCTATTGACGCCACAAATGGGATTGAGTGCATGAAACCGCATACTGCCGGAGATGCCGATGCCGACGGTGAGTCTTACAGTGTCAAGCTGACCTTTCCCGAAATCGGTCTGGCCCGCCAGCTTTTCGGTGAGCACAACGGCAACCTCCAGAAAATTGCCGGCGCTCTCGAGGTGCGCGTCAACGCCAGGGGCAACACCGCTTTTATCGAAGGCGAGGTGATCGCCGCTCGTCTGGCCGAAAATCTGCTGAATCAGCTATACGGACTTCTGGAGGCCAACTTTCCTGTCCACCCCAACGATGTGGACTATGCCCTCAACGTGTTGAGCGGCAATGACAGGGCCAAACTCAAAGACATCTTCCTGGACACGGTCCTGGTCAAATCCAAACAAAGTTTCATCGCCCCCAAGAGTCCGGCCCAGAAAGAATATATCGACGCCATACGGAACCATGACATCGTGTTCGGCATCGGACCCGCCGGCACCGGCAAGACCTACCTGGCGATGGCCATGGCCGTAGAAGCGCTCAACAAAGGGCGGCTCAGCCGTATCGTCCTGACACGCCCGGCGGTCGAGGCTGGGGAGGCTTTGGGATTTCTGCCCGGGGATCTGGCCGAAAAAGTCGACCCATACCTGCGGCCGCTCTATGATGCCCTTCACGATATGATGCGCTTTGAGAAGGTTAACAGCCTGATGCATCAGGGCATCATAGAGGTGGCCCCGATCGCCTTCATGCGGGGACGAACGTTAAACGACGCCTTTATCATTCTGGATGAGGCCCAAAACACGACCTCCGAACAAATGAAAATGTTTCTGACCCGCATTGGATTTAATTCCAAGGCCGTCATCACCGGAGACATAACCCAGATCGATCTGCCGACAGACAGACCCTCGGGACTCGTGCAGGCGAAGAATATCCTCAAGGGGATCAAAGGCATCCGGTTTGTCTTTTTTTCGAAGATCGATGTCGTCAGACACCGGCTCGTCCAGGATATCATTAAAGCCTACGAGGACCTGGAAGACAGTAAAAAACAATCCACGGAGCACGGCGCTCAGTGAATCCGACACCTTCAACCAAATCCGTCGTTAGAGATCGACAGACCGGGATCGAAAAACACACGGAATCGGTTCGCAAGCTGTTTTACGAAAGCCGCAGTTTTCGATGGGTCCTTCTGCCGGCCCTGACGGTTTTCTTCATCGTCCTGCTTTACCCCCATCTGATTGTGACCCAGCCGTCCTACAAACTGGGAGATGTCGCCGAACGGGATGTCAAAGCCCCGCAGGATTTTTTTATCGAGGATTTTTCCGCCACCGAAGCCAACCGGGGGCGGGCGGCGACAGAAGTTCTGACGGTCTACGATTACGACAGTGCGCTTCTGCCGGCCCTGGATGCCCGTGTCGCCAGCGCATTCGACGATTTGCAGACCGTCATGGCACAAGCCGCCGCTGCTCCGGAACTCCAACGGACCGTCGCTGTCTATGGCCGGTCGGTCTTGCCCCGGGAGGACCGCGAGAGTCCGACCGGAACCAAACCGATCTGGCAGTACAGGGATGATTTTGCACAGAAAATCGGCATCGACGTCAAAGATGACGCGTTTAAGATCCTTGTAGAAGAAGGGTTTCCACATCAGGTGGTCTCGGCCGTCAATCAGATCCTAGCGGTGGTATTGGGCAAAGGGGTGGTGTCGAACCGAGCCATGCTGCTCAAAGACGCCGATAAAGGCATCGCCTTGAGGGACCTGGGCACTAAAAATGAGCGGGTGATAACAGACCTGAAACAATTCTACGATCTGGACCAGGCGAAATCGATGGTCCGTTTTGTCGGCGAACCGCTGCTCAAGGATCAGAACTACACCCTCAGGAGTCTCGTCATCGATTTCACCCAGCGCCTGCTTCAGCCCAACATCACATTGAACCGCAGCGAAACCGAGGAGCGCAGGAATCTGGCCGCCGAAGGCGTCAAGCCGGTTATGTATAAAATAAAAGCCGGAGAGATGCTCTTGCGCGAAGGCGAACGGGTGACGGAAGTCCAGCTCTTGAAACTCAACGCACTTCAGGCGCACATGAAAAACGACAATGTCATTACGAGCAGCATCGGAGCGGCCTTGCTCGTCATGTGCCTGCTTAGCGCCACCTTCGTGTTATATCGGCCCAACTTCGGGCAGAATATTACCGAGCAAAACAAGCGCCTGTTGTTTATCGCCTTTGTGCTGGCAGGGTTCTTCCTGGTGGCACAGCTGTCGGTCTTCCTGTCCGAATCGCTGGCCGAAAGAGGTCCTGCCGAAATGAACGCAGCCTCTATCCTATACGGCACACCGCTGGCCTCGGGATCGATGATCATCTGCCTGTTCCTCGGCTTCGAGCTCGCCCTACCCTGCGCCGCTCTCATGGCCGTTTTGACGACCACCATCTTCCAAGCCGATTTCACCCTTTTTATCTATTTCCTGATCAACGGGACGATGGCCGCCTACTGGATACGCAACTGCCGAGAACGGAAGGTCTTCATCAAGGCCGGCACGGCGCTCGGCCTATTGAATCTGGTCCTGGTCACCGCCATCGACATTTATCAGTCCCGCATTTCGGGGCAAAAACTGTTGTGGGACTGGATATTCGCATTTTCAGGAGGCTTGGGCTCCGGGATCGTGGCCGCGGGAATCATCCCGATAGCGGAAATTGCCTTTGACTACACCACGGACATCAAACTGCTCGAACTGGCCAATCTCGATCGCCCGATCCTCAGACAACTGCTCATGGAAGCTCCGGGCACCTACCACCACTCGGTGATCGTCGGCTCGATGGTAGAGGCAGCAGCCTCTGAGATCGGTGCCAACTCACTTTTGGCCAAGGTTTGCGGCTATTATCACGATATCGGAAAAATCCAAAAGCCACTCTACTTCATCGAAAATCAGCACAACGGTAAAAACAAACACGACAAACTGGCCCCGTCCATGTCGAGCCTGATTCTGGTGGCCCACGTCAAAAACGGTATCGAAATTGCGAAGCGCAACCGGTTGGGGGCCGCCATCATCGACACGATTCAGCAACACCACGGCACCAGTCTGATCACCTATTTTTACGACAAGGCCAAGCAGCAAAAGGGCGAAGACGCCGTCAAGATCGAAGACTTCAGGTATCCCGGACCGAAACCGCAGACCCGGGAGGTGGCGCTCGTGATGCTGGCCGATGTGGTCGAGGCGGCCTCCCGAACTCTGGCCAATCCCACGCCTTCCAGAATCCAGGGCCTTGTGCAGAACTTGATCAACAAGGTTTTTTCCGACGGACAGCTCGACAACTGTGAGCTCACCCTCAAGGACCTGCACAACATCGCCAAGAGCTTCAACAAAATACTCAACGCCATTCATCACCACCGGATCGAATATCCCGAAAAGCGGCCGGCCGGCGGCGAAAGAGGCAAAAATGGGAATTCTGATCGACAACCGCCAAAGCAGCCACCGGATTTCCCTCGCGAAAATTCGGAGAAAAGCCCGGGTCATCTTAGACGCCTTGGGCAGTCCTGAGGCGGAGCTTTCCATACTGCTCGTCGATGATGCCGCCATCGCTCAATTGAACCGACAGTACCTGAG
>JBAVJU010000037.1:0-1572 GCA_049687935.1 Desulfobacterales bacterium | reverse complement strand
GTAAAAATTTTGAGGTAATTTCCCAGCGTCGGATCATGGGGGTACAGGGCGAAAGAGCCCAGGATATCGGCATTTGTTCGCAGAGACATGTTGAGCATCCAGTAAATCGGCAGCAGCAGCAGCGCGAAATAGATCGCCAGTCCGATGGTTCTTTTCTGTATGGTCATCGCTTTTCTCCCGTGCCGACTTTCTGAAGAGCCTGGTAGAACAGCCAGCTGAACAGCAGGATGATGAGAAAGTATATGAGCGAGAAGGCGGCAGCCGGCCCGAGGTCGAATTGACCGACGGCAATCTTTACGAGGTAGATCGATAGAAAGGTGGTTGAATTCCCGGGGCCGCCGCCTGTCAGGACGAACGGTTCGGCGTAAATCAGGAAGCTGTCCATGAAACGCAGCAATATGGCGATCGTCAACACGCCGCGCATCTTGGGCAGCTGAATGTAACGAAAGGTCGCCCAGCCCGATGCCCCGTCGATTTTGGCGGCCTGATAGTAGGCTTCGGGAATGGCCCGCAGCCCGGCGTAGGCCAGCAGGGCGACCAGCGGGGTCCAGTGCCAGACCTCCATCAGCATCAAGGTGATCCACGCATCGAGCGGTCGTGCAGTGTGATCGAAAGCGATGCCGAGCCCATTGATGGCGGAACCGAACAAACCGATATCCGGACGGGTGAAGACGATCCAGATCGTCCCGATCACATTCCAGGGAATGAGCAGCGGCAGCGCCAGGGTCACCAGGCATGCGGAAACGCCCCAGCCGCGTTTGGGCATCGCCAGTGCGATGAGGATGCCGAGGGGAATTTCGATTAAAAGGACGAGCCCGGAGAAGAGGAATTGGCGCCACAGGGCGTCATGCAGACGATAGTCGGCAAGCACCTCCTTGAACCATTCGGCACCCACGAAGACGCGCTGCCCCGGCCCAAAAATATCTTGAACCGAGTAGTTGACCACCGTCATGAGCGGGATGATGGCGCTGAAGGCAACGATGACGAAAACCGGTAGAACCAGAAACCAGGCGCGGTTGTTTTCCCATTTTTCCATAGTGACGCTCCTATCCACTCACCAGCCGTCCGTCGGCAAAAAGCTTGGTCCATCGCGGCGGAAACCGCAGCCAGACGTCAGTTTGGGTGACGCTGTGATCTTCCGCCAGCCGGGCGCGCAGCGTGTGGCCGGCCAGCTTGACGGTGAGGATTTTAAAGCTTCCCTGGTCTTCCACCATGAAGACCCGTGCCGGTATGCCGCCGGCCACCGCTTCAGCGTGCACCTCAAGGCCTATCGGCCGTATTCCCAGCTCCAGCCGACCCCGCGCTTTTTTTCCCATCGCAATCATCTTATCGTCCAGAGGGATGCCGACACCATCCACCTGCGCCCTATTTCCGTCCAGGGTGCAGGGTAAAAAATTCATTCCGGGGCTGCCGATGAAATATCCGACGAACTTATGCTGCGGGTTTTCGAAAAGCTCCTGAGGGGTGCCGACCTGAACCAGTTCGCCTTCATACATGACCAGGACCTGATCGGCAAAGGTCAGGGCTTCCACCTGGTCGTGGGTGACGTAAATCATGGTCAGCTTTAGATGT
>JBAVJU010000036.1:0-11099 GCA_049687935.1 Desulfobacterales bacterium | reverse complement strand
TCAGTCAGGGCACCCTTCAGGCCATCTACGAGTACCAAACACTGGCCAGCCGGCTGATGGGAGCGGAGGTCTCCACCGCCTCCCACTACGACGGCTCCACGGCCTTGGCCGAAGCCCTGTTGATGGCGCTCCGCATTACCCGCAAGAAGCGCGTGGCCGTTTCGGCCGCCGTCCACCCCCATCACCGGCGGGTGGTCGGAACCTATTTCGATCCCACCGGCCATGAGATCGTCGAGCTGCCCTGCCGGGCCGACGGCCGGACCGATCTGGCCGCCCTCGACAGCCTCGATGACCTGGCCGCGGTGGCCGTCCAGTCGCCCAATTTTTTCGGCTGCATCGAAGATCTCCAGGCCGCGGCGGACGCCACCCACACCAAAGAAGCCCTGTTTGTCGCCTCCTTCACGGAACCGCTGGCTTTTGGCCTTCTGAAAAACCCCGGCAGCCTCGGCGCCGATATCGTTTGCGGCGAGGGCCAGAGCCTGGGGCTGCCCCGCTCTTTCGGCGGGCCGGGACTCGGCATGCTCGGCAGCCGCATGAAGTTCGTGCGCAGCCTGCCGGGCCGGCTGGTGGGCCGCGCGCAGGACAGAGACGGCCGGGACGGTTTCGTTCTGACCCTGGCCACCCGTGAACAGCACATCCGCCGCGAAAAAGCCACATCGAACATTTGCACCAACAACAGCCTCTGTGCCTTGACCGCGGCCGTGTACATGGCCGCACTGGGTGCAACCGGTTTTCGCGAGCTGGCACAGCTCAACCGCGACAAGGCCGAATACCTCAAAAACAGTTTGGCGCAAATCGGCTTCGACACGCCCTTTTCGAGCCCGACCTTCAATGAGTTCGTGGTCCGTTTTCCGGGCGATTTCGACACAGTCTACAGACGCCTGCTCGACAAGAAGATCGTCGCCGGACTGCCGCTGGCCAAATACTACCCGGAGCTTTCCGACTGCACCCTGCTGTGCGCGACGGAAACCGCGGGCAAGAACGACCTGGACAACCTGGTCAAGGAGGTGCGGTCATGACCGATAGACTCGGAACAACCGGCCTGATCCTCAACGAACCGCTGCTGTGGGAAAAAGGGCGCAAAGGCCGCTGCGGCTATTCGCTGCCCCGCCGCGACGTTCCGGTCAGCTCCCTCGATCCGGACCTGACCGGTTCCGGACCGGATTTTCCCGACCTGAGCGAAGTGGATCTGGTGCGCCATTACACGCGACTGTCGACCTGGAATTTCGGGGTGGATACCGGCACGTACCCGCTCGGCTCTTGCACCATGAAGTACAATCCCAAGACCAACGAACGGCAGGCGGGACTGCCGGGCCTCGCCGCCGCCCATCCCCTGCTGCCGCCGGAGCTCGCTCAGGGCGCCCTCGCGCTGATGCATGATCTGCAGCGGTATCTGGCGGAAATAACCGGCATGGATGCCGTCTCGCTGCAGCCGGCCGCCGGTGCCCACGGCGAATTGGCCGGCATGCTGCTGATCTATGCCTATCATCGCAGCAAAGGGGCCCAACGCTCCAAGATCATCATCCCCGACACGGCCCACGGCACCAACCCCGCCAGCGCGGCACTGTGCGGCTACCGCCCGGTCCCGATCCAGTCCGGAGCACAAGGCGTTCTGACCGCCGAGGTCGTATCGGCCGTCATGGATGAGGAAACCGCCGGCATCATGGTGACCAATCCCAACACCCTCGGCCTCTTCGAACAGAACATCCGGCAGATCACCGACATCGTGCACGCCAAGGGCGGCCTGGTCTACTGTGACGGCGCCAACATGAATGCCGTAATGGGCATCGTCGACCTGAAAGCGATCGGCGTTGACGTCCTGCATCTGAACCTGCACAAAACCTTTTCCACCCCGCACGGCGGCGGCGGACCGGGTTCCGGGCCGGTCTGCGTCCACAAAAAACTCGAGCCCTTTCTGCCGGTGCCGCGCGTCATCAAGGAAGACGACACGTACACGCTTTCCGAGAAATTTCCGCAATCAATCGGCAAACTCGATACCTTTCACGGGCATTTCGGCGTCATGCTGCGCGCCTACAGCTACATTTTGAGCCTGGGACCCGACGGCCTGAAAAAAGCCAGTCAACTGGCGGTCCTGAACGCCAACTACATAAAAGAGAAGCTCAAAGGGACCTTTCACCTCCCCCATGACCGTCCGTGTATGCACGAATGCGTGTTCAGCGACAAAAATCAGGCGTCTTATGGAGTCAGCACCCTCGATATGGCCAAGCGGTTGATGGACTATGGGTTCCATCCACCCACCATCTACTTTCCGCTGGTCGTTCCGGGCGCCATCATGATCGAGCCCACCGAGACCGAATGCAAGGAGGATCTCGACCGGTTCATCGACGCCATGCAACAGATTGCCCGGGAAGCCGCAGAAAACCCGCAGCTCCTGCACGACGCCCCGCACAACAGCAAAGTCCGCCGCCTGGACGAGGTGGCCGCCGCCCGCAAGCCGTGTCTGGCGGGATGAAGGACTGACCTGGCAAAGAAGCTGCGGGTGGGGTCGGCAGGTTCTCGGTAATTTTTTACATGGAGCATCGGATGCAAGCAAAGCGACCCGGAACCTGGCGGGTCTTCGAGCCGGGCTGCATCGACTACGGCGAGGCCATGCGGCTGCAGCACCGTCTCGTCGAGGCGCGCAAGAGCCGCGTTCTGGCTACCGATGTTCTTATTTTGCTCGAACACCCGCCGGTTTTCACCCTGGGCCGCCGCGGCGGCCGGGAAAACCTGATCGTTGCGTCCGAGGTTCTCGCAAACGCCGGCATCCAGGTCATCCAGACCGAACGGGGCGGCAACATCACCTACCACGGTCCGGGCCAGCTGGTGGCCTACCTGATTCTCGACCTGGAGGCGGCCAAAATGGGCGTCAAAGCCTTCGTTCATTGTTTGGAAGACGTCATGATCCGCACCGCCGCCGACTGGGGGGTCGCCGCCGAGCGCAACCCGGCCAACCGCGGCATCTGGGTCGGCAACAGCAAGATGGGCAGCATCGGCATCGCCATTCGCCGCGGCATCACCTACCATGGCCTGGCTTTCAACGTCGACGTGTCCCTCGAGCCCTTCGGCTGGATCAATCCGTGCGGCCTTGCCGACGTGGGGATCACTTCGCTGCAAGCGGTATCCGGCCGGCCGCTGAACATGCCCTCCGTTGGCCGCGCTTTCAAAGGTCATGTACAAAGCGTTTTCGGGACCGAGCTGGTGTCGATAGAACGGGGCGAAGTGGATAAAACACTGCTGACTGACGCGTAAGGGACATCTGAATTGAAGATCCATTCCAAAAAACCGCCCTGGCTGACCCGGCGGCTGCCCAGCGGACCCGAGTATGAAAAAATCCGTACGCTGATGAACCGGGGACGTCTGCACACGGTTTGCCAGGAAGCCAAATGCCCGAACATCTGGGAGTGTTTCTCCAACCAGACGGCCACCTTCCTGATTTTAGGGGATCGCTGCACCCGCAACTGCCGCTTCTGTGCCGTGGCGCACGGCCCGGTCGAGCCGCCGGATCCGGCCGAACCGGTGCGGGTGGCTGAAACGGTAGAGAAACTGGGGCTGGTCTACGTGGTCATCACGTCGGTGACCCGCGACGACCTTCCAGACGGCGGGGCCGGCCACTTTGCCGCAACTATCCGCGAAATTCACCGCCGCATCCCGGAAGCCCTGATCGAAGTGCTGATTCCCGACTTCAAGGGTGACGCCGCCGCCCTGCGCACCGTGCTGGAAGCGCAACCACAAGTGTTGAACCACAACATCGAAACCGTGCCGCGCCTTTACGCCACCGTGCGTCCAGGCGCCATTTACGCCCGTTCTCTGGAGCTGCTCGGGCGCGTGAAGACCATCGACGCGTCGGTTCCGGCCAAATCGGGCCTGATGCTCGGGCTCGGTGAAACCGAGGCTGAAATCCGCCAAACCCTGCAAGACCTCTTGGATGTCGGGTGCCGCATGCTGACCATGGGACAGTATCTCCAGCCGTCGAAGGACCATCTGCCGGTAGCGCGGTTCGTCCCGCCGGCGGAATTCGACCAGTGGCAGCAGACCGCCTTTCAGATGGGTTTCAGCGAGGTCGCCAGCGGACCCTTTGTCCGTTCTTCCTATCACGCCAAAGAGCTTTTCAACGCATCGAATCCTTGACCTCTTGAACCCTCGCCCCGGGATCTATGCCTTATTTCAAGACAAAAGACGGTTGCCGCCTCTTTTTCGAAACCTTCGGCCTCGAAACGCAAAAACCCGCCGTCGTCTTACTCAACGGCACCACCCAGACCACCGTACACTGGCGCCCCCAGGCCCTGTACTTCAAAAGGGATTACCGCATCCTGCTCTACGATGCCCGTGCCCAGGGCAAAAGCGAGGTCGGTCCATCGCCGTTGACCCTCGACACCCATGTCGATGATCTGTTCAACCTGCTGGTGCACATCGGCTTAGAGAAGACCCTGTTGGTGGGGTTGAGCCACGGCGCCCATGTGGCACTGGCACTGGCCGCCAGGAATCCCGCCCAGGTCGACAGACTCGTTTTGTGCAGTTTGGCCGCCGAACCGAGTGCCCGCGCCAGGACGGCTTTGCAGTCATGGGGAAAGATTTTGCAAGCCAACGGACTCGAAGCGATGGCCTGGGCCGCTTTGCCGACGGTATTCGGAGAGGCCTATCTGGCGGAAAACCGGAAAATGTTGGGCAAGATGGTCTCCGCCGTCGCAGCCCGCAATCGAGCCGACGCACTTCTCGCCCACCTCGATGCCATGACGCGCTATCCCTCCCCTTCCCGTCACGCGTCGGCCATTCGTCAGCCCACCTTCGTCATCACCGGAGACCAGGACCCGCTGGTTTCCCCGGACGGCGCCGCGCGCCTGGCTGCGTTATGCCGCGGCACCCATCTCCTGCTGCCGCAAACCGGCCACACCGTCCCCATAGAAGCACCGGACCTTTTCAACCAGGCGCTGGCGGCGTTTTTCAAGGCCGAAGTGCAGCCTGCGCAAATAGAAACTTGAAACTCGAAACTCGAAACTCAGAACCCGGAACTCGGAGCCAGCGTTGGCCCAAAAGACCACGACCGTTTAGTTATTAGACGCTCATGGCCCTGCAAACCGCCAAGGCGCATGAAAATGATGCGTCGGAGCCCGGATGAGCGGTTGAGAACAGCGGCTGACTGTTTGAGCCGTCTACGGGGTCTTGGACCGGACCTAATGCCGATTCCGCATGAAATAAACACCATTGGGGACAAACCCGACTCCCTTATTTGAAGACGGGAAAGGTCCGGGCTTAGAACCCGTTGGCGGCGAGTTTCAGCCGCCTTTTGCAACCGCTTATCCGGGCGGAGGCGCCCGCATACGGCAAAATGCAGCCCCCCTTGCCGACAATGACGGAAATCCTCTGCGGGGCCATAGTGATCTCGGCCGGCGTGTATCCCAAGCCATCACCGTCGATGTCGATGGACACCGGATCTCTGGCGTGAACCGACACCGTCCGAACCCGGCGCGTCCAGACCTTCTCCATCGACAGATGGGTTCCGCGGTAGAGGCGGTGTCCCCTCAGCAGAAAATCGACCAGTTGAAAATCCCCGAGACAAACAGCGTCGAAGAGCCCGTCGTCCAGAACGGCATGGGGCGCAACCTTCATCCCGCCGCCGAAAAACCGACCGTTGGCGACCACGAAGGCACACACCGGCTGTTCGAGTTCGGGGTCGCGATCCGTTCTTATGCGCATCGGTGCATTGCGATAATGCCGAAAGGCCCGCAAGGTCGCCAGCAGGAAGGCGACCTTGCCGCCGAGCCGCACAAACCGCTGATCGTGTGACAGGTTGTCGATAATGCCGCTGATGCCGAAAGAGGCGATATTGACAAAATAGCGTTGCGCCCGCCGTCCATCCAGGTCGATGAACCGGATCAGGCCGATGTCGATGGGGCAAGGTGTTCCTTCGGCCAGGCTCCGGATGGCATCACCGGCGGACACGCCTATCCCTATGCTTTTGCGGAAGTCTCCGCCGGTTCCAAAATGCAGAACGGCCAGTTTGGCACGCGGACTGACCAGCCTGCCGTTGCGGTCGAAGAACCCGTTGACGACTTCATTGTGTGTGCCGTCACCGCCGATGGACAGAATCACATCCGCACCTTGCGTCAAGGCGTGGCGGGTGAGTTCGACGGCATGGCCGGGGGAGGACGTAAAATGGAGTTCGGCCGGTTTGAACAGCGGGTGGGACCGCAAGGCCGCGACCAGCTGTTGGAGACGCTTTCGGGCAGTGCCGACATTTCCTTTCGAGTTGACGATGCCGGCTATGCGATGCCCATTGGAGGTTGTCACAGTCGTATTTCCTGGTTGGCTTCAATCGAGGGATGCCATACGGTTCCATAAAATCGGAATCCGTTTTTACCATAACCGTCTCGAATGCGGAAGTGGTGGGGAGGACTTATATCTTGACATCAAGATAATTGGCCTTAAGTTGACCTCATGGAGACGGCACCTCACCTGAGACTGGTTTTATGGAAGGCGGCCAAGGCGGTCGAAAAGGTCGATCGGGCCAGCATTTCAGAAACCGGCTTACACTTGAGCGATTTCGCCATTATGGAGGTTCTGTTGCACAAAGGACCGGTTCCCATCCAAATCATCGGTGAAAAAGTTCTGTTGACCAGCGGCTCGATGACCGCTGCCATCAATCGACTGGAGAAAAAGGGATTTGTCAGACGAAATCAGGACCCCTCGGATGGTCGGTGTTTTTATGTCCATCTGACTGAAATCGGCCGTGGTGTCATCGAATCGGCATACGCGCAACACGAAAAAAAACTCGAAGAGATTGCCGGTGTCTTGACATCTGAAGAACGTTCCGAACTCGTCAGATTGTTAAAGAAAATGGGCAAACATGCGGAAAAGGGTCCCTTTTAAAAATCTGAAAGGCTCAATTGAAATTACAATAAAACGAGAGGTTGACGATGAACACAGACATGAGAATATCCGGTATTCATCACATAACTGCAGTGACATCCTCGGCCGCCGAAAACCTGGCGTTTTACGAGAAAATTCTTGGCTTGCGGCTGGTCAAACAAACCGTCAATTTTGACGATCCATTTACGTACCACTTGTATTACGGTGATGCGAACGGCTCTCCGGGGACGATCCTGACCTTTTTCCCCTGGCAAAACCTGCCCCGCGGAAAACCCGGCGCCGGGATGGTAACGGCGATTGCCTTTGCCATTCCCCATACGTCAATAGAGTTCTGGACCCGGAGAATCGGAGCGCAGGCCATCCGCGTCGAAAAAAGTGACCGGTTCGGCGATCCGGTGCTTCAATTTGCCGATCCACACGGCCTGCCCATCGAGTTGATCGGCACATCAGAACCGCCGTCGACCACGTATTGGCCGGAAGGCCCGATTGAGAAAGCCCATGCCGTCACCGGGTTTCATTCCGCCACTGCCACCATAAATGTGCTGAAGGAAAACAACACTTTGCTGCGCGACGTGATGGGAATGACGCTACAAGAGCGGGAGAATCATCGTTACCGGTTCAGGATGAGCGCCACCGAGGCCCCGGGTCGTTTTCTGGATGTTGTCCACGATCCGCAGGCGCCCCTGGGAAGGCCTGGCGGCGGCACGGTTCATCACATCGCCTTTCGCACGGAAAATGACGCTTCGCAATTGCGTTGGCAATCGATATTGAAGAAATCGGGCATGGGTGTGACCGATGTCCGCGACAGGAAATACTTCCGGTCGATTTACTTTCACATCCCGGCCGGGGTGCTCTTTGAAATCGCCACCGATCCACCGGGATTTACAATCGATGAATCCGCACGTGAACTGGGATCATATCTCCAATTGCCCGAGCAGTATGAACCCATGCGTTCTGAAATTGAACAGCAGCTGCCGCCGCTGCGTTCAGAACCTTTTCGGCATGTATTCGAAAAAGCGCCGGATTCGGCCGATGATGACCGAACCATCGTGGCACTGCATGGGACCGGTGGCAACGAAAACGACCTTATCGGCATCGTCAGGGAGGTCAGCGCCACCTCGGCGATCCTCAGCCCCAGAGGGCAAGTCCACGAAAACGGTATGCCGCGGTTCTTCAGACGACTGGCGGCCAACGTCTTCGACGAAAAGGATGTTGTACGACGGGCCGACGAGCTTTCGAATTTTATCCGCGCCTCAGCCGATAAGTACGATCGCAATCCGGATCGGATGGCCGCTTTGGGATACTCCAACGGGGCGAACATGGCCGCGGCGGTCATCCTGCTGCATCCGGAAGTGTTCTCCTGCGCCGTACTGATACGACCGATGCTGCCGCTGCGAAACACGCCCTTACCGGATTTACATGGGAAAAAAATCCTGGTTCTCAAGGGAAAGCACGATGCGATCATACCCTCGGCGAGCACCGACCGACTGGCGAAAACATTTCAGCAGGCCGGGGCGGATGTGACAACCAGGGAAATGGACGCCGGTCATGAGATAACGGCCCGTGATCTGGATGAAATTTCACAGTGGCTGTCAGGGCCGCAAGCGTGCAGGCGCCAGGATTTCGAGAACTTGGCGATGGAAGAAACCGTTTGAGGCCGATCGGCGGTTTGATGTCTCGATCCCTTCTTCCCCTCTGCGAAAGACGATTTTCCGCGATATTCCGCCCAGTCCATCAGGCCAGCTGATGGGCTGGGCCATAAATCAATGATGGGCGTGACGGCACATTATGTATGGGTACTATCGCACCGGGCCCCATCGCCAAAACACTCACACAACTGACACCTATCAGGCTGTTAACCGGTAACGATATTTTTCTTGAAACCGGTCCTGTAAAGGGGATACGACCGCTTAACACCGAGGACTGCGCCGGCTTCAACCGAAGCAACCGCCGGCGACTCATTTCTTCCTCAAATCCCCGACCAGCTCCTTCATGATGGACAGCACGTTGCGTCCCCTGTCCCGGGCGATGCGATGGGCCTCGTCCACCAGGGCGACGGCCCGAGCCTCCAATTCGTCCTCTGACGGCAGTGCGATCTTGAGGCGCTGGTACTGCCAGGTCAACAACCGCACGGCCATCCGTTCTTGCTGCTGTCGGAAAAAGCCCACTTTAAATGGTCCTCTGTTGGTATCTTGATTCTGAAATTTGTGTTATTTATTTTTGTACGAAATCAGTTGCGTCAGTTGAGTCGGTTAGGTCAGTTTTGTCGGTTAAAGGATATCATCGATTTTAACGACTAACCGTTCGTCCGGACGGAGGCGCCCACCTGTTTTCAGCCTTATATTTTATATTTCTGTTAAACCAACTCACTGCGGACGCTTGCAGATGCCTAAGATAACCTCTTCCAATATCAAGCGCCTGTTGTCTCCACTCGATTTTATCCGCAGATCGGCCCTCGAAAGATGTTCGAAAGCCTGCACCAGCTCCTGTTTCGTATAGTTTTCGGCGCTGAGGAACAGCTGATACACCGGATAAGGGTTGTTGGGATTCTTGACGATCGATAAATCCGTGGCCGCCTTTTTCTTCTCCCCACCCTTTTTGGGGGGCGATGGATTCTGGTCGCGGTTCGCACCGGACAATTGGCCCTGCCAGTGCTGCTTTCGATCGACAAGCTCGGCATCGAACTGCTGCACGACCGGCATCACCACAGCCGTGAACCGGTTGAACGGGCATCCTGAAACCCAGACACTTCCAAGCGGGCCGGCGCTAAATTCTTTGACCCTCAAAAGCTTTCGAATCTGATTCAAAATGGCGACCAGGACCTGTTCGGGACGTATGGCGTCCAGTCCCTCCGACATCAATGTGCTCAGGTAAAACAGGGCGTCATCTAGATTCCTGGCGGCGACGGCACCGGTCAGCGCGTAGACCGGATCCTTTTTCGTCCGTTGCAGCGCCGCAAAAATATCCGAGCGCGTAATCTGCGGCCGCTCACCGACAAAATTGACCAGTTTTTCGACATTGCCGGTGAAGGCCCGGATATTAAAACCGGTCATCTCCTGCAAGGCCGCGAAGGCGTCTCGGTCTACTGATTTTCCGCTCTCGGCCAGAACGGCGTTCATGGTTTCCAACAGCACAGCTTCCTGGATTTTCTTGTCCGGCTTGCGGTCTCCTGTGGGTACGGAACAGTCGACGACCACGCCGAATTCGCGGATCATCTTGAACAGTTTTTTACGCTTGTCAATCGTGTCGGTGGTGATCAGCAGGTGATTCCCGGGCGGAAACCCCTTCTCGAGTGCCCGGCACAAGGAGTTTTCGCTGTCTGCCGGGGGTGGTACAATATGGCCGTTAGCCCGGCAAAAGGCCACGATGTCGTCCAGCCAGCCGTCCTCTTCCGTTAGCTCTGCCGCCGCCTGAAGGCTTTGTTGGCGGTTCGCGCCGGAGAGATCCTCGAACGTCAGGTTCGAAAGGCCCATGAAACGCAGTAAATCGGCGGCAGCGCGGCTCATGTTGCGGGCGGCGTGAGCCTGCCGGGCGCTGCGCAGTATCCGGCCCACATCCGGACCGGAATCGAATAGCCGCGGTTCCAGCAATCCCACCACTTTGGGACCCGAGAGCAGTGAGAAGGTATTGAGTTTTTCGATCGCCTCGTAGACTCCGCCGGTTGCATCATCAACCGGCTCATAGTTGAACCTGTGCCGGTCCGCCGGCACCAGGGCGTTTAAAAGTTTTTTGAAAGCCGCCTTGCAGAGGACTTCTTCTCCATAAATCAGGTACACCCGAGCCAGCCGCCTGTCGCGGGGCGCATCTTTCCGAACGCGATCTTTTTTAAGACCGTTCAGATAGGCGTCTATGGTTTTGTAATTCAACTCAACCATTTTCCACCTAACATTTCTGCTCTCGCCGCCTGCCGCGCCCGGCGGTCGAGGATAAGCAACATGGCCAGGCTGGTCGCGATGACAAGAGCGTTTATGACCGTTTCCGGCGATAGTTCGCCGCCATGAAGCAGTCGAACGCCAGAAAAATCGGAAACCGCCGGTCCCAGTTGAAGGGCGCCGTTGAGAAGCGTGAACGTCCAGAACACTTGTCCATCGAATTTTTGGCGTTTTTTCACGATCAGCAGAATGGCGAAAATAAGGAAACTTCCGCAAGCCAGGTACAAGGCGACCGGGTTTGGGCGCGGCAGTGACCCGAGCAAGCCGTCGCCCGGACGGGCGATAACAAGGTTCGGA
>JBAVJU010000035.1:0-9134 GCA_049687935.1 Desulfobacterales bacterium | reverse complement strand
CTGACCGGCTGTTCTACCGATAGAGTCGACCTTGAGCGGTCTCGATACCCTGATCGAACAATGCTTGTCAACAACTGCCGGCCAGGATGTCAAAAAAAAGGGAGAAGACGAGCCGTCTTCTCCCTGTCGCTGGTTTGTTGGCGCAATCGCCTGTCGGTCCTGACGGCGTATGCGCTATGAGAGCCGGGACATCAGTCCGGTGAAAGGTTTCAGCATTCTTCTCAGCGCCACTTGCCGCGTCATGTCGAAGGTACCGTTAGCGGCGACGGCAAACTTGTAATACATCTGCGGCTCGAAGGCCACCAGGAAAACGACCCGGATGTCTTCCGGGTCGAGAAGAGTCGCCTGCGGGTATTTTTTCTTGACCGCCGCCAGCCGGTTCTTGGCGAGTGTCAGGATTTCGTCCCGCTCACCAAAGTTCATGGCACCCGTCGGGCAGGTCTTGACGCAGGCCGGCTGGAGGCCGTTTTGCACCCGATCCAGGCACATGTCGCACTTGGCCAGGGTCCCATCCAGTGCTTTGCGCGGGATGTTGTAAGGGCAGGACTCGATGACCTCGTCGATGTTGCCGAGCTCTTTGGTGACGGCCGTATAGATGACCGCACCGGTTGCCGGATCTGTGTAAATGGCGCTGGGTTCGCCGGCGGTTGCCTCGCAGGGCGGCTCCAGGCAGTGACGGCATTGATCCGGGAAGAACAGCCATTTCAGTTGACCGTCGACAACCTCCTCTTTCATGCGCACCAGCTTATAGGTGTCGAAGGAGAGATCTTCCGGGTTCTGGTAGCTGCCGTGGTTTACGGTCTTTTCAGCCGGCAGGTCGTGCCACTGTTTGCAAGCCACCTGGCATCCACGGCAGGCCGTACACAGGGTGGTGTCCACAAAAAATGATTTACTCATGAAAGATCACCGCCTTTCTCATATTTTCACGATATTGACCATAAAGGCCTTGGTTTCGGGAATCCGCGTATTGGGATCTCCGGTGGAGGGCGTCAGCAGATTGACACTTTCTTCGGCTCCACTCTGCGGAAATTCCCAGCCGAAATGCCACGGCATGCCCACCTGGTGCACGATGCCGCCGCCGACCTTGAAGGGTCGGAAGCGTTTGGTGACAATGGCCGTGGCCTCCACCTCACCGCGGGGGGAGACGACCTTAACCCGTTCACCGTTATTGATGCCCTTGAGCCGCCCCAACTCCACGCTCATCTCGACGAACATCTGGGGTTGCATTTCAAGCAACCAGGGCTGGTGGCGGGTCATCACGCCGGACTGCCAGTGCTCCACCACCCGGTAGGTGGTGCCGACATAGGGATAACGCGGATCGCAGGTGGCCCACTCGTCGGCTTTGCCGCCGTATACCGGCGCAGTAGGGTTCATCCGCTGGGCATTCATGAAGTTTTTTTCCACCGGACACTCCAGCGGCTCATAGTGTTCCGGAAAGGGGCCGTCGTTGAGGCCCGGACCGAATATCTGGGCAAATCCGTGCTTCTGCATGATAAAGGCGTGCTTTGTCTTGGGGTTTTTGAAGCCGTCAGCTGTTTGAAGCGGCGGCCAGCCGCCGTCGGGTACGTCCCCGACCCACTTCTCGCCGGTCCATTTGATGACCCAGCGGTCGGGATTCCACGGGTTGCCCTTGGCATCCACCGAGGCCCGGTTGTAGATGATGCGGCGGTTCACCGGCCAGCACCAGGAAAACCCAGGATAGAGTCCGATCTTGTTGGGGGCGTCTTCCTGGCTGCGGCGGGCGGCCATGTTGCCCTTTTCCGTGTAACTGTTGCAGTAGAGCCAATTGGCCGAGGAGGTCGACCCATCCGACTGCAGGAAGGCAAAGCTCGGCACCAGCGTGCCTTTAGCGTATGTCTTATCCTTTATGGTGACGTCCTGAACAAAATAACCGTTGATCTCTTTGGCCACCTTGTGAGGATCGTACGCACCGCCGGCGGCATAGTCCCATTTTAAATTGAGGATGGGGTCTGAGAAGACGCCGGGGTCCTTGGTGTAGAGCTCCTTGAGTTTTTCGCCGAGCATCAGGATGATGTCGCCGTCGGACAGGCTGTTGCCCAAGGGCTTGGGTCCCTGGTAGCGCCACTGCATCCAGCGGCCGCTGTTCGTAATGCTGCCTTCTTTTTCAACCGATACGCAGGCCGGCAGGAAGAAGACCTCGGTCTTGATGGTGGCGGGATCCATTCCCGGGCCGCGCCAGAAGGAACCGGTTTCGTTGTCGAAGATGTTGGTGTTGACCATCCAGTCCAGGTTTTTCATGGCCGCGCGGGTCTTGTTGGCGTTGGTGCCGCTGCAGGCCGGGTTCATGCCCCAGGCGAAAAAGCCCTTGATCGTCCCGTTGTACATCTCGTCGAAAATATCGAGCCAGGAATAAACCTTGCCGTCGTCCACTTTGGGCAGCCAGTTGAAGCCGAACTCGTTGCCCGGATTGGCGTTTTCGCCGAAAAAGGATTTCAGGAGGCTGACCGAGTACTTGGGATAATTCTGCCACCAGTTGGCCGATTGCGGGTCGTTGCTCTTGGGGGTGTATTTGTCATTGTAGACCGCCAGCGAGGTGTCCGACGCGCGCGGGGTTTTCAGGTAGCCGGGCCAAATGTGCCACAGCAGGCATTGATCGGTCGAGCCCTGGACGTTCGACTCGCCGCGCAAGGCGTTGACCCCGCCGCCGGCGATCCCCATGTTGCCCAGCAGCAGCTGGATGATGGCCATGGTACGGATGTTCTGGGTGCCGACGGTGTGCTGGGTCCAGCCCATGGCGTACATGATGGTACCGGCCTTTCCGGGTTTGCCGGTGGCGGCGTAGGTCTTGTAAACCTTGAGCAGGTCCTGCTCCGATGTACCGGTGATTTTAGAGACCAGCTTGGTGTTGTAGCGGCTGTAGTGTTGCTTCAGCAGCTGGAAAACACAGCGCGGGTCCTGCAAAGAGCGGTCCATCTTCGGGACCCCGTATTTGTCGTTCTCGAAGGTCCATTTGTTCTTGTCGTACGTGCGGGTTTTGGAATCGTATCCAGAAAACAAGCCGTCCTTGAAGTCAAACGATTTATCGACGATAAAGGGCCCGTTGGTGTAAAGCGCCACGTAGTCCTTCTGGTAGAGGTTGTTGTCGAGGATGTATTTGATCATGCCACCCAGAAAAGCGATGTCGGAACCCGAACGCAGTGCCGTGTAGAGGTCCGCTTTGGAGGAGGTCCGGGTGAAGCGGGGGTCGACACTGATCACGGTGGTGCCGTTCTGCTGGGCTTCGGTGACGTACTTGAAGGAAATGGGGTGGTTTTCGGCAGCATTGCTTCCCATGATCAGGATGCAATCGCTGTTTTTGAGTTCTATCCAATGATTGGTCATGGCACCGCGTCCGAACGACTCTGCCAGAGCCGCAACAGTCGCGCTGTGTCAGATACGGGCCTGATGTTCGATGTACACCAGCCCCAGCGAACGCATGAGCGCCTGGTAGATCCAGCACTCCTCGTTGTCCATGGCCGCGCTGCCGACCGACGCGATAGCAGCTGTGCGGTTGACCTTTTGACCCTTGGCGTTGGTCCTCTCGAAGGAGGCCTCCCGGGTCGCCTTGACGCGTTTGGCGATCTCGGTCAGCGCCCAATCCCAGGTGACCGTTTTCCATTCTTTGGAGTAGGGGGCCCGGTACATCGGATCGGTGACACGCAGATCGTTTTCGGAGAGTTGGGCCAGGGCGGCGCCCTTGGAGCAGAGGGTACCGCGGTTGATCACGTGGTCGGGGTCGCCTTCGATGTTGATGACGCGCCCGTCGCCCTTCTGACTGGTGTGGACGATGACGCCGCAGCCCACCCCACAATAGGGACAAATGGACGTTGTCTGTTTGGCGGCCGCGATTTTGAGCGTCTGGGCATGAGCTTTGATCGGCTTAAGATCAAAACCCAACCCGCTGACGGCAAGACCGGCGGCGGTTGCCCCCGTAACCTGGATAAACTGCCTGCGGGTGAAATCCATGCCGTTTTCCTCCTTTCTTTTTAGGGTATATGTCGAAAAGGTGCAGATGGCGACTGGCGATTCAACGTGTTGCAATGGCCAGGTGGAACCCTGACATTCAGAGCCGTTCGAATGACCCGGCGGAAAACGCCGCTGCTCTCTTGATTCCTGAAGGGAGCCGGCTCAACTTTCTGCCGTTTGTATCCGAGAGCATACACTCAAAAGAAGTCTGTTTTTGAAATAGGTTAGGGCAGGCACATCGGCATCGAATGAGTCGACTCAAATCGATCATTCTCCCCACTGTTTTGTTAACACCACATTGTCTGCATTGTCAAACAGAAAGTATGGGTTCTTCTGGGTTATTATTTTCAGGAAGGAGAATAACAGGGCCGCGATTCCAGGACTGGAAGAAGGTTGCCGCACGCCCGCAAGCGTCATGAAAGCGCCGACCAGCGGTCAGAATTTCACCCGATGGTGGTTGGATGCCAGGCATGCACCGGTGCGCCGTGACGCAGGCTCTCGTACAGGGCGATCCCCACAGCCGTAGAAAGATTCAAACTGCGGATGGCGGAGCTGATCGGTATGTAGTAGGTCGACAGCCGGTAGCGGGCAATGATGTCGTGCGGCAAGCCGCGGGTCTCCGAGCCGAATACCAGAAAGAGTCTTTGAGGCTTCGGCAGCGACCAGAAATCTTTTTCACCTGCTTTGGTCAGCAGCACCACTTCACCTTCCTGCGGGTTCAGATGACGTTCAAAATGTCCGAAGGACTTCCAGGCCTGCAGCTTGACCTTGGGCCAGTAATCGAGTCCCGCTCGCTTCACTTCGCGGCTGGCGAGCGAAAAACCAAGGGGTTCGATCAGATGAAGTTTGGCGCCGGCCGCAAGACAGGTGCGCCCGATGTTGCCGGTATTCCAATGAATCTCCGGTTCAACCAGAACCACGTGACGCTCTGTTTTCATGAAGGCGTTTCGACGCTCACGTATTGTGGGTTGACTTTTCAGGCCAGAAAAACATACAAATTCGAGAAACCGCGGCATTCAGCGGCATGCAATTGAGTGATTCATTCTGCTTAAAATCCGGTTTTTCGTCAACAGAAAGATCGAGCGGTCAGAAATTCTCGGTGAAAACGAGACAGCAATTACAGGATTACCGAGAACCGCTGTCGGGCGGTTGAATGCCTGACGATACATTAACACGCTTCGAGACTGGCGGGCGTTCTGCTGCAGTGTTGCGGCATTCGTCCCACCACCCGGGATTGGACGCATGATCATCGATTTTCACACCCACATCTTCCCGCCTGATATTCGGGCCGGCCGGCGAACCTATTTTCCGGCGGAACCCGAATTCGGCCTCTTGTACAGTTCCCCGAAGGCCAAAATGATCGGGGCGACAGAGTTGGTTGCGTCCATGGACCGCCAGGGTGTCGGCAAGGCGGTTGTTTTCGGATTCCCCTGGAAATCCGCAGAAACATTCAAACGTCACGACGATTATATCATCGAGGCCGTCAATCGGTTTCCGGACCGCCTGATCGGTTTCGGCTGCTTCGACCCCTGTCATCCGCTGGCGGCCATTGAAGCCCGACGCTGCATCGAAGGCGGGTTGTCCGGCATCGGTGAGCTGGCCTTTTACCAATGCGGCATCGATGCATCCGCCCTGGATCACCTCTCACCGGTCATGGACCTTTGCCGTGACAACAATCTGCCGGTGCTCATTCACACCAACGAACCGGTGGGGCATCACTATCCCGGAAAATCACCCAACACACTCCTTCAGATTTACGAGTTGGTCCGACGGTTTCCTGCAAACACCATCATCCTCGGTCACTGGGGGGGCGGTATATTTTTTTACAGCCTTTTGAAAAAAGAGGTCGCAGAGAGTCTCAAGAATGTTTACTATGACACGGCTGCATCGCCTTATCTATACGACACCCGCATATACACTCTTGCCGTTCAGCTGACCGGGCCCGAGAAAATTCTGTTTGGCAGTGATTATCCGTTGCTCCCCCCGTCGCGTTATCTGGAAGAATTTATCCAGGCCGGGCTTTCGGAAGCCGAAATCGATCAGATTTGCGGCGGCAACGCCGTTCGTTTGCTCGGACTATAGGGCCTCGGGTGGCTCGATCGAGAGGTTTCCGAGGGTGCTGAGAATAGGTTGCAGTCGAGCGCGATGCTCCGGCGGCACCATCAGAACCGTAAGACGGTGGTTGCCGATAAGCCCAGTTTTGCGACAGCTCAGACGACCTTCCCTGAAGGCCTGCCGATTTTCATCGGACAGAAGACACAGCAGGACATCGGCCAGATTACCCGTGCAGCCGGCTGCGTCCAGGTGTTCGATCGTTTGCAGAAACACGGTGTTGACGGTCAACACAAAGTCGGGCATTTCGGCAATGCCCGACTGCCTGCAGGGGACCCGAGAAACGAGGCAGCGACAGCCAAACGGGCGCAACGGATAGACCGGACAGGCATTCTCTTCCAGGAGCGGGCAATTTTCTGCCGGATCGCCGAAGGCTTCCTCTGGAATCTCCCGTCCTTGCCGGCAGAGTTCCGCCATCCGGTTGGTGGTCAATAGCGGTCGAAAAACCCGCTTTTCGGATGCCGGCACAAGGCATCGGTGCAGGTATTCGAGTTGATCCGGCTCAAGGCGGTGCACCAACCGGTATCCCTCGAGGGTGGTGAGGCTGACGTTGGAAGTGCAGCAATGGGCGCAGTATTTGCGGCACGCCACGTCCAGACTTCCGGCGAAGGCTTCGTAAATGCCGTATATTCGGTTCAACAAATCGAGTTTTTGTTCGATGGTCATCGGGCACCTCACTGATAGGGCATGTCATCACATTACCGTTGAATCGACTCAAGCAAACAGCGATTAACCTTAACGCGCACCGAAACTCAAGGAGGCGTAGATGCCCAGCACCGTTTATTTCGCCGACCTCAGGGCGACGACAAAAGAAAGTTTCGTCGACAAGATAGGGCGACTGGCGGACACCGCCGGCCTTTCCGACTGCCTCAAGAAGCGGGATCTGGTGGCTGTCAAGCTTCACTTCGGGGAGTTGGGCAACACCGCCTTCATCCGCCCGGTGTTCCTGGGCAAAATCGTCGATCACATTCGCAGAACCGGTGCGCTGCCATTTCTGACGGATGCCAACAC
Source organism: Desulfobacterales bacterium (assembly GCA_049687935.1). GTDB lineage: Bacteria > Desulfobacterota > Desulfobacteria > Desulfobacterales > SG8-13 > JARFQH01. Next base: position 2,045 of record JBAVJU010000035.1, on the reverse strand, counting down.
CCTTTACGCCGGAACGCGCAGCAATGCTCCGGCGCATTTGACAACGGCCATTCGCAACGGATTCGCCTATCCTGTCGTCGATGCGCCCCTTGTTATTGCCGACGGTCTGCGGGGCAAGAGCGAAACATCGATAACAATAGGCCAGAAGCGATTTGACACGGTGTTCATCGGATCCGAGATTGCCGAAGCGGATGCACTGATTTCCGTCGCCCACTTCAAGGGGCACGAACTCTCGGGATTCGGTGGAACGATCAAAAACCTCGGCATGGGCTGTGCCTCCCGCAAAGGAAAGCTGGCGCAGCATTCCAGTGTTTCACCCCAGGTAAAAGAGAAGAAGTGTGTCGGTTGCGGTGATTGCGTCGCGCATTGCTCCCAGTCGGCGCTGGCACTCGTGGAACGCGTCCCTGCCGCACCTACCGCCAAATCCTCCCGGTCGGCCGCACGAGGCCGCAACAGAAAAAAGGCCGTGATCGATGCCAAGAGATGCATCGGCTGCGGCGAGTGCATTTTGATCTGTCCCAACGGTGCCATCGACATCGCCTGGAATCAATCGATCCCGATCTTTCTGGAAAACATGGTTGAATACACCCTCGGTGTCTTAAAAGGCAAATCGAAAAAGGCGTTGTTTTTGAATTTTATCACCGATGTTTCGCCAGCCTGCGACTGTTATTCTCACAACGATGCACCGATTGTAAGCGACATCGGCGTGGTGGCATCGCGGGATCCCGTGGCCATCGACCAGGCGTCGGTTGACCTGGTGAATTTGGAACCGGCTCTGGCCGGCTGTTGCCTGAAGACCAACCGGAAAGCGGGCGAGGACAAATTTTCCGGGTTGTATCCCAAAGTCGATTGGAAGATCCAGCTGGAATATGCACAGCAACTGGGACTGGGCCGGCGTGACTACCGGATCCAAAAAATATGACCTGAACTTCCAACCTTCCGGTGCGCACCGGTTGCCGAATGGCCGGACGGCACGTGGGATTCGTTGATGTCGATCTGGATCGTTACCTTACTGCTGATTGTCACGCTGGTCCTGTTGATCACGGAGAAGTTGCCGGTAGATCTGACGTCGATCGGTATCACGGTCGCTCTGGTCCTAACCGGGATTCTGACACCGCTCGAAGCGGTCTCCGGCTTTGCCTCACCGGCCGTCATCACCGTCGCAGCCATGTTCATGGTCAGCCAGGGAATGATCAAAACAGGAGCGGTCGGTTTTATCGGACAGAAAGTGATCGCCCTGTCACGGGGCAATTCGAGACTGGCCATGCTGGTGATTATGGTGATCGTCGGCGTTTCCTCGGCTTTTATCAACAACACCCCGGTGGTTGTGCTGTTCATTCCGATTGTTCTCAGCCTCAGCTGTGAGCTCAGTTTCAGTCCTTCCAAGTTCCTGATTCCGGTATCCTACGCGTCGATTCTGGCCGGGACCAGCACCCTTATCGGGACGTCCACCAATATTATCGTCAGCGACTACAGTGCCTCCCGGGGTCATGGCGCGCTCGGCATGTTCGAGCTGGCCCCGGTAGGGGTTCCGATCGCCATTTTGGGGATCGTCTTTTTGTTGTTTGCCGCACCGCTGCTGATGCCGAGCCATCGGTCGCCGGTGTGTGAGCTGAAGGAAGGCGGCCGCCGGCGTTATCTGGCTGAATTCTCCGTACCGCGCGAAAGCCGCCTGGTCGGCCAAACCGTCGACCGGGCTTTTGCCGATCGACACCCTTCGCTGGAAGTTCTCGAACTGATTCGCTACTCACACATCTACTACCCCGACCGGGATGCGGTTGTCATCGCACCGGACGACCTGCTGCTGGTCAAAGGGTCCGCCAATGAATTGGTTGATATCCTTCATGCGGAAGGAGTCGAACTGCCACTGGCCGAGAAGGATATGGTTTTAGGGTCAGGCGAAAACGCGTCGATTGTGATCGAACTCATCATCCCGCCGCAATCGACGCTGGTGGGGGGGCGGCTGGTCGAGAGCCGCCTCCAGCGTGACCCGGAAGTTCACATCATTGCCATCCAGCGCAGCGGACTGCACTATACCGAAAAAA
>JBAVJU010000034.1:0-5982 GCA_049687935.1 Desulfobacterales bacterium | reverse complement strand
CCATGTTTGCCATAAAGAAACGTGGTAAGAACGCTATTGGCATCACAGCGTCCGTCACTGTTGGTAAGAAGCCGGTGCCGGGCTCAGACGCAGGCGTTGCGACTGAAGAGCCGTCCGGGACCTAAGGGTGCACACAAAAATAACGTCACATTTTTGGCGTTGTTGAGTCGGTTAAGTCAGTTTTGTCAGTTATACTTTGAGCGGTCACAATCTGCGCTTTTTTACCCTCACCCCAACCCTCTCCCAATGGGAGATGGAGCTAAAGGAAATCGCAGTTTATAACCGCTCAAAGTATAGCAGACATACTTCTGTTCGGTACCCGGAACAGAATAGGGATAAGGAGGTGAACATCATGGGATATTCAGTCGCACACAAACTTATCGAAAGCCACCTGGTTGAGGGACGTATGCATCCTGGTGAGGAGATCGGTCTCAAAATCGACCAGACCCTCACTCAGGACGCCACCGGAACCATGGTCATGCTCGAATTCGAAGCAATGCAGATCCCGGGAGTCAAGACCGAACTCTCGGCCCAGTATGTCGATCACAACCTGCTGCAGACCGACTTCAAAAATGCCGACGACCATCTTTTTCTGCACAGCGCCTGCCGCAAGTTCGGCCTGTGGTACAGTCGGCCCGGCAACGGCGTCAGCCATCCGGTGCATATGGAACGCTTCGGCGTGCCCGGCAGGACACTGCTCGGCTCGGACAGCCACACTCCTGCTGCCGGCGCACTCGGAATGCTGGCCATGGGGGCCGGCGGCCTCGAAGTGGCCATGGCCATGGCCGGCGAGCCATTCTATCTCAGGATGCCGCAAATCATGGGGGTCAGGCTCACCGGCAAGCTGCCGGACTGGGTCAGCGCCAAAGACGTCATCCTGGAAATGCTGCGCCGCCACGGGGTGAAGGGCGGTGTCGGAAAAATAGTCGAGTACTACGGACCGGGGTTGAAAAATCTGACGGCTATGGATCGCCACGTGATCGCCAATATGGGGGCGGAGTTGGGCGCCACGACGACGGTGTTCCCGTCAGATGCTGCCGTGCGTAAATTTCTCAAGCTTCAGGAACGGGAGGACGTCTGGCAGGAACTGACCGCTGACCGTGATGCCGCCTATGATCTGCACGATGAGATCAATCTGTCCGGGCTGGAACCGATGATCGCCAAGCCGAGCAGCCCAGGTAACATCGTACCGGTCAGTGAAGTGGCCGGCCGTGAAATCTATCAATCCTACATTGGGTCATCGGCCAATCCGGGCCTCCGCGATTTTGCCATCGCCGCACTCATCGTCGCCGGCCGTCAGGTCGTCGACCGGGTCTCGCTGGACATCAATCCCACCTCGCGCCAGATCCTCGAAAACCTTGTTCACCTGGGATATCTCGAAAAATTGATCCACGCAGGCGCGCGGATCCACCAGCCCGGGTGCAACGGGTGCATCGGCATGGGACAGGCGCCGGCCACCGGCAAGATCAGCCTGCGGACCGTACCGCGCAATTTCCCCGGGCGTTCGGGCACCAAGGGCGACCAGGTCTATCTGTGCAGCCCCGAAACCGCTGCGGTCTCGGCCCTCACGGGCGTCATCACCGACCCGCGGCAATTCGGCGCGCCCTACCCGGAATACACAGAGTCGCGCTCCATCAAGATCAACGCCGACATGCTGGTGCCGCCGCTGACACCGCACGAGCGCGCGGCCATCGAACTGGAAAAGGGGCCCAACATCCAACCACTGCCGGATTTCACCCCTCTGCCGGGAACCCTGAGGGGACCTGTTCTGCTCAAAATGGGCGACAACGTCTCGACCGACGAGATCATGCCCGCCGGAAACCGAATACTGCCTTTTCGCAGCAACATCCCTGAAATCAGCAAATTTACCTTCAGCCGCATTGATGAATCCTTCTTCGATCGTGCCGTGGCGTTTGGGAAGAAGGATTTTTTCGTCGTGGGAGGAGACAACTACGGTCAGGGGTCGAGCCGTGAACACGCTGTTCTCGGTCCACGCTATCTTGGACTCAGGGCCGTCATCGCCAAGAGTTTCGCCCGGATTCACTGGCAGAATCTGATCAATTTCGGCATGCTGCCGCTGACGTTCAAGACACCCGGAGACTGGGAGGATATCGATCAGGAGGATTTGCTGAAAATTGACGACATCCGCACCATCATTCAAAAAGGGCAGGCGTTGACGGTCGTCAACGAGACAAAAGAACGGGAATATGACGTCGAACACGAGCTGAGTCGGCGCCAGGTGGAAATGGTGCTGCAGGGGAGCCTGATCGCGGTCATCAGAAAGAAATCTGGTTGACCACGAACCGTCAGAGAAACGCGAAGATGCAAAAGTCGTCGCGGTTTTACCTGTTGGACGGCGAGCTTGACGTGTTGTGGTTTGCAACTTACATTCCGAATTGACGTTTGTATGAAGTTGTTGAGGCCAAAACGATAAAAGGAGGTCCATTATGTATGACAAAGCGGAACTGTGCGAAAAAATTCGCTCCATTTATCCCGATATCGGCGAATGCGGCATCGATATCACTGTCGAGTTCGATCAGGATCAAAAATCCTGGGTTGTCTATTTAAAAAAGGACAAACATGAACTGAAGACCTTTCTGGAAGACAGCGACGCCGAGCGATGTCTGCTGGGCGAAAAGTGCGTGGGCCTCGGTATTGAAATCGCACAACTCCGGGCCAATATAGACCGGATTCCAAGAGATCGATAGCCGGCCATGAAGTACCGCGAAGAAAAAGACACCATGGGAACCATCCACGTTCCCGCTGAGGCCTATTACGGCGCGCAAACCCAGCGGGCGGTGGAGAACTTCCCCATCAGCGGTATACCCCTTCCGCCGGAGTTTATTCGCTCGCTGGCCTTGATCAAAGGATGCGCCGCGCGGGTAAACGCCGCACTCGGCCGGCTCGACGGCAAGATGGCCGAAGCGATTGCCCGGGCCGCCCGGGAAGTTGCAGAGGGCCGGTTCGGCGATCAATTCGTTGTGGATGTTTTCCAGACTGGTTCGGGCACCTCCACCAACATGAACATGAACGAGGTGCTGGCCACACGCGCCAATGAGACCCTGACCGGGCGCAAAGACAGCCGGTCGCCAGTCCACCCCAACGACCATGTCAACCAAGGGCAGTCGAGCAACGATGTCATTCCGACCGCCCTGCACATAGCGGCCCTGACGTCCATCCGCCGAAAGTTGATTCCGGCCTTGTCGCACCTGCAGCGAACGTTGGACGAAAAAACAGCGGCCTTCGCCGATGTCAAAAAAATCGGCCGGACCCACTTGCAGGATGCAGTGCCGCTGACTCTCGGGCAGGAATTTTCGGGTTATGCGCGTCAGATCGCACTGGGAATCGAACGCGTAGATGGTGTTGAAAAGCGACTGGTCGAACTGGCCCTCGGCGGCACGGCAGTCGGCAGCGGGTTGAACGCCCACCCGGAGTTTGCCGGGCGGGTGATCTCCGCTATCGCCGATCAAACCGGTATTCCCTTTGTCGAAGCCGTCAACCACTTCGAAGCCCAGGCGGCCCGGGATGCGGCCGTGGAAGCCAGCGGCATGCTCAAAACGGTGGCGGCCAGTCTGGTGAAAATCGCCAACGATATCCGCTGGCTGGCCTCCGGCCCACGGTGCGGTCTGGGAGAAATCAACATTCCGTCGCTCCAGCCCGGCTCTTCCATCATGCCCGGCAAGGTCAATCCGGTGATCCCGGAGGTGGTTATCCAGGTGGCGGCCCAGGTGGCGGGAAACGATGTTGCGATCACCATTGGCGGCCAGTCAGGAAATTTCGAACTCAATGTCACGATTCCGTTGATTGCCCATAACCTGCTGCAATCGATCCGCCTGCTGAGTTCAAGTGTTGAAGTTTTCGCCGAAAAGTGTATAAAGGGCCTGACCGCCAACCGTGAACACTGCGCCGGCAACATTGAAAAGAGCCTGGCCATGGTCACCGGCCTGGTGCCGCATATCGGCTACGACCAAGCGGCCGCCATCGCCAAGGCGGCCTATGAACAAGGCCGCACCATACGGGAAGTTGCGGTAGAGCAGCAGATAGCATCGGAAAAACTTCTGAACCGAATACTGGGTCCTGTTGACCTCGGAGGTAAGGATGGCAAAGAAGAATTATAAGATCAAAACGGCATGTCCACAGTGCGGGTGCAGCCTGTTAACGGTCCTCACGGCCGAGGAGATGAAAAAACGCTACGGCGATGCGCCAAATCTCCACTTGGAGTGCGGGGAATGCATGCTTAAGTACGAAGCCGAGAGGAAAACCGCCTGTCCGGAATGGGACAAGGAATGCCAGTTGAAGGAATAGACTGGCAGGTGGATCTGGAAAATCGTAAGGGTTCACAGGGCACCGCACCTGCTTTGTTGTCGGGCACTTGAAGTACGAAAGTACGTCTGCGCGCCCGACGCCTTGCATCTGCGGCACCCTGTAAACCCTTACAATTAGATGGTTTGAAGCGCATCGGACTTTGCAACCCTGTGAACGGTTACGGAAAATCAGCGGTAGGTTTGCACGACATTTGAGCGCATAGAAGAGGTGACGTTAGAGACGGCTTCGCGGCGGGCGGCGAGGCGGCCGGCTGTTTAGCTCGTAGTCGTCGGGATTGGATTTTGGAGAAGGCATCGGTCCAGAACCGTTATAACGGTCTGTCGCGTCTGAAGCTTTTTCTGGCGTTGTCCAGAACGCCGCACGGATTGCTCGACATGACCACGCCTCTTTACGGCGCCCTTTTGTGGCTGGGCGCCTTCCCTTCGCTCACCATTTCCCTTTTGGGCCTCATTACGGTTTTCGCCGGTTATACCGCCGTCTATGCCTTGAACGACGTGATCGACTACCGAGTCGATAAAGAAAAAGCCTGTATCGTCGGCGGTTTGCGGGAATGTGACGACTATCTCGACGCTGCCATGGTGCGCCACCCGATGGCCCAGGGTCTGCTGAGCCTCGGGGAAGGCCTGGTCTGGACCCTTGGCTGGTCGGGCGTAGCCATGATCGGTGCCTGGCTCCTGAACCCGGTGTGCGTTCTTATCTTTCTGGCCGGGTGCCTGCTGGAAATCGCCTATTGTCTGATGCACAGGGTCAGTCCGTATCGAATCCTCATCAGCGGCGGCGTGAAAACCTCCGGGGCTGTAGCCGCCGTCTTTGCCGTCGATCCCGACCCGTCATTGATCTACGTGATCGTTTTGTTTATCTGGCTTTTCTTCTGGGAAATCGGCGGTCAGAACATACCGGCCGACTGGGCCGACATCGAGGAAGACCGCCGGTTGCGCGCCCAGACCGTTCCGGTCCGCTTCGGGCTCAGAGGTGCCGCGCTGATTGCGGTCTGCGCCATCGCACTGGCCCTGCTTGTTCAGCCGATTCTGGTCAGTTTCTCTAAAATCGGTTTTGAACCTCTTTTAATGTCAGTTTCTTTCTTGCTTGGAACCGGTTTGCTTTTGCCGCCGGTTTTGCAACTCTATCGCACAAGACAACGCACGCATGCCATGGCACTTTTCAATCGAGCCAGTTATTACCCGTTGGTGATGCTCGCTGCCTTTATCGCTAACTTTCTGGTTTGAAACACTTCCCGGAGGTTATTTGCCCATGCAGGAATTCGATCCCCAAACGCTCGCGGAAAACAACGGTCAAGACGGCAAAAAGATTCTCATCGCCTACGAGGGCAAAGTATACGACGTCAGCGGGAGCAAAATGTGGAAAGGCGGCCTCCACATGCGCCGCCATAATGCCGGAACGGATTTGACCACCGACATTCAAGCCGCGCCGCACGGAACGGAAGTCCTCGAGCGGTACCCCCAGGTGGGTGTCGTCAAAAAGGAAGAAGAAGTGGTCGAGCGCAAGATGCCGCGTATCGTGGCCTGGCTGCTGGAAACCAACCCGTTTTTCCGTCGTCACCCGCATCCGATGACCGTTCACTTTCCGATTGTTTTCTTTCTTGCCAACCCTTTTTTCAACGTTCTCTACATCATCACCGGAAATAAGTCGTTTGAG
>JBAVJU010000033.1:0-7085 GCA_049687935.1 Desulfobacterales bacterium | reverse complement strand
CTGGACTGTGGCGTGGTATTCGAACAAGTTCCTGAAAAGTGACTCGCTATCTCTGAGCGCCTCCTGCGCCCGCTTGATTTCGAAATAAGATGTCTCCAATATCCCTATTCGTTGCTCAAGCTCTTCAGAGGTCGGTTTGTTAGGCATTGTAATTCCCTGTTGCGCCTTTTCGATCTGGTCGATTTATAGATTCTTGCATTATGGTTAAACCCCACCATTGTGAACAATATGGATGGTATCTAAAAATTGAAAAAAGGGAAGAGCATTTATCGCATACTTTTAGCTGATTAGCCCCGACAGCCACACTGCAATAAACCTTTGCCGGTTGAGCGACAGGCAATAATTCCTCGCCACGATTTTTAGCGCCGAAATCAAGACTGTTTGACGCCGGTACGAATTGACCCAATCCAAGGTTTTTGGCCCCAGTACGCTATCGGTCACTGAACCCACCCCAAACCGGTTGGGATCCTAATCGTGAGTCGAAATTCTACCCTGTTCTATTGTCTTATAGGCCACGATCCGATATAAATTGAAAAACGACCGTGGGTGGTTCGACCGGGATGGATTATCCTGGCTTATCAGCGGCCGAAAGCTATAGGATGAGGTTTTACGATGGCGCAGGGCGATTGGCCGGTAATACCGCCGGAGCGGGGGGACGATCTGCATCACCTGGAAGCGGCCGAAACTGCGGATCTGGTGCTGTTCATGGCCGGCAACCAGTTCATGGCCATGGCCGATCTGGTGGCCGCCTTCAGGCGGGCCCACCCCGAGATCGGAGCCATCTTCTACGAGACTCTGCCGCCCGGCATGGAACTCAGGCAGATCCTGAACGGCGGGGCGCTGTTCCGCGATCGCGCCCTCAAGGTGACCCCGGACATCTACTCCGCGGTCAGCGAGAGCGCCATGCGGCAATTGGCAGCGGCCGGCCGCATCGCGCCGGGCGACTACCGGCTGTACCTCCACAACCGGCTCACCCTGATGGTCCCGGCCGGCAATCCCGCCGGCATCAACGGCGTCGGCGACCTCGGCCGGCCTGAGGTCCGCGTCTCGCAGCCCGACCCCGCCAACGAAGACATCGCCCACCACATCCTGGAACGGATTCATTCCCCACCGAGCGTGATCCGTTCTCTTCTTTATGGAACCGTTAGAAATCAAATGACAGATCTGCGTGCGCTCTACCCTTGGAGTGGAAGAAAAAGAAAAAAGAAAACCCTCCGGCCGTTGACGGTTCTGAAACGGCTGGTCTTCACTGGGCTCGCCGTCACGATTCTGCCGGTCGTCGTCCTGCGCTGGGTGCCGCCGCCGACCACCGCCTTCATGCTGCAGAAATCCGCTCAGGCGCGTTGGAACGGCAGCAAAGACTACACTATCCGCTACCGGTGGACCGGATGGCGCCACATTTCGCCATATGCCGCCCAGGCCGTGATCGCGGCGGAGGACCAGAAGTTTCCGGTCCATTGGGGATTTGATCCCCAGTCGATCGCAGAGGCCTGGGAAGAACGCCAAAAGGGTGAAAGGATTCGCGGCGCCAGCACCATCACCCAGCAGGTGGCCAAGAACCTGTTCCTGTGGCCGGGAAAAAGCTTCGTGCGCAAGGGGATCGAGGCCTACTTCACCGTTCTGATCGAAACGATATGGCCCAAACGCCGTATACTCGAGGTCTACCTGAACATCGCCGAATTCGGCCGCGGCGTTTTCGGCATCGCGGCCGCCAGCGAGACCTTTTTTAGAAAAACGCCTGACCGTCTCACCCGGACCCAATCCGCCCTACTCGCCGCCGCCCTGCCGAATCCCCGGCAGCTGCGCATCGATCGCCCCTCCCCCTACCTGCGGGCCAGAGCCGCTTGGATTCTTAACCAGATGAATCACTTCAGCCCGCCGGCATTTTGACAAAGAGAAAAACAAAGGAGGTGCATCGGGCGGTGGAGAGAAATGCCTAAAAAAATCCCCCGCCCCGATCGGCAAGCGATCAGGACGGGGGATGTCAGGCGTCGGAAATCTTTCCTCCGCTTACGCTGGTGATCGCCACCCTTACGGGTGCGGCCAGTGCTTGACGACCCGATTCTGAAAGTCGGTAATCGTGATCGAAACGCCGTGATCGCCATCCAGGCGATGAGTGGCACAGCTGATTCACGGGTCGTAGGCCCGGACCGCCATTTCGATCCGGTTGAGAATCCCTTCGTCGACATTTCCATCATGGATGAGAGAACGAGCGGCCTGATTGACGCTCATGTTGATCGGGCCGAGGTTGTGGGTGGTCCCCACGATCATGTTGGCCCGCGTGATCAGTCCGTTTTCATCCGTGGAATAGTCGTGGATCAGGGTCCCGCGTGGTGCCTCGACACAACCGACCCCGCGACCGGCGCCCGGTTCGACCTTGGCCCTGACATTCGGGTCGGTGATCTGCGGGTCCTCTAGGATTTCGACGGCCCGCTCACAGGCATAGACTTCTTCGATCAACCGGGCGTAGTGATAGAGCAGAGTGGCCTGAGCCGGCCGCCCGAAGGACGCCCGAAATTCTTCCAGCTCCGCCTGGGCGCGCGGGGTGGCCATTTTGTCGGCCACGTTGATGCGGGCCAGGGTGTTGGCCCGATAAATCCCTTTCGGATTGTCGAGGTCCATGGAGAAGCCCTCATTCCAGCAGCGGGCATAGGGAAACTTGCCGTAGGAATACGGTTCCACATGCTCGCCGATGAAGTCGGCATAGTCGCGCGCCGCGAAGGCCGTAAAACTGCCGTCGTGTTTCATCAGGCGGATCGTGCCGTCGTAAAGGTTCAAAGCGCCTTCGTCGTCGACCGTACCGATGAAGCCCGTCCGGATGACCCCCAGGGACTGGATCGTATCGATGTACTTGGGAAAAATATCCTTCTTGGCGAAATCGATCGTGAAGAGTGCAAAGTCGAGGATCTGCCGCATCTTGTCGAGCATGTCGCGGCGCTCCTCATCCAGCAACGGTTTCGAAAAACCGCCGGGAACGCCCGCTATCGGATGGATAGCTTTGCTGGAAAACCGGTCCAGGATCATCTTGGCCATCTGGCGCATCCGGACCACCTGCTGGGCCAGTTCCGGATTGGCCTTGGCGATGCCGATGACATTGCGCACCGCATAGTCGCTGTCCGGCCCGATGACGAAATCGGCCGCCGCAAGGAAGAAGAAGTGGAGTAGTTTGTCCTCGGCGTGGGCGATCGTCTGCATCAGCTCCCGCAGCTTGTGCCCGGTTGGGGTCGGGGTAACGCCGAAGCAGCCGTCCACGGCCTTGTTTGAGGCCAGGTGGTGCATCCAGGGGCAGATACCGCAGATCCGGTTGACAATCCGCGGCACTTCTTCCGCCGGCTTGCCTTCCACGAATTTTTCGAACCCCCGCAGCGACATGATGTTGACCCGCGCATCCGCGACATCGCCGCGATCGTCGAGCTGGATGCCGATGGATGCGTGGCCTTCGATGCGGGTGATGGGTTGTATCGTAATCGTCTGACTCATCGATTCGTCTCCTTTCATTTGTTCGCCGGCCGCAGCAGGCGGTGCGCCCCGGAGAACCGGAGCAGCGAGGCCCTTTCCGGCAGCGATTTCACATCGATCCCGTTGGAAGCCAAAGCATTGAGCATGTCAAGCAGCTGGTTGCCCTCCTGCCGAACCGGCCCGTAACATCCACGGCAGGGAACGCGCGCGGAAATGCAGCGGGGAGTGATGTTGTCGCCGCCGCAACCGGCGCGGGTGACCGGGCCCATACAGAGCAACCCCTGTTCCAAGAGACACCGCATCTTGTCGATCGGTTCACCCGGGTCCCCATATTGGGGCGGCTGCAGAAAGCGCCGCACCTGCTTCAGTTCGCCCTTTCCGATGCGCAGCGTGGGGCAGGTGTCGCAGACGCTTTTGGTCGGCAATTGTGGCATTTTCCCGTCGACCAGGGCCGCCAGACTGTTGAAAATATGATCCGGATGCGGCGGGCATCCGGGAAGATAAAGGTCGACCCTGATCTTCTCGTCCAGCGCATAGCACCGGTCAAGAAGCGGCGGAACACCGTCGTCCGGATAGGTCTCCGGCCGGTCGGTGGTTTCGGTGCTGAAGCAACGTTCCAGGACCGCCTCGCTGGTGTAAGAATTGCTCAGGGCCGGGATGCCGCCGTGGGTAGCGCAAGTGCCGAGGGCAATCACGATTTTGCACTTGCGGCTCATCTCTTCGGCAACCTCCATATGTTCCTCGTTGCGGATGCCCCCGCTGATAATGCCCACATCCGCTTCCGGGATGTCGATATGCCGGCCATTGCCCAGTTGACCGAAGTACTTGTGATCCATCAGGGCCGGTAGGTGCACGAATTCGGCGACCTTCAATACCTCTAAAAGCCGCTCACCCATGTCCACGATGGAGATCTCGCATCCCGAGCACGAGTTGAGCCATTCACTGGCCACTTTGACTGTCATTTCAATACCTCCTGCCGTAAATTCTGTTCGATCGGCTCGGCCCGCTCCGACGCAGCAAAGGTTGGATCGGTTTCGAGCCGGAGGCCGCAGACGTTAGTCTTTGACCCGCACCGACTTACTGCCGAGTTGCCGGCGGTTGGCGCGGGCCTTTTTCTTCTTTTTAGCCGACCAGATATGCACCTTGTTGAGGGCATTGGTCGCAAAGTTGGGAGCGTCCTTGTGGCTGTAATCCGCAACGACGCCGGCACTCCTGGCATCCGCAAGGGCGGCCCGACCGAGTGCCGTGCGGGTAATGACGGTGGTCCATCCTTCCGCAGCACCGATTCCACCAAAAGATATGTCGGCATACTCGGCGGCATAATCCGGGCAGTACTGGCAGGCATACCGGCGCATGAAATCGAGCTGGTCAAGATCTATCTCTCTGGCCTCTCCGCCCGTCAAATGGACGAAGAGCCGCTCCTTGATGTTGATCTTGCGGACATCTTCCCACTTGAAATCACCGGTTGCGGCGATTTTGCGCCGCTGCTCGTCGCCGAAAATGAAATTGCCGGAACAAAAAAGCCCCAGGCAAAGCTGGATCGAATCCGAGGGCACGATGCCGAGGGCCTGCATCCGACGCACGGACTTGATCTGGCAGGGCGTTCCCACCAGGGCCACCCGCCTGAGTCCCTTTTTGACCACCGGATCGAACTCCTCGATCGACGAATAGGTCATGTAGGCATCACTGTAGGTCTTCATGCCGTGGGAGGTGTCGAAAAAGAATCCGGCGGCCTCCTTGATGTCCTCAGGGGTTGTGGCCAGAAACGGCCGCCTCTGAAAGGGGCCGATCTGCTTGGTGACGATGGCACCGTCGATCCGCCCCCGGTCGAGCAAGTGCAGCAGCAGCGACGTGACCACGCCGCCGTCGCAGGCCTTTTCACGGATGGTTGCATCCTGGGCTCGGGCCACAGTGGTTTCGATGACCCGGCCGATGGGGGCGCTCCAGGCAACACGCCGCCGGGTTTCTTCCTCGAGCTCATCGATCTCGGGGCAGATGGCGTGGCAAAGCCCGCACTCGATGCACTTTTCGATGTCACCGTAGCGGGGCTTACCATCGGCGTCCAGTTCGAGTGCCCCGTAGTTGATGGCCGTGCAGAAGGTCACGCAGGCGCCGCAACGATGGCACAGACCGGGTTTCTGGACCTCCTGGATCAGGTCAAAAAATGTTTTCATAAATATCTCCTCTTCCAAAGCCGAACCAGGCATTTCAGTTTAAAGCAGTCTTTGAGTCGGATGTAATGGTCACCGTTATGATGGGCCGAATCGTTTTCTAAACCCGCCTGTTCAACGGGCACAACCGGCATAACCGGCAAAACGGGCTCAACGGATTCACTCTTCCATTTCCGGGTGGAACATCAAAACCTCCTGCAGATCTTCGCCCAGGTAGGCCCGCTCCTTGGGACCCAGGATCCCCAGCGACAGGCAAATGAGCGTCCACAGATGCACCACATGGTAGCCGCCCTCGAAATGCTCGCTCAGATCGTGGATCTGCGCATGGCAGTTGTGACAGGGGGCGATGCAGTAGGTGGCTTCGGTCTTCTTGATCTGCTCGTCCTTGAGCTTGCCGTACTGACGGCGCTGCTCTGTATAACCCGATTGCAGGTACCCGCCGCCACCGCCGCAGCAGTAGTTGTTCGAGCGGTTGGGCGTCATGTCGATGAAGTTCTCCTCGCCCACCACGGCTTTGACCACAAACCGCAGGTCCTCGGCCACCGGGTCGCCGAAGGTCTTTCGCACCAGCTGACAGGGGTCCTGAACCGTGAACTTGATCTTCAGGTCCTTGTTCCAGTCGCTGTTCACCTTCAGCTTGCCCTCCCGGATCCACTGGGCGTAGTATTGAATGATGCTCTTGATTTCGAAGTTGTAGTCAAGCTTGAATTTTTTCAGTCCGGCCCGGACTGCAAACAGTTCGTGCCCTCACTCCGTGTTGAGCCAGACCTTGCATTTGAGGTCCTCCACGGCTTTCTTTTTCACCTCGACGATGTGCTTCCAGGCATCGTCGTCGGCCAGAAACATGCAGTAGTTCTCGGCCGCCCAGCCCTTGGTCCCGTAGGTCCAGTCCGCCCCCACCAGGTGCAGGATCTTCCACAGCGGCACCATCTCGTCGGGCTCGGTCACCGGCTCGCGTGAGTTCTGGTTCAGGAAAAACTCCGCGCCCTCCTTGTTGACCGGGGCCTGCATCTCGGCGAACTCGGGCTGACCCTCCTGGTACTCTTCCAGCACGTCCTCCACCACGAACTGAAAGTCCTCCTCGGTGGCGCCCATCGCGCTGCAGGTGTCGTTTCTGAGCGCCATGTCGCAGGAACCCAGGATCCCCTTGGGGCGCTTGTCCCGCGGCCAGGTCTTGCGCGCATTGAACACCAGCTGCGGGATGTCGATCTTCATCGGGCACACGTAGATGCACCGCTGGCACATGCTGCACATCCACACCCACGGCGTGGAGGTGATCTCTTCATCCATTCCTAAGGCGGCCATGCGCAGAAATTTTCGGGGATCCATGTTTTCCAGGCCCGTCGCCGGGCACCCGGAGGAACACGCCCCGCAGGTCAGGCACAAGTTCAGGTTGCCGCCCTCGGGCAGCAGATCCTTGACCTTGTCGATGAAGGTGCTCTTCTTTTTTCCACC
>JBAVJU010000032.1:0-1939 GCA_049687935.1 Desulfobacterales bacterium | reverse complement strand
CGACGGCGACGGTCAGCTCGAAATCTTCGTCCAGACCTTCGATCACGGCATGGACGTGTTCACGGTTCCGGGATCGGCCTGCAATTGCACCCTGTGGCCCACCGCCCGGGGCGGCCCCCTGCGCATGGGTCAGCCGAACCGCAACGATCTCTGACAAAGTGAGGTGGTCGCATCGGATGTGGCGGCAGCCGCTGCTATCCACCCTCGCCACGATATTGACCAATCCTGTGAACGCCCATATGATTTAAATACTATCCTTAGCCCATATAACGACCGGGAAAGGCGACCTTCCCTTGACCGACGACCACGTACAGGAAAAATCGGCTCTGTTCGTTGCCACCTTGTCCTCGTTCATGGGCCCTTTCATGATTTCGTCGGTGAACGTGGCCCTGCCGGCGATTCAGCAGGAGTTTGCCGCCGACGCGGTGGCGTTGAGCTGGGTGGCGACCGCCCTGCTTCTGGCGGTCGCCGTCTTTCTAATTCCGCTGGGAAAAATCGGTGACATCTACGGCCGCAAGAAGGTCTTCACCTTCGGCCTGGTGGTCTACACCCTCGCTTCACTGGCCGGAGCATTTTCCGTTTCCATGCCGATGCTGATCACTGTGCGTGTTTTCCAGGGCTTCGGGACGGCCATGTTCGTCACGACCGGCATGGCCATCGTGACGTCCGTATTTCCTCCCCAGAGGCGGGGCCGTGCCATCGGGCTTTATGTGTCGGCCGTGTACATCGGTTTGTCCGTCGGGCCCTTCGCCGGCGGTCTCTTGACCCAGCACCTGGGCTGGCGGAGCAATTTCGCCGTCGTCGTTCCCTTCGGTGCGGCATCGATTTGGGTCACCCTCAAGTATCTCAAGGGCGAATGGGCCGATGCCAGAGGCGAGAGGTTGGACGTCGCCGGGAGTCTGCTGTATGCCGCCTCTGTCTTTCTGTTGGTCTACGGTGCTTCCCTGCTGCCGCGATCGGCGGCCGTTTATCTGATTCTGGCCGGCGCGGTTGCCCTGGCGGCCTTTGTCCGTTTCGAGCTGCGCACGCCGCAGCCGGTATTCGACGTGCGTCTGTTCGGCGGCAACCGGCTGTTCGCATTTTCCTGCCTGGCGGCGTTGATCAACTACGCGGCCACCTTTGCGATCACCTTTCTGGTCAGCCTTTTCCTGCAGTACATCAAGGGGCTGACGCCCCAATCAGCCGGCACCATCCTGGTGGCCCAGCCGGTGGTGATGGCGTGCTTTTCCCCGCTGGCGGGGCGCCTGTCGGATCGAATCGAACCCCGGTTGATTTCTTCGGCCGGCATGACCCTGACGGTATTGGGTTTGCTCCTTTTTGCCTTGGTCGGCACTGAAACGAGCGAATATTACATCATCGCGACCCTGATGGTGCTCGGCCTGGGCTTTGCCCTTTTTTCCTCTCCCAACATGAATGCCATCATGGGTGCGGTGGACAAAAAGTTTTTCGGAATTGCCTCCGGGACGGTGGCGGCCATGCGGCTGCTGGGTCAGATGACCAGTATGGCCATTGCCATGGTGGTCTTTGCGGTGCTTATCGGCCGGGAACAAATTACGCCCAGCAATTACGACCTGTTTCTAAAGAGTGTCAAAATCTCTTTCAGCATTTTTGCGGTGCTGTGCGCCTTCGGAATCTTTTTTTCTTATTCGCGGGGGGCGCTTCGCCACACGGGGGGGCGCGGCAGCACGCCCGGTTGAAGGCTGGTCCAGCTGTCCAACTCCTGGGTCGGACCTCCGCAAGCGTTTGTAATTTATTTGTAAGTGGCGAATATGTCGAGAAAGTCAGGATCTTTTCAACGCCTGCCGATGTCGGGCAGGAACACCGTCAGCAAACCGAATAGCGGCAGGAATGCACAGAGGCGATAGACGAATTCGATGCCCTGCAAATCAGCCAGTTTCCCCAGTACCGCTGCACCGATACCCGCCATGCCGAATGCAAG
>JBAVJU010000031.1:0-2792 GCA_049687935.1 Desulfobacterales bacterium | reverse complement strand
GGCACTTGAAGTACAAAAGTACGTCTGCGCGCCCGACGCCTTGCATCTGCGGCACCCTGTAAACGCTTACAATGATTTGGTTTGAAGCGCATCGGACTAAGCAATCCTGTGAACGGTTACGCAGATTTGGTCAGATCGGCAATCCCCTGCGATAGATAATATGGAATCTGCTTGAATGCAAGCGACAACCGACTCCTTTTGCCTCGACGGTGTTTTTTCTTGAAATCGGCCGGAGGAAGGGTTTAAAAACGTTGACGTAATTCATACAAAACGACATATATCATTGCGCATACATACACAGCGTTCTGCGTGTTTGAGCCAATAAGGTGGCTTTAAATTCAGCGATACAAAGGACCAATACGAAATTTAATAAGACGCTGTGTATAAAATCATTAATCGCAATTGGAGATTTCTGACGAATGGGCTGGATCGGGAAATTAGTTGGCGGAACGATCGGATTTGCCATCGGCGGTCCGCTGGGCGCCATAGCCGGTGCGGCGTTCGGCCATGCTTATGATCAAAGCCAGCAGACCGAACTGCAGGATGAGGTGATCCGCCAGCGCCCCGGCCAAGAGGCGCAGTTCACATTTTTCGTAGCGGCTTTTTCCATGTTGGCCAAGCTGGCCAAAGTGGACGGTCGGATTACCCAAGGGGAAATCGACACGGTCAACCGGTTCATGGTCCAGGATTTAAATCTGGACCCTTACAGCCGCGTGGTTGCCATGAACATATTTCAGGCGGCGATCGAGTCCCCCAACACCTTCGAGGAGTTCGCCAGTCAATTTTTCGGTCAGTTTCACGCACAGCCGGAAATTCTGAGACTGATGGTCGACATCCTGCTGCGGGTGTCGGTGGCCGACGGGCAACTGAATGCTCACGAGGAACGCCTGATTCTCTCGGCCGTACGAATCTTCGGTTTCGGCGATGCCGCCTACCACACGCTGCGGTCGCGGTATGCGCCGACGGCCGATAAATACTACGCCATTCTTGGGGTGAGCCCCAGAGACAGCGATGAGAAGATTAAAAGCCAGTATCGCAAGCTGGTTATGGAGTATCACCCGGATCGGATCGTTTCGAAGGGTCTTCCGGAAGAGTTTACCAAGTTTGCCCAGGATAAGTTTCGCGAAATTCAGGAAGCTTTTGATATGATAAAGAAAGAGCGCAAGATGACGTGATGCCGTTTACCCCGATGTTTACTTGAAAGGCGGCAATCCGCTCTGGAGATACCAGCGCTTGGCAATTGGATTGTAAGCCCACACCTGTTGATCGCGCATGGTTTTCAAGGTGACCTGGTCAACCCGATAGTAGCCGATTTCGACAATCTGGCGCACCTCCGCTTGATCCTCTGAAACGCTCACCTTCTTGACCGAGTAGGAGGTCACCTTGATGTTCTTGAGTTCATCGATGTCGGCTGGATGGGTTTCTCTTTCCTGCGGATCACGGAATGAGTCGGCGGTGTCGAAGTTCGACCAGAAGATCATCTTTTCATAGGATTTTGACGTCTCGCTGAAATCGTCCTGTTTTTTCATATCCGTGTATGCAGCACAACCGGCGGTCAGCGACAGGCAGAGGAATAAGCTCAGTGCGTATTCGATTCGGGTTTTCATCAGGCTCTCCTATGGTCAAAAAATGCGGATCGGGAAACAGCGAGATTCAGCATTTTTTAAAAATTTGAAGCGCTCAATTTAGGCGGATGTATTTTCCCAAGAGCGGAACACTTTGTCAATTAAAGAGTACCGGAGCGAACTGGTTCAGCCGATGCGGGGGTGTGGACAATGCAGTTGTGTCGAACCATTCTGGCGGCAACCGATCTGGTAGAGACCCCTGATCCCGTTGTCGCTTCGGCCCTCAAGACAGCCGTCCACCACAAAGCTCGATTGATCCTATTGCACGTCCTGGAATCGATCTCCGAAAGCGATCACTCGCGGGTCAAAGACTTCCGCAGCGGTGAGGAGATCGTTGCCGGAGCCGAATATGTGCATGAAGTGCTGCAGGCACTTCGCGACACCTATCATCGTTTCCTTCGCCTGCACGATCCGGTGGATATCCTTGTCAAGACGGGATTCCCCTGGATGCAGGTCATCGCGCAGGCATTCCGGGAAAAGGCTGATGCCATCTTTCTCGGGCCGCACGCCGGACGGGCTGCTCAGCGTGGTGTCGTAAGGGTTAAGGGCAGGGTGGGCAGCACGGTCGAGGGCGTCACAAAATACGAACCCTGTCCGACCTGGATCGTCAATCGGATTATTTCTGCCCGAATGGTCCGGCTGGCGCGTATTCTGGTCGGTGTCGATTATTCGGATTCATGTCGCGCGGCCCTGCGGTATGCTGTGGATCTGGCCCGATCAGCCGGTGGCAGGCTGATCCTGTTTCACATGCACGGCGTGCCCCCGTCTCCTCACTATTCCAAGGCGCGGTACGATGCCGACGTGCGCCGTTGTTACGACCGCCTGCAACAATTCGGTGCCGGGATACCGGCGGCCGTAGCGGTTGAATATTACGTGTGGGGCGGCAGTCACCCCCACCTGGAAATCGTGCGCGGGGCCCTAAGGTTTGCTGCAGACCTGATCGTTATGGGGTCGCACACCAAAAGTCAGGACCCAAAGTGGTACGTCGGAAGTGCGGTGGAACGGGTAAGCCATCGTTCCCCGTGTCCGGTGGCGGTTGTCACGGATCCGTCCGCGTTGATGGTTTTTTCAGAGTCGGCCGGTGGGTCGGACAGTTAAGGGCCCCAGCAAGAAATAATTCCACATCTTGCTTGTCTTTTGGCCCGTCTACTGCGTTACATCCACCGA
>JBAVJU010000030.1:0-3526 GCA_049687935.1 Desulfobacterales bacterium | reverse complement strand
TTGGAGCCACCTTGCGGAATCGAACCGCAGACCTACGCATTACGAGTGCGTTGCTCTACCAGCTGAGCTAAGGTGGCGTTTTACCGGCACCGTGTAAGCGTTCACAGGGCACCGCATCTGCTTTGTTGTCGGGCACTTGAAGTACAAAAGTACGTCTGCGTACCCGACGCCTTGCATCTGCGGTACCCTGTAAACGCTTACAATTAGGTGGTTTGAAGCGCATCGGACTTTGCAACCCTGTGAACGGTTGCGGCACCGCTGCCGGCGGGCCCTAAAATTATGGGATAGATACGTTTTTTATGACGCAAAATCAAGAAAAAATGTCTGTGCAGGAATTGATCGAGCGACTTCCGGGCCGCAGTACCGGCATCGACTGTACCGGACTGGCCGGTGCGAGTGCCGCCTATCTGGTCTCCCGGCTGCGGGCAGGGTTGGAAATGCCCATTTTTCTCGTGGCGAGTTCACAGAAGGCGGTCGACAGCCTGGCGGAAGACCTGCACTTCTTCCTGCCGCCGTCTTCGGGGCCGGCGTCGATATTTCCGGCTTACAACATATCGCCCTTCAAGTTCATCGCCTACCACAACGAGACGGCTGCCAGGCGCATCGAGACCCTGTACCGACTGACGGCCGTCGATGCCCCGCCGCTGGTCATAACGTCCGTTGAAGCCCTGCTGCAAAAAGTCATTCCCCGCCGGGAACTCGTCAACTTTGCCGAACTGATCATGGCGGGAGAGGACTGCGAACGCGATCGGCTGGTGGAAAAGCTCGTTGCCGGTGGGTACAACCGCACCGCCATCGTCGAAGAACCGGGCGATTTTTGCGTGCGCGGTATGATTCTGGATGTCTTTACCCCCGGCTACCCGGAGCCGTTGAGAATCGAATTCTTCGGCGACACGGTCGACACCATCCGGGTTTTTTCGGCCGCGACCCAGAGAAAAATCAGAGACCTGCCGGAAGCGGTCATTTTGCCCGCCCGAGAGGCGATCCTGCAGGCCGAAAGCCGCGTGGCGGTGATAGCCCGCGTCCGCCAGGAAGCGGCCAAACTCGAAATGCCGGTCACACGCGTGCGAAAAATAGTCGATCGCATCAAACACGAAGGGGTCTTCCCCGGTGCCGAGGGACTGTTGCCGTTGATCTTTCCTGAATTGAGCTCGTTGTTTGACTATGCCCCGCCAGGTGCGCTCTTTGTTCTTGCGGATGCCGAAGACCTGGAGCGTCAGGCCATGGGGACCCTGGAGCGGGCGCGCAGCAACACCCTCGAAGCCAAAAACAGCGGGCGTCTGTGCGTGGAGCCCGAGCAGATGTTCCTTTCGTGGGAGCAGACGCAGCAGATGCTGGACCAGAGAAAGCCGCTGCGTCTCAGGATGTTTGCCGTTCTGGGAAAAGGCGTGTCTGATCCGGAACCCCTTTCGATCGGCCGGTTTGCGGTTGCGGACAACTCCGCGCTTCAGACCGAACTCAAGCATCAGGAGGCGAAAGAAGACTTGTTTGCGCCCCTGGTCGATTGGATCGAGGACAAGCGGCAGACCGGCAGCCGGACGCTGATCGTTTGCCGTTCCAAATCGCGCGGCGAGCGGTTGCAATCGATTCTCATCCCCTACGGCGTCAAAACCGAATTTGCCGAATCACCGGCCGAGGCCATCAAGGGCAAGGAGGCGGTCTTCGCGGTCCTCGGCCGGATTTCCGGCGGGTTTGCCTGGCCGGACGAGCAGTTGGCCGTCATCACCGAGGAGGAGATCTTCGGATCGCGCCGCCGACGCCGGGTGCAGCTCCACCGGCCGCCTCCGGCGGAACTGATCAACGTCGAGGATCTGAAGCAAGGCGACTTTATCGTGCACACCGACCACGGGATCGGCCGCTATGGGGGCCTTGTCAAATTGAAATTGAACGGGACGACCAATGACTTTCTGCTGATTGCCTACCGCGGCGACGACAAGCTCTACCTGCCGGTGGATCGCATGAACATGGTTCAGAAGTATCTGGGCGTGGACGGTGTGGTGCCGGTTCTCGACAAAATGGGGGGAAAGTCCTGGGCACGGGTTAAGGCCCGGGTTAAAAAATCGGCCGAAAAGATGGCCGGAGAACTGCTGAAATTGTACGCAGCCCGCAAGGTGAGCAAAGGTGTGGCCTTCAACCTGTTCGAAGACGAACTGCGGGAATTTGAAACCGGATTCACCTTCGAGGAAACCGCCGACCAGCTCAAGGCGATCAATGACGTCCTCAACGACATGTCCCAACCGATTCCCATGGATCGGCTGGTCTGCGGCGACGTCGGTTACGGAAAAACCGAAGTGGCGCTGCGGGCGTCATTTATGGCGGTTTACAATGGTAAACAGGTGGCGGTCCTGGTGCCCACAACGGTCCTTGCCGAACAGCACTTCGCCACTTTTTCGGACCGTTTCGGACCGTTTCCGGTGCGCATCGCCTGCCTGAGCCGCTTCCGCAGTATGCGCGAGCAACGTGACATCGTGCAGGACCTGAAAGCCGGAAAAATCGACATCGTGATCGGCACCCATCGGCTGTTCTCGAAGGACGTTGTTTTCAAGGACCTCGGTCTGCTGGTTCTGGATGAAGAGCAGCGTTTCGGGGTCAAGCACAAAGAAAAACTGAAAGCCCTGCGTCGCAACGTCGACGTGCTGACCCTGACCGCCACCCCCATACCGCGTACGCTGCACATGTCGCTGATGGGAACTCGCGACATCAGCCTCATTTCGACCCCGCCGGAATATCGTCAGGCGATCATCACCTATATTTCCGAGTTCGATGATGCCGTGGTAACCGAGGCCATCCGCAAGGAACTGCAAAGAAAGGGGCAGATCTTTTTTATTCATAACAATATCGCCAGCATTGACAAAATTGCCAAAAAAATAAAAGTCTTGGTGCCCGAAATCCGGCTCGACGTCGCTCACGGCCGCCTGAGCGAAGACGAACTGGAGCGGATCATGCTGCGGTTTTTCTCGCGCGAGATCGATATGCTTGTCTGCACCACCATTGTCGAATCCGGACTCGACATCCCGGCCGCCAACACCATCCTGGTGAACCGGGCCGACAAATTCGGCCTGGCCCAAATGTACCAGCTGCGGGGACGGGTCGGCCGTTCCGAGGACCAGGCCTATGCCTACCTCTTTATTCCCCACGAAGCACTGCTCGGTAAAGACGCTCAGAAGCGATTGAAGGTTTTAATGGAGCACAGCGACCTGGGTGCGGGTTTCCAGATCGCCATGAGCGATCTGCAGATTCGTGGCGGCGGGACGATTCTCGGCGCGTCTCAATCCGGCCACATCGCGGCGGTGGGCTATGAAATGTTCCTGGAACTCATGGAACATGCGGTTGCCGAAATGAAAGGCGAGCCGGTGCAGGAGCCGCTGTCGCCCGAGATCAATCTCCAGCTGTCGGCCTTTATTCCGGAATCCTATATTCCCGACATCGACCAACGGCTTTCCGCCTACCGACGCTTGTCGCGGGTGACGGAAGTCGCCGAAATCTCCGATTTCAAGGTCGAGCTGATCGATCGTTACGGTCCCAT
>JBAVJU010000029.1:0-12917 GCA_049687935.1 Desulfobacterales bacterium | reverse complement strand
GCCCACTACCCGGCCGGCCGCATCGGGGTCGACACCGAAGGCCACGCCGCCGGCCTTCACATTCGGACATGAAATATTGACCTCGATGCCTGCAACCGCATCGATTGCTTCGACCCGCTCCGCCAGGACGGCGTATTCCTCGACGGTCTTGCCGTAAATATTGACGAAGATCGGCGTCGATAATTTCTGCAAAAATGGCAGTTTTTCCGCAATGAACGTCTCGATGCCGACGTTTTCGAGTCCGATGGCATTGAGCATGCCGCAGGCGGTTTCGACGATGCGCGGCGGCCGGTTGCCCATGCTGGGTGTCAAAGAAAGCCCCTTGACGATGATGCCGCCGAGTCGGTTCAGGTCAACATAGGTTTCAAACTCCCTGGCATAACCGAAAGTACCGGAGGCGGTCATCACGGGATTACGAAGGCGGATGCCACCGATATCAACGGACAGGTCGGGTTGGGAGGTCATATCAATAGTTCTTAAAAGTCAGGGGTCTGGTAAACTCAACTGGTCATCGCCGAATCGGCCTTCAAAACCGCTTTAATCCGTGCTTCCAGGTTGATGAGATAGGCCGGCTCCGGCTGTTTGGGCCCGGGGTTGATATCGTACTCGTGGGCCATGATCCGCTGCTTGATGCGGTCCACATCCTCGTTTTCTTCTTTTGCGCAGACCGCCACCAGGTTGAAAAAGTCGATACAGGCCGCCTGGGCTCTTTCCAGGTAAGCGGCGGCATCTTCGGCGCTGTAGACGAAGATATGACCGGGGCACAGTACGTCAGGCGCCAGCGCTTTGAGCTGCCGCAGCGAGGCCAGATAACAGTCGTAATCGGCCAGGCAGTCGGTTACGATGTATCCGGTCCGGTCGGGCTGACCGGCGGCCTCGGAAGAGAGCAGAATATTTCTATCCGAAATTCGGTAGCTCAGACAATCCCACGTGTGCCCCGGGCTCGCGATCACCTCGACACGGCAGCCGGTAGCGATTTCGATTCGATCCCCTTCCTGAACGAATCGATCGATTTCGAACGGTTCAAAATGTGCGCCGGGCGTGCCGGTCACACCGATTTGCGCCACCAGAACCTCGGCCGCGAGGTTCAGGTATCGAATCCTCTCGACGGCGCTCGGCCGTTTCAAGATCTCACCGGCCTTGTGAGCGGCCACCACCGCCATCCGGGGATAGCGTTTTTTAAATACAGCAACGGCACCGCAGTGATCAAAATGGGCATGGGTAAGAAAACAGAAAGCCGGCGTTCGGCTTCCCAGAATTTTTTCGATTTCGGTCGTGTAAAGTTCGCCCAAAAGAGTGAGGCCGGCATCGAAGATCACCGGTTGCGGGCCATCAAGCAAATAGATCGGTATGGCCGGATGCCCCACCACGAAAAAATCATCGCAAATTTTACCGGTACGAGAAAAAATCACCTGTCCCCCGCCGCCGTTCGAGACTCCCGCACCATACACAAAATTGCTGCCGAAAACAACGGGGAACGATCGGAATTACGCTTTAGGAGGAGACTGTCACCGCAAAGGACTTAGGAGAGGGGCTGTACGGGAATCGTTCCGGCTCCCGTATATTGCCGTGATCCGAGACGGCCCTAACAGTCGGAGAACAGACAGCACCGGTTGCGCCCACCCTCCTTGGCGCGGTACAGTGCGGTGTCGGCTTTCTTGATCAGGTCCGCATTGGACGAATCGGTTTTGGGTGAATGAGCCGCAATACCGATGCTCATGGTGACGAAGATGGCGTGTTCGCCATAGTTGAATTGCATCGAGGCCAGCTTTTCACGCAGACGTTCGGCCAAAATGAAGGCGCCCTCCTGAGGGGTTTCCGGCAGCAGGACGGCGAACTCCTCGCCCCCGTAACGGGCGGCAATGTCGGATTTCCGCAACGACTTCTTCAGCAGTTCGGCCGTTTCTTTCAGGACGTAGTCGCCAGCGAGATGGCCCATGGTATCGTTGACTTTCTTGAAATGATCCAGGTCCACCATGAGCAGTGTGAGCGGAAACTTATACCGCTTGGCGCGGTACATTTCTTCATCCAGAACTTCCTGGAACCTCTGGTAATTGGTCAGTTTCGTCAATCCGTCGTGGGTGGCGCGCTCGTTCAGTATTTCGATGCGTTTGTTTTGTTCGATCAGACGGCTGAGAAAATCGGCTGACAGATGGATCAGCTCTTTTCGGGCGGTTTCAATCATTTCGATATAGCGGGTTTCCGAATCGATCTTGATTTCGAAGACCGGGAATACGGCCTTCGTGAGCTCACCCACTTCCTCCAGAAGCGGCTCCAACTGGAAGTGCTCCTCGAATTCGTATTCTTTGGCAAAATGCTCGATCAGACCGAGGTGATAGGCCTTGTCGGGCAGGTTGACGAAATCGACCAGCAGGGAGGTGAGGTGCAGGATGTGCGTCATCTGCGTGATTTCCGGGCTGGCGCCCTTGAGTTCCGCCGGCAAATGATGGTACCGCATCGGCTTGTAAAAGGTGTCCGGCAGTCCCCACTTTTTCACCAGGAGACTGCCGATATCCATGTGTGTAAATCCCAGAACCTGTTGCTCGGCATCATGGTAGGAGGACTGGTTTTTTCGTTTTTCCGTCAAAACGAGGCTGTATTGATCAGGCATGCACTGGCTCAAGGTAAGAATGCCGATATTGTGCAGCAGCCCCAGAAAAAAAGCGTCATCCGCTGCTTGGCGGGAAACGTTTTTGGCCATTGACCTCATGGCCACGGCGCTGAAAAGCGAATCCTTCCAAAACTGGGTATAATCGAATCCATCACTGTTGTCGGTCTGAAAGCTCTTGACCACCGAAAAGCTCAAGGCGAGGTTCTTGACGGTTGTGGCCCCCAACAATTTAACCGCGTGCTGCACGGAGGTGATGCGGGTGTTGAGACCGTAGTAAGGCGAGTTGATCATGCGCAGCACTTCGGCGCTCAGGGGCGGATCGGTCGACAGAATTTCCGCCAATTCCTTCAATCCGCTCTTCTGATCCTGAACCGTTTCCAGAATTTTAATGGCCACCCCCGGAAGGGTGGGCAGTTTACCGATACCGTTGATAATTTCGTCTATAATGTCATCTGATGTCATCGCCTGTTTCCTTTTCGAACGGACGTAGGTCGAAAAAATATTTCCGGGGGTTACCGGCAGAACGGTCCCGGATGTGTTATCGGAAAAAGTGTTAAAAACTTAAATGTCGGGTATATTTTTCCGCTCTGTATCCCATCGACGGTTTCCCGATGAACCCGCCGTTGTGGCGATATGACTTTTGCGTTATTATGGTTTTTGATATCCCCCATTGCGACTATAGGATAAACAACAGGTATCCTTCCTTGGGGAGTGGGAGTGGCTGAGAAAGATCCGCGTCGATTCCACCTTGGGGGTCGCCGGATCCAGACGAGGGTCATAATGAAATTCCGCTGGAAGCTGCTGATGCTGTTGCTGGCCCTTTCTATTCTGCCGATCGTCGGATTGAGGGCTTTCGGCATCCACAACGTCCACCTGATGGCCGATGCCCTCTCGACCCGCGTCATAAAATCACAGATCGACGATGCCCACAGCCGGCTCAGGCAGCTCTCAGACGTCTATGCCCGGTCGATCGCCAGAAGCCGTGAACAGGTCGAAATGGCCTTGTTTTTCCAAGCCTATGAATTGGAACGCTCCCTGGCCGAAGGGGCCGATTCTGCCGCTCAAAGGGCCACTAGGTCCCTCGAAGACAGCGATCCGTCTGCGGTTGGCGACAAAGAACCCGGGTCCCGCCCTCCCCTCTCCTCCTTCTCGAACGTCACCGCTGACGCGTGCCCGTTCGTCACGCCGGATGCACCGGCGGAGCAGGCCGCAAGAGATCTCAACCGGCTTAAAAGAATCGTACCGGTCTTTAAGGCCCTCGCCCGACAGCTCGGCTCGCTGGCGCTGCGATATTACGGCGGATTGCCGAGCGGCGTCGCCCTGGAGTTTCCGTGTTCCGCCGATCGTTTCCTCGGCATCGATCCGTTGAGGCAGACCTGGTATCGCAGTGCTTTCGAAGAAAAGCTGAGTCACTGGTCCGCGCCGTACATCGACCCCCAGAACCGACGTCCTGTTACAGCCGTTTCGGTTGCTCTGGAAGATGAAGAAGAAAGGGTTCTGGGCATCACCAGCATCGTGGTGCCCCTCGACACCTTGCTGGAGTCAGCCATTCCGCGCTCGAATTTACCGCATAACACGCTCTCCTTCGTGAGTTCGTTATCTACCCGTCCGTCAACCGACAAGGTGGGTTTGAAAATTCTGGTCGAAGCCAGTCAAGACACCATCACGTGGGAAGACAATGGCTCAAAGGATGCATCCCGCTGGTTGACATCGACCGACATCGACCAGCTTCAGTCCGTGGTGGCGGACATGGCGGCCCGTGTTTCCGGCACCCGGCAGATGACCTACGCGGGGCGCGACAGCATCTGGTGCCATGGCCCGATGCCGCACCAGGGAACCTCTTTCGTCTTTATCGTGCCGGTAGACAGCATCTTGGAGCCGTCCCAGGAAATTCGTCAGGCCATTGAAGACCGCGTGCGAACAGTCGAGCAGGTCACGGCCGGTTTCCTGGTCCTGCTCGTCGTCCTGAACGCCGTCCTGGCCCTGATGTTTTCGCGCTCGATCACCCGGCCATTGGAGTTGCTCACCGCTGCGTCCAACAAGCTGGCCAACGGAAATTTCAAGGCCCGGGTCGATATCCGCAGCCGGGACGAGTTCGGTGACCTCGGCCGTGTGTTTAACCAGGTCGGGCCCCAACTGGACACCCACGTCAGGTTGCAGCAGGCCATGGATGTGGCCATGCAAATCCAATACAACCTCCTGCCGCAAGCCGCACCGGATCTCTCGGGCTTGGACATCCGCGGTATGGCGTTTTACAGTGAGGAGACTGGCGGAGATTACTTCGATTACCTGTGCGTGGATGAGGAGGGCCGGCAGCGTCTGTGCATAGCGGTGGGGGATGTTTCCGGCCACGGCCTTCCGTCCGCCTTTTTGATGGCTACCGCCCGCGGCCTCCTTCGACAAAGGGTATCCATGCGTGGCAGCTTGGGGGAGATCGTCACCGATGTCAACCAAAGGTTTACCGAAGATGTGGAGCGCTCCGGGCGTTTCATGACCCTGTTTCTGGCCCGGATCGACCGGCAGCGAAAAAAAATCGAGTGGGTGCGGGCCGGTCATGACCCGGCCCTGCTGTATGATCCCGTAACAGAGACTTTTGTCAATTTGAAGGGCAAAGGCTTGCCCTTGGGGGTCGATGCCGCAATCCCGTATCGCGAGTCGTCCACCGCCATCGAGGACGGTCAAGTCCTGTTCATCGGCACGGACGGCATTTGGGAAACCGCTAACGAAAAGGGCGAGTTGTTCGGAAAGGATCGCCTGAAAGAAGTGATTCGACGACACGCCGGCCAATCCGCACGCGATATCTTGCTGGCTGTGCACGCTGCCGCCGAAGAATTCCGTGGTGAACTGAAGCAGGAGGACGACCTGACAATTGTCGTCGCCAAAGTGACCGCCTGAGATATAGAAAAAGAAAGCCGACCGGTGCCGGGGCAAAAAATGAAAACAACAAAAATAGGTCCCGGGCAGTCCGAACCGAGAGGAGCCTCTCAGTGTTTTGCCAGCGAATACCGCAGCAAATGACTGGCCCCTTTCTTGCCGAAGAACGAGACCGGTTCCGATAGCACGAGCAGGACGCTGTCGTCTTTGACCGTCAAACCCTGAACGGCCATATCAATTTCTCCCTCGAACTTGCCTTTGGTAAACCGTCCATCCTGAAATTTCAAAACCACCAGCCTGAATTGATCGGCCCGCACGCCTAGTCCGGGAGCGGTCAGCGCCGGTAAATTCGAGGCGACCGCCAGCAGTTCCGAACGGCCGTCGCCGTCGAAATCGTGCGCCTTGGGTGACACCTCGATAAAAACCTGGGTGGTTTGCAGGTCTTTTACAGTTGGGTCGATATCGTAAACCAGGTAGTTGAGAGAGCCGCCCATTTCTTTGGGCGAGGTGTACAGGCGTTTCCTACCGGAGTAAATGTAGAGCAGTCCGGTGCGCACAAAAATTGTTTCCGGGCTCCCGTCACCGGTCAGATCGACAACCGATGCGCCCAACACGGTGAATCCCTCGGGCAGAATTACCGATGGGTCCTGTTGGACCATCTTGCCGTTCCTATATGTCAGTTCCTCGATCACGCGGCCAAAAAATGTTTTTCGATCCAGACGCTGCGCCAGCAGGGTTTCCGGGCGACCGTCCTGGTCGATGTCAAATGTGCCCAAGACACGGCGGATAAAATCCTGAACCAGGATCAGGCCGTCGGCTTCCAGACGAAACAGGTTGCTGCGGACGTCGTCGTTATACCAGGTAACCACCGCCAGATGGAGCGGGCCGTCCGCCGGCTGCCACCAGTCGAGAGCCAGAATTTTTGCCGGAACCGGCGTGTCGCCTACAGTGAGTGCAATCAACCGCTCTGCGACCCGGTCGATGTAAATCTTCGATCCGTCGGTGCTGGCCATGAGCAGGGCGTTTTCGTGGTTTACAAAGGCGGCATTCAGTGTCACCCGTTCCAGGTTGGCGACGGTTTCTGAACCTGCGAGAAGAGTCGGATAAGTGACCACGGCGTCTGTCCGGCGTGGCGGTTGTTCCGGGGTCGGTCCCGGAGACGGTTCCGAAACCACGGGCAAAGGCTGCGGTTTAACGGGCAGGAGCGCCGGCTGCGCGTCAGCCAGCGGGCCTTCGAGCGCATAGGTCAGCACTGGCAGAAAATCCGGTCCGCGCACGTTGAGTTGCTGGCCGTCGAAGACGAAGTAGACCGCATTGCGCCGGGTTTTCGGCGGCTCCCCCTTTTTCGGCCTTTCTGCTTGGGCGGCCTCGTAGGATTGCCAGTCCAGATGCGGTAGAAGTGATACGAGTTGTTCGGCAAGCAATTGGCCGGTGCCGGGATAGTCCCAGAACTGCGCCGGCACCTTTTCAAAGCGGCGAATCGCATCGCCTGGATTAATCCGGTCGGCGCCTTCCAGGACCCGGGTGAAGGCGTAGCCGGGCATAAGGCGCATCACTTGCAGCATCCCTTTGCGGGTTTCGAGGACGCCCAATTCCTGACCGGTGACCGGATGGACCAGTTTCTCTCCGCTGCCGATGACGCCGAACAGGTCACCGGGCCGAATGCCGCTATTTTGATCCAGGTCGATGATCCAGCCGTCGCCCGCCTTCTGAACGACGAAACCGGGAATCGGCTTGAAATCATCCGCGATGTTTTCGGAAAGGGCGGCGGGGACCGAAAGCGTCGGAAAAAGTATCAGGGCGGCGGCCATCAAGCCCAAACGGATGGCCCGGTTGACGCGGAAAACGAGGTTGGTTTTCATTTTTTGCATACTCCGTTACAGGCAATCTATAGCCCGGAGACCGGACACATCCAGTCTTCGAGCATTTGTTGCGTAGGCAAAGAGGCTTCATGCGGATTTAGAACTTGTAGCGAATCCGCATGCTGGAGCCCCAGATGTCTTCGTCCGATTTGCCGTCCTGCAGATCGCCGACCTCAAAGGCATCCAGGGCGTCGCCGGCAAACAGATATCCGATGTTGACCGACCATTCCACGTTCGGAAAAATCATATACGTCGCATAGGCGTCGAATTCGAATCCGACATCGGAGTTGCTTCTAAGGGTGCCGTTAAAATCCGTGTAGGTGATATCCTCGGCCGTTTCCATGTACATGCCGGCACCGCCGAGTTTGAGCTTCTCGGTCAGTTGATGGTCGTAAGCGAGTTTGAGCATGACGAAACCCTTGTCGAGCAGGTACGGTCTCTCGGTGAAATAGGTCGCGTCATCGGTGAACAGACCTTCGAAAATGCCGATGTTGTCGGCGCGGTCGAGATCCGTGGCCAGGAAGCCGTTGAATTCGTCGTCGTTGGGGTTGTCGTCGCCGGAGGCGTACCAGAAGGTGCCGGTGAGTGTGCCCTTGCCCAGGCTGAGACCGAGATCGACTTCACCAAAATACGCTTTCAGATCGTAATCCCTGGCCGGCAGCGGCCCGATACCGGATACGCCGTTTCCGGTCGCGTCGTCATAAATGACGTTATCAAAATCACCCCCTTGGTACATCAGGTTCCAGTTGACGAAAAAGGTGCCGTACTTGGTACCGCCGTCCACGCCGATGGTGTAGATCTGGTGCTCGACGGTGCCGGCGAATTGTTTCAAAAGGTAGGACCTTGGGGCGATGACGTTGTTGTTGGCGGCGGTCGTGTCCTGGGCGTCACCGGTCTGGTACAGACCGAAAAGGCCGACTTTGGTGCTGTCGCCGGGCATGAGGTTGAACCGCAGCAGGAAATTGTCCTGATCGCCCCAACTGCTGGGGAGAAGATCGCTATCGAGGCGGTCGATTCCGCGGATCCAACCCAGCTGGTAGGCCAGAAAATCGTTGGGCTGACCGTCGTAAAACACGCCGGCGGCGGTCTCCTGCCACAGGAACTCGTTGACGTCGACCGGCATGAGGCCCATCCGGAACCGGGCCAAGGTCTCCACGTTCGGAATCTGAAGATCCAGATACGCCCAGCGGGTTTCGACGTTGGCACCGTCGCCCGAAAAGGATCCGCCCTGGCCCTTGCCACTGCCTTCTCTTCCAAAGCGGATACCGCCGATCTCGATCGCGTAGACGCCCCTTACCTTGTTGTCGTTGCTGGCGGCATCGAACCAGAAGCGATACTTCAGCTCCCCGTAGGTCTCGTCAACGTCTTCTGAGTTGATTTTTCCTTGCTGCTCCGGAGTGAGCCAGTCCTGACGGTTGGTGTAGAGCAGAAAACGATTGTTCATGTCGCCGTGGAAAGCGAAATCTGCGGCAACGGCCGGCAAAGTGACAGTCAGCATCAGCAACAGAATCAGCATAAATCGGGATCTTTTCATCGGTTTTCCTCCTTTGTTATGCGTGGGTTCCCGTTGTTATGGAATCACTCGGCCGCCGTTTTCTTCAACCGACGGGCGCCGGATGTAACCCGAACCGCCGGCAAAAGATTGGTCACGGCAATGAGATAAAAAGGGGGTGCGTCAGTTTTTCAATGCCATCATAAATCCACCGTATCGGTTAATTTACTTCCAAGGAAAGGCCGAATTCTCACTGCACCGCGTCTGACGAAAAAATGCATCGGCATTATTGCCACGGTTTATTGGACCGCCGACTTTTTGCTACAGGCTGATAACAGCGGCATCACAGGACAGGTTGATGAATTCGGCCGCTGTGGCCATGCGGGCCCCCTCGATCAGGTCCTCCTCCTTGATC
The DNA here is from genome assembly GCA_049687935.1 of Desulfobacterales bacterium. GTDB lineage: Bacteria > Desulfobacterota > Desulfobacteria > Desulfobacterales > SG8-13 > JARFQH01. Next base: position 3,663 of record JBAVJU010000029.1, on the reverse strand, counting down.
TGCCGCGCCAAGGCGCAGGGTGTGCAGACCAATACCGGCACTTCATAGGCCTGGAGATACGCCAATAAGTCATCGGCCACATCGCCGGTGGCGGCCCGCACGTTCTTGATGATCCCCTCTTTGGCCAGGTACACCCCTTCATCCAGCAGAAAAAGCGTGGTGTTCTTGCCTTCCTTGTGGGCGATGGTAGCCAGGTGAATGGCGCGCGTGGCCCGGTTGGTGTCATTTGTACCGCAGGACAACGCAATCACGACGTTGTTGGTCATCTGTTCGTCTCCTCATGCTGTCGGGTTGAATAAAAAAAATCTAATTGCCTCTATCATATTCACCGGCACCTTTGCAATTGTGGATGGGTAGGTGCAGCGAATATCAGTAAACCGTTGCGTGGATTCTTATCTTCACCAAGAATTGCCGGATTAGATGAAAAGCGTCACCTTGCTCTTGGCGGCTTCGCCCAAGAAGTTGGCCGCCCCGGCCAGCGAAACATTGGGATAATCGATGAATTCCTCCATGCTGAAGCCCATCAGATCCATCGACATTTCGCAGACAATGATCTCGACCCCGAATTCAGCCGCCGTTTTCATGAGATCTTCAAGTGACATCACACCCTTCTTTTTCATCAGGGACTTGAGCATGCGGGTGCCGACCCCGGCCATGTGCATCTGCGAAAGTTTCAGCTGGCCGGCGCCTTTCGGCAGCATCTGGCCAAACATCCTGGCGGTCAGATCTTTTTTGGTCACGGTCTTTTTCAGATCCCGCAATACCGACGTTCCCCAGAACGTAAAAAACATGACGACTTTCTCGTACATCGCCGCTGCACCGGTGGCGATGATAAAGGCCGCCAGGATCCGATCGAGATCTCCGCTGAAGACGACCATAGAAAGCTGATCGTCGGGCAGGTTTTCTTTTACTGACTGAAGTTCGCCCTCCAGATGAACTATCCGTTGTTCGAGCGTTTCCACTCTTTCTTCCATAGACGTATGGATAACATCCAACATGATAAACCTCCCAAGATGCCGGTTCCCGACTCCGGCCCTTTTAATCGTGTTTGATTTGTATGTCGGCCTGTTCCAGGACATCCGGAACGACATCGCTCCAGCCCAGGGGCATACTGAACCGATTTCGTCGATCCATTCCTGGGGCACGGTAATACCGGAAACGTAGTGGTTGAAAGTTGGGATTCACCACGGCGCCGATGAAAAAATCGGGTGCGTTCAACAGCTCATTGTCGGCCATGTCCTTGCCGGCCTGCAGCCCCGCGGCAATCCTGATCAGCTGCACCGAATCGAGATCGAAAACCGGCTTGGCTTCCTTGTGGTCACCCAGGTTTTAGAAAAAATTCTTTTCATATTTTACCGAGGCCTGTTCGAACTCCTCATAAAGGAGCTTGAGGCGCTCGTTGGCTATATTTACCTTTTCTTTTTTTTCCTCTTGGGCTCTTTTCTCCGGATAACAGGCCAGACAACGTTCGATACGGCTGATCTTGCCCAAGCTCGTGATGACAAAGTCGACCATCAGAAAAATCTGGGCGCTGGTGGTATTGGCAAAGTGTTCAACAGCGGGTACGTGTTCCAGATGGATTTCGACGGACACATCATTACCCTCCCGTGCCAGATTGATATAGTCGTGAATGGCCATCACCGAGCCGTACTCTTCGTGAGCTTGGTCATATTTGACCATCATGTCCGGCAATGTGAAGAGCCGCCGCTCGATGTCAATTCCCCCTTCTTCCAGTCGGCGATAATCCCGCTGCAGGTATCGGTTGGCAATCATGACCGCCTGGGATACGTGAGGGCACAAGTTATGGGGACAGCCTCTGGCATAACATTTTCTAAATTGGTATTCCCGACCATCGACATCGCCGCTGTATCGGCTGAGAAAAATAAACGCCTGAAACGGATTGTCTCGATGGGTAAATTCGACCGGCAGAATCTCGAAGGACACTCGACAGTTCACCGAAGAACCACTTTTTTTAGAGTCGATCAGATCGGTAACTCTATTGGGCGGGAATTTGGGTCTCGCCTTTTCCATGGCAATGCCTCACTTATCGTGTCTCTCGTTTTGCATGTCTGTGACACGCTCATTTAAATAAATGGAACAAATCCGGTGACGTGAATTCGCTCATTAAAATACAAACACCGCATCGGATTCGATGGCTTCTAAATTGACGGACCCGGCGGCAGTGACTTCAGCCCCTTCGATTAAATCGGACTCCGAGATATGGCGACTTTTGATGCAGGGACCGCACACCCTGATCTGCCCACCCTGTTCGATAAACGAAGCGAGCAGTTCCTTCATGGGCGGAAACCCACCGCCGCGCGGCATGGTGTCGGCATATCCCTTTTTAGCGATATGGACCCCGTCACCCTGCATAATAATCGTTGCCTTTATGTCCATCGCCAAGGCGGCATTGGCCAGCACGAAGGGGACATGGGCCATTTCAGATCGATCTTCTCCGCAGGTACACAAATAAAGAATTTTTTCTTGTTTTTCAGACATTGTTCATGGCTCCTATTTTAGTTTTTTAAATCCTCAAAAAAAGGGTGTAGGAACAATTGGTTGGTTGTCCATTAGGCCGCATTGCGAGCGATCACCGTCGACAGGTCCTCCACATTGGCACCGGCTTTTTGCAGATTGCCAAGGCAAATCGGGCACATGGCGACAATCGGCTCGCCGGTTCCTTCGAGTTCTTCAATTCTCCGTTCTCCGACCTCCTTGGAAAGCTTCGGAGACATCGACTCTGCCGGTCCCCCGCAGCAGTGAGTAAACAAACCGGAGTTTCTGATCGATGCACACTCGATATCCATGCCGGAAAGTACTTTTGCAGGCACATCCGAGAGTTCGAGGTACCGGCCGTAAAAACACGGATCATGCAAAGTAATCCGTTGAGGGCCGTTTTTGGATTTGAGATTAAGCAGCTCAAAATAGGCGTGGACCTCAAAGCTTTCGCCGGTGCATTCAGGGTAGAGTTTCTTTAAGGCATAGGTGGTATGGGGGTCCACCGTTATGAGCTTTTTGATGCCATGTTGTTTCAACTTGGACGCTACATACGTCGCATGCTGGACAAATCCTTCCTGGTCTCCGAGATCGTAAAGCAGGACCCCGCTGTAATCATCCAATTTGGGATTGTAAAAAAAGTCCACCCCGGATTTGGTCAATATTTTGGCAATGTCTTGCAGGATGGCGTTATACTTTCTTTTCTCTCCACCTGGAGTGATCGAAGCCAGCCCCAATCCTGAAAGAAGCTTCGGTATATATTTGGCGTAGCCTAAGTAATCAGCCCATTTGGTGTCCTCATAGCGGGCCAGATAAGTGGTCGATTTCTCGATGTAAGGTACGAACTGGTACATCAGACCGGTGAACAGCAGGGCATCGCCCTGCCCGCGCAATTGCGCCCCTTTCCACCAGTTGTTGATGACGAATTTGGGGACTCCGAAAGGGTTTTTCGTTTTCCTGACGTTATCGGCAATCAGATCGATGATGACCTTGGGATGATACATGTCAAGACCTCCTCCAGTTCGCAACGACATAGCGATTTAACCCCAGAATGACTTCTCCGGGATCCGCCTCTCGCGGGCAGGTCTGGGTGCAGAGGCCGCAGTGCAGGCAGCGCCACAGGTCCTGAGCATTTTCCAAAATACGGTCTCTGGCGCCGATCTGGAT
>JBAVJU010000028.1:0-9829 GCA_049687935.1 Desulfobacterales bacterium | reverse complement strand
TTTTCTCAGCAGTGGGTACTTGATTTTCCAAAATAAAGTCTCCCCGTTTTAGCTTCCCTCATGTAACCTAAAGAAAATAATACATTTATCTCAATTTATTTTTTGGCATGACTTTTGATATAAGTGCGCCTAACCTGCTGTGGTGATGTCGCCCGATCTTCGTCACGCAGACAAAGAAGAAGAATAAAGGAAGCCCACAGAAGTAAAGTTGATGTAAGCGTTCACAGGACACCGCATCTGCTTTGTTGTCGGGCACTTGAAGTACAAAAGGTCGTCTGCGCGCCCGACGCCTTGCATCTGCCTGCCCCGTGAAATCCGAAGCCTATTTCACTGGGGCGGCACACTGTAAACGCTTACAATGAGGTGGTTTGAAGCGCATCGGACTTTGCAACCCTGTGAACGGTTAAAAGTCATCAGGTTTCGGATCGCGCAGTTAATTGACGACAAGGAGTGAAATATGAATATCAAAGGTCTGTTGTTTGTGCCGCTTGCGACCGCAATGCTGTGGACTCTCCTCGGATCTGCCATGTATATCATCTGGCAGGCCTACAAAATTCTCTCGGCAGTGACAGGAACCGCAGCTGCTTGATTTTTTGTAAGCGTTCACAGTGCACCGCATCTGCTTTGTTGTCGGGCACTTGAAGTACAACAGTACGTCTGCGCGCCCGACGCCTTGCATCTGCGGCACCCTGTAAACGCTTACAATGAGATGGTTTGACGCGCATCGGAATTTGCAACCCAGTGAACGGTTATGATTTTCTTAAGGCGTCATCAATGTTTGAACGAACGCTGCCCGGTAAACACCATCGTCGCATCGACCTCGTTGCACGCCTCGATGGACTGGTAGTCGTTGGTGGAGCCGCCCGGTTGTATCACGGCTGAAACGCCTTCCCGGAGTCCGACGTCGATCCCGTCGCGGAAGGGAAAGAACGCGTCGCTGACCATGGCTGCACCGATCAGTCCACCCTTTTCTCTTGCGACCCGGTAGTCGATTTCGGCCCGTTTGTCCTTGTCTTTCATGTCGTTGTAGGCAATGCCGTATTCTTCGAAACAATACCGATCGGCTCGTTTGCGATAGGCCTTGTCGCGGGCTATTTCGGCCACCCCGACCCGGTCCTGCTCACCGGTGCCGATTCCGACGGTCACCTGGTCCTTGACGTAGATAACCGAATTCGAGGTAATCCCCGACTCGACCAGCCAGCCGAAAAGAAGATCGGCGTATTCCGTATCGGTCGGCGGCCGCTTCACGCGGTAAATCTCTCCCTTGACTTCACATTCCGCCGTCTTCAGCGAGTCGCGCGTGCGGGAAACAGGCACAAAAGACCACTGGGCGATGATTCCGCCGTCGATCAGGGACTTGAACTCGACCACGCGCTGACCGACGAAGGTTTCCAAGCGCTCGATGTTGCCGATCCGGATGACTCTGAGATTTTTCTTTTTGGCAAAGATATCCATCACGCCGTCTTCGAAATCGGGAGCCACGACAACCTCGGCGTATTGCTGGTTGACGGCCTCGGCCGTTGCCCGATCAACCGGCCGGTTCAGGGCGATGCAGCCACCGAAAGCCGCCACCCGATCGGCCATGTTGGCCTTGAGGTAGGCTTCCTCCAGGGATTCGGACCGCGCCACCCCGCAGGGGTTGTTGTGCTTGACGATCACCGCCGTCGGCTTGTCCATGAAGTATCGCAGAATGTTCAACGAATTGTCCGCATCGGTCAAGTTCGTTTTGCCCGGGTGCTTGCCGGACTGCAGCAATTCGATGTCGGAGGCCAGGTACCGTCCCGATTGAATCGATTCTGCCGCCCCCAGAATCAAGTTTCCGTTGACCAGCTTGTAAAGAGCGGCCTCCTGACCCGGATTTTCGCCGTAGCGCAATCCCTTGTTCTCGCCGTCGATTGCCCAAAGGACCTTCTCGTAAAGTAGCGTCTGCCGCTCTTTTTCCGCCACGAAACTGATCTCCATCCGGGCTGGAAAATGATCGTCGACGATGGTGCGGTACATTTTTTTAAGATCTTCGGCCATGGTAGTCTCCTTTGTTAATGCGAAAAAATTGAAACTCGAAACTTGATACTTGAAACTCAGAACCCGCAACCCGTGGTGACCATAAAGCAAAACCGATGAAATCCGCGAACCGACTAACGGGTGCAACCGGCCAAACCTACTCCCTGTAACACCTTTTGACATCCTCGATATTGCGATCCGCCATAAAATCAGCAATCGCCCGGTCGTAGACCGCCGTGTGGGCAAACGCTTTCCCGGCGAGCTGGAACCGCAGATCCAATGGCAGTCGCCCTTCATGGGACCGCAGCTCCGATACGACCCGGCCGTAGTCGGCCGGATCGACGACCGGAGCTACCCGGATAAAGTTCTTGGCAGCCGCCCGGATCATGCAGGGGCCGCCGATATCGATATTTCCCCTGGCCTGTTCCAGTGTCACTCCGGGCCGCGAAATCGTTTCCTTGAAGGGGTATAGGTTGACCACCACCATATCGAACGGCACGCTGCCGGTCCGCTGTAAATCGGCTTGGTGGGCCTCGTTGTAAGTTTCCGTCAAAAGGCCGAGGTAAATTTTAAAATCGAGCGTCTTTACCAGGCCGCCCTGGGTTTCCGGCTGCCCCGTGTAAGCCGACACCTGGGTCAGACAGGTCTCGGTCCGGTCCCCCAGGATCTCCTTTAATCGGTTGTAAGTGCCGCCGGTGGAAAAGAGTTTCAGGCCCGGGTTGATTTCCAGCAACTGTGGGACGAAAGTGTCCAGACCGTCTTTGTCTGATACACTCACCAAGGCGTGCTTCACCGTCACAAACGTGTCGATCTTCTCGACCACATTGATACTCATGATCCTTAATCCTTTCCGTCGTATTCCTGAAGAAAACGTTGAAAGTAGTTTTCCATGAACCGGTGGCGTGCTTCCGCCAACTGTCTGCCGGCGGCGGTCAACATCCGGTCTCTGATTTTGCACAGCTTGACCCGGTATTCACGATAGCCGGTATCGTCTGCGGTGTAAGGTTGCGTCTCCTCGATCCTGACGTCGGGATTGTGCAGTCGCGCACCGACTTCACCGGCGAAAAGAAATGCGCGGGCCACGCCTACCGCGCCGATGGCATCCAACTTGTCCGCGTCGAACAGCACCCTGGCCTCCAACGTCTTCGGCGCCTGGCGGCCCCGAAACCGGTGGGTGGAAATGCAGTGCAAAATGTTTAGTTTCTGCCGTTCCGTCAAAGGCAGTTCCTCGACGATCGGCCCGGCCAGGCGGGCTCCTACCCGGGCATGACAGACGCTGCCGCTGGAGGTGTCCTGGCACGCTCGGCCGATGTCGTGCAGCAGCGCCGCAATCCGAACCACATCGAGATCCGCCTGTTCGGCGGAAGCAATGCGGTCGCAAAGGCGATAAACCCGACGGGTGTGGTCCCAATCGTGGCTGCCGCGCGCACCGTTGAAAAAACCGGCAGCCGTCGACCGCACGGCCGCGATCATATCCCCGGTTGCGCGGCAATGCCCGGCGAGAACCCTTTCGGACTTAGCCTGGATGGGCGAAGATTGTTTTTTGTGACCATCAAACATGGTGTGTATTGATCGTTTTCCGCACCAAGTGATCAGACGGTGGCGCGCGGTCAGGGAGATGTTTTGCCGGTCATGGTGTCGATCTCGACCTTGAAAATCGATATCCGGTTGACCGACGCATCAGGATAATCGAACGTCCCCTCGGCATAGTGCTTCATGATGATGTCGAGGGCCTCGCGCTTGGCGGCCGCTGTCTCTAAAAAAGCGGCCGTTCCGAATCCAATGACGCTTCTGTAGCGCATACCGAAGTCACAGGCCTTAACGCCGGCACGCACCTCACAGTCGCCGTCAAGCTCGAAGCAGACGCGCGGGTTTTTTTTGAGGATGCCGAGCTTCTTGCCGTCAACAGCTGAGTGGAAATAAAGCGTGTTGTTCCTGAAGCCGAAACAGAGGGGAACGATGTAAGGCCCACTGTCGTCGGCCATCGCCAGTCGACAAACCGTCGACTTTTCAATAATCAACTCGATTTCATTTCGATCGGTAATCTCTTTGTCTTTTCGTCGCATTCAGCATTCCTCGCGGCAAATGGCCTCGCCTCCACTGGTCGGTACTTTTTTTCCGGATTCTGTTGTACAGGGGAAGAAGCTCGTATTTCAAGGACAAAATACGCCTTATAGGATTATTTTTAGGGGGTGATCGCCTTTTAACTGGTCGAATTTGCTAAATATCATCCACTCTACTCCACCCTCCCAACGACATCATTAACATCCGCTAATTATTTATAAAAAAATGTTTTCTGCAAATTGTTTTTCTTGACAATCAGCGCAAAATACCATTAAATTGTATCAAAAGTGGTTTAAAGTGGATTTATTTGGAGATCAGAGATAAAAAAGTGTCTTTTCGCGGCTCTTCATATCACAACATCGACGCAAAGGGACGTGTCATCATCCCGGCGCGTTTCAAGGAGCCTATAAAAAACGGTGACCGCTCCGGTGTCATGGTCACCAAGTTGGATGGTGGCCTGGTGGCCTATCCGTTTGACGAATGGGAAAAGGTTGAACAAAAAATTCTTTATCAGGCCACAAAGGACGATGATCTGCGACTCTTCCGACGGTTTTTCGTCGGCAACGCCTCCGACTGTTACTGCGACAGGCAGGACCGCATTCTGATTCCGCCTCCGTTGAGAGAATACGCGGGTCTCGTCAAGGAAATCGTTTTGGTCGGCGTGGTCGATCACTTTGAAATCTGGTCCAGAGAGAACTGGAACAACGAAGAAGGCCGCTTCGAGCAAAGTGTAGGAAAACCCGAATTGAAAAAGAAAATTGGCGACATAGGTCTTTAGTTGAATGCACTATCATCATCTCCCCGTCATGCCGAGCGAGGTGATCGATTATCTGAATTGCCGACCCGGAAGGACATACGCGGACTGCACCCTGGGGGGTGCCGGTCACGCGATTCGCATTTGTGAAAAGATCGTGCCGGGCGGCACCCTGATCGGCATCGATCAGGATCTCGACGCCGTCGAAAACGCCCGTAACAAGCTGAAGCGCTGCAGTGCCCATGTCCATATCGTCCATGACAACTTCGTCAATCTGCCGGATATTCTGGTGCGGCTGGACATCCCTGCAGTTGATGGCATGCTGCTCGACCTCGGCCTTTCACTTCACCAGATCGAGACCAGCGGTCGCGGCTTCAGTTTCAACCGCGATGAGTCGCTGGACATGCGTATGAATGCCGCAGAGGGGGTGACGGCCGAGGAAATTGTCAATCACGAGAGTGAAGCAAACCTGTCCAGAATATTTAAAGAATACGGGGAAGAGCCGCGGGCCCGCTCCATAGCCAAAAAAATTGCCGCTGTGCGGAAAAAAGAAGCAATCCGTTCGAGCCGCCAGTTGGCCCGCATCGTGATCGAGGCATTGCCCGGTAAAGCACGTTACGGTCGTAAGATTCACCCCGCGACCCGGGTTTTCATGGCCCTGCGCATTGCTGTCAACCGCGAGCTCGAGCGGCTGAGAGCGTTTCTTACGTACGCCGCCGACTACTTGAGCCCCGGCGGCCGACTCTGCGTGCTCTCTTTTCATTCGCTCGAAGACCGGATCGTTAAACAACGCTTCGTCGCTTTAGCCCGCGGATGCACCTGCCCACCGGCATTTCCCCATTGTGTCTGCGGCCTTAGACCGGTGGCACGTATCGTGACCCGTAAAGTCGTGCGGCCCAGCCAGGCAGAAGTCGACGCCAACCCGATGGCCCGCAGCACCCGACTCAGAGTTCTGGAAAAACTGACGCCCGAAAGCGCCTGATCCCGTAGCGCAGACCCGCAACAGATAAACAGACCAGGAGCGGCGATGAACAAAAAACGCTCACAAGCCCCTTACCTGCAGCACGCCGGCATGTGGGCCCTGCTGATGGTTATCTTTATTACCGAACTGCTGCTCTACACCTGGTTCCGGGTGCAGTGTACCCAGATCGGATATGAAACCAGCCGGGCTATGGAAACCCAACAGCGTCAGATCATGTTGCAAAACAATCTGAAAATCGAGCTGGCGCGATTGAAATCACCCGGGCGGATCGTCAAGATCGCCAAGGACCGCTTCGGCCTGGAAATACCGCGGGCCGAACAGATGATGTCCCTGCCGTGACCCCAAAAGAAAACAAATATCTTCGTTTCAGAGTCGTGACGATCGGTATTTTTTTCGGTCTGTTTTTAGGGGCGATCTGCGCCAAGGCCGCCTATCTGCAGATCTATCGCGGATCGTGGTTGTCACAGCTGGCAGCGGACCAATACGAGGCTTCCGTTAAAACATCGGGCAAGCGCGGCACTATTTATGACCGCAAAATGTCGGAGCTTGCGGTGAGCATCCAGGTGACATCGATCGCCGCCTACCCTGCGCGCCTCGACGACCCGGCCAAGACAGCCGCAGCTCTGGCCAAGCCGTTGAATCTCGACCGCAGTTCACTTCAACGAAGTTTCAGATCAAAGAAAACCTTTGTGTGGGTCAAACGCCAGGCCACTCCCCGGGAAGTCGAAAAGGTAAAAGAACTGAATCTGGGCGGCATCGGTTTTGTCCCTGAATACAACCGTTTTTATCCCAAGAAGACCCTCGCCGCGCAGGTCATCGGATTTACCGGTGTCGACGGGGCCGGTCTCGAAGGGCTCGAACACTTCTACGACCGGACCTTGAAAGGTGCCGAAACCGAATACACCTGCCTGCGGGACGCACTGGGCAACCGGTTCGTCTCCAACGGCGCAAACGTTCCGGATTTCAGCGGCAAAAATCTGATTTTGACGATCGACCAGACCGTCCAGTTCATCGCCGAGAGAACTCTGGAAGATACGGTCACGGAATTTGACGCCGACTCCGGCATCGCCATCGTCATGGAACCCAAAAGCGGGGCGCTTCTGGCCATCGCCCAGTATCCCTTTTTCAACCCCAATGCCTATCGCGAATTCAAATCGGCCAACTGGCGCAACCGGGCCATTACCGACGCGATCGAGCCGGGATCGACCCTGAAAATATTCAGCGCCACCGCCGCGATCGAGTTCGGGGACTCCTCGCCGAATACGATTTTCTTCTGTGAAAACGGGGCCTATCGCATCGGGCGCAAGGTGGTGCGTGATGTTTCGGCCCACGGCTGGCTCTCCCTGCAGCAGATCGTCAAGTATTCCAGCAACATCGGGGCGATCAAAATCAGCGAAATTGTAGGTGCCAAGCACTTGTTCAACACTCTCATGAACTTCGGCTTCGGTGCCAAAACCGGTATCGACTCTCCCGGCGAGTCCCCGGGCGCCTTGTCCAATTATCGACGGTGGACCCGGATGGATACGAGCGCCATCTCTTTCGGACACGGTATGGCAGCCTCTCCGCTCCAACTGGTGACGGCAGTTTCGGCGATCGCCAACAAGGGTGTCTTGATGAAGCCCTACCTCGTGGCCGCCGTAACGGACCAAAACAACCAAACCGTCCAGTCGTTCGCACCGCACGTGGTTCGGCGCGTCGTGTCGGAGAGTACCGCCCGCAAGGTCGCCACCATTCTGAAGACTGTTGTCGCCGAAGGCGGCACCGGGAGCCAAGCCGCGCTGCAAGGTTTTTCGGTTGGCGGAAAAACCGGGACCGCCAAGAAGATTGGGCCGGACGGGACCTATTCGGATAACGACTACTTGGCTTCTTTTGTCGGCTTTACACCGGTTGACAACCCGGCCATCACCGTCCTGGTCATTATCAACGAACCCCGCAAGCAGTATTACGGTGGGGTCGTGGCCGCGCCGGCATTTCGCAGAATCGCCCAGGAAACGCTGAACTATCTCAATGTCCACCCCGACAGCCAAGACGGCCAGTTGGCAGCCGCCGAGGGAACAGAGGGACGTATTTGAAACTCGCCAGCCTGCTCGGAGACATACGGGTATCACGGGTCAACGGCCGTCAGGCCCGTAGACAGGGCGATGTCGTCCGGCTCTTAAAACCTGATCCGGACATCGCCTCCCTTCATGCCCGGGCTCAGAATGTCCAACCCGGCGGGCTCTTCGTGGCAATTCAGGGATATGCCGCCGACGGCCACGACTACATCGGCCAAGCACTCGAAAACGGGGCGGTCGCCGTCGTCGTTCAGAAACCGGTCGATCTCTCCTCCGGTGTCCCCTTAATCGAAGTGGAGGATACCCGAAGGGCGCTGGCCGCGCTGGCCGCGTGTTTTTATGGTCACCCTTCCGAAAAACTGGTCGTGGTCGGTATTACCGGCACAAATGGCAAGACCACCACGTCATATCTGGTCGAGCGTATTCTTCTGCAGGCCGGGTACGCGCCGGGAGTCATCGGCACCGTCAACTACCGCTACGCCGGTGAAACATTCGACAACCCGGTCACCACGCCTGAATCTCTCGACCTGCAGCGGATTCTGGGCCGGATGCTGGCGGCCGGCGTGACCCACGTGGTCCTCGAGGTCTCCTCCCATGCGCTGGACCTGCACCGGGTGGACGGCTGCTGGATGGACGTGGGCGTGTTCACCAACTTGTCGCAGGATCACCTGGACTACCACAAGGACATGGAAAGGTACTGGCGCTGCAAGAAAACGCTGTTCACCGACATTCTGCGCTCCGGTCCCAAACAAAGGCGCGCCGCAGCCGTCATCAACCGCAACGATCCGAAGGGTGAAGAGCTGGTCCGGATTGCCGGCTTGAAAAAAATAACGGTCGGTGACGCGCCAGACAATACCGTGCGGTCGGATATCTCCAGACAGGACCTGTCAGGGATTGCCGGCCGCATCGACACACCCGCTGGGTCGTTTGATTTCCGGTCAGCACTGGTGGGCCGCTACAATTGCGAAAACATTCTCTGTGCCGCGGGAGTCGCGGTTGCCCTCGATATTCCGACGGACGCCATCAAGGCCGGGATCGAAAATGCCGCCGTGATTCCCGGGCGCCTCGAGCCGATCCCCAACCAGGGGCAACGATTTGTCTATGTCGACTACGCCCACACGCCGGATGCACTGCGCAACGTTCTGGCGGCGCTGACCGCCATTGCCGGCCGGCGGGTCCTGTGCGTTTTCGGCTGCGGCGGTGACCGGGACAGGGGCAAACGTCCCCAAATGGGAAAGATTGCCGCGCAGATGTGCGACCTGGCGGTCGTGACGTCTGATAACCCCCGTTCCGAACCACCGCTCGTGATCATCGATCAAATCCTGGTCGGCGCCCGTCAAGTCTGTCGGAGGCAATACAGTGCGGTCGAACTGGGCAACGGCACACCGGAAAAAGGCTATACGGTGGAGCCGGACCGGCGCAAAGCCATCCGTCTGGCCATCGCCGCATCCAGACCCGGGGATACGGTGCTCATTGCCGGCAAGGGCCATGAAACGGTTCAGAAACTCGGCGGCAAAACCATTGCGTTCGACGATCGGACCGAAGCGGCTCAAGCCCTGGCTGATGTCATCTGCGGCACACCAAAAACGGGAAACCCGATATGACACAACCGCAAGGTCAAGGGACCGCAGCGCGCAGGCTGCCGCCGCTGGAATGGACGGTGGCCGATTGTGTCGAAGCCACCGGCGGAGAGGTGCTCGGCTCGGAGACCGGCATTCGGTTCGGTGGGATCGGCATCGATTCACGCCGGATATCGCCCCGGGATCTCTTCGTGGCCATCAAGGGTGAGACCCACGACGGTCACCGTTTTGCAGACGATGTCGTCCGGAAGGGCGGTCGCGGGTTGGTGCTGGCACGAAACAAGCTTCCGGAGCTGCCCTGGGCGCAGTGGATCGAAGAAAAAGTGATCTGCTTCGTCGTCGATGACACCATCGAAGCCCTGGGCCTGCTGGCCGCCTATCACCGCAACCGGAA
>JBAVJU010000027.1:0-5451 GCA_049687935.1 Desulfobacterales bacterium | reverse complement strand
CGTATGAGCGCGATGGCTCTTTGCCTTCTCATCCAGCAAAAAACGGGCCGGCCGGCGATCTTGCACTGCACCACCCGGGACCACAACCGCTTGAGCCTTCAAGCTCTGCTGTGGGGCGCCATCGCTTTAGGCATTGAATCGGTTCTCGCCTCCACAGGCGATTTTGTCGCTTTTGAAGACCGGTCGAAAACAAAGGAGGTGCGTGACGCGAATGTCTTCGATCTGGTCAACATGGCCCGCGAAGCGAAGCTTCGAACCGGCGTTGTTCTCGACCCGCGCCCTGAGACCAAGGGCTTGAAACAGGCGGTCGAGCGGCTGAAAAGAAAAATTGAAGCCGGTGCCCAGTTTGCCGTGACCCAACCCCTATACGACGACGCCGCGGCCGACGAATTGGCCGAGGCCGTCCGGCATATCGGAATTCCGGTTGTCATGGGAATCCTTCCCTTGCGCTCTCATCGCCATGCCGAGTTCCTCCACCATAAAGTGGCCGGCATTGCCGTTCCGCGTGCGGTTCGGGACATCATGCGCCGAGCTGAAAACCCGGCGGCCGAAGGCGTGCAGAATGCAATCGAAGTATTGAAACTGGCCCGTGAACGGTTCGCGGGTGCCTGCGTCATGCCTCCCTTCGACCGCTATGAGACCCTGATCGATATTCTGCTGGAAAATCCGAGATACTGACCAACCGATCGGTGGCGCACGAATTATCGAGGCCCGATGAGCGGAAGTGGCCTGTTTTTCGTCCCCTTTTCACGGTTGTAGAACCGGGCTATCGTGCCGGGAGCGATGCCGCAAAGGTAGGCGATGATCGCCGACTGGTTGACAAACCAGGTTTTCCATACGCCGACATGGAGCCACCGGCGGGCCGAAGTGGTGACCGAAGTCGGCAGGACGATAATGCGGCCTTTTTTCTTTAATCGGCGGACCAGTTCTAAATCTTCCATGATCGGCAGGTCGGGGTACCCGCCGATGGTCCGAAAAGTCTCGGCTGCAAGGAAGAGCGCTTGATCTCCATATGGCTTTTGCAGGCAACGGGACCGCCAGTTGGCCACATACTCCATGATGCGCAGAGAGGGCAGCGGCGAATCGATGCCGAGTGCGAAAGCCCCTGCCGCCGCACCGGGCCGTGACAGGGCCCCACGAACCTGACCGTCATAACCTTCAGGAAGACGTGTGTCGGCATGCAGAAAAAGCAGAATGTCTCCGGTGGCGGCTGCGGCACCAAAGTTCATCTGGCGTGCCCGTGACGCTTCGGCGGCCAATACCAGAGCCCCGAGTCGACCGGCGATTTCAGTTGTGTCGTCGCGACTGCCGCCGTCCGCGACAATCACCTCGACATTGCGGGCGTTTTGCGCCAACCGCACTGTTTCGCTGATGTTGGCGGCTTCGTTCAGGGTCGGGATGACCACCGAGATCCTCGGCCCGGAGAACCGCCCCCAGACGGCCAGGTCTTCCGGGCGGTCCACGTCTTCGAGAGTGTCCAGCAGCGCCACGGAAAGCGTCAGTTCCGCGGCCCTTTCCAGTGAAAGGCCCAACACCCGGTTTGTGCCCCATGGCAGCCCCGTAAAAAGCGTCGGCAGTGCCCGCTCCAACGCCCCCTTCCTCAGGCCGACCAGGTAATATCCACCGTCGGCTGCCGGTCCGAAGACCGCATCTTTGACCTTAAGCGCGTCGAACGCCCGCCCGATAATCTCTGCGGTGATGCCGGGAATGTCGGTACCGATGAGAACGGCGGCTTTTGCACCGGCGTCAAATGCCGCCGTCAAGGCAATTGTCATACGCTGATCGAGTCCCCCGTCTCCCTGGGCGGTATAGAGAAAATCCGCCCCCAGCCAGTTCTGCATCAGGCGCGCATCTCCGCCGGCAAAACGGATTTCGACCGTTAGCGGTCGCGTTCGGACAAGCCGGCACACGCGGTCCAGGAGGTGTTCGGCCATTTGCCGCTGCAGCTTGGCGGCCCCTTCCGGTCCCAAGACAGGGATTAGCCGGGTTTTGGTGTTGCCGGGCTCGGGATAGCGCGTGAAGATGATCAACCGCTCGTGGGGAAGGGGCAACGATATTTTCCCGAATGTTCCGTACGACTGCAGAATTTGAAGCGTGAATCGTAGATTTTCGAGTCGTTTTTGAGCATTTCAGAACCCTTGATGAATCCTGAAGGAATCATCGACTTTTCTTTAGATCCGCAAATTATTTCTCTAATCGATGTTATACCGGCTCCGCGCCTCTTTCTCTATCCGTTCGGGATTGATATCCAGGTCCTTTTTCGGAGACACAATGTGAAGATCGTATTTTGAAGATCGCTTTCCCGCATTTGTCGGAGCATAAACCCGCAGCACTCCCAGCACTTTATTGCCGTCGTGTTCGGCGAAGACATCCTCCGGACTGAACTCCTGATTCTTGCGTTTGAGTTCACCGAGCAGGGTCGGATTGACTTCCTCTAAAGAAAAGGTGCAGAACTCACCAAATTTTCCAATCCCCAATATTCTCGTCAGACCGGTGAAACTGTTCTCTTTGTAGCGCGTATCGTGGCAAACGACAATGTATGGGGGATACAGCACATTGCCACTTTTATCCGTTACCGGCTCCTGCGCCGCATCAAGGCTTCGGGAAAAGGTCTCGGCCTGTTTTTGGGTGAAGTTGAACTCGTTGCTGCAGTAGGTGAAGAACATGGGCGGATCAACCAGACCGATCGACGCACACGTGCTGATCCGTGTTCGGGCACCGTAAGGCGGTTTGAAATAGGTTGGACAATGACTGCGGATGATATCGTCCGAACCTATTTTAGTGGGGATCTTCGGACCGGTTTTCGTCGTTCTTCTAAACGCAGCCCTTTTGAAGGTATATATTCTTCTGGCGGCTTTCGAGAAAAAACCGGTGTCGAGGTTAATACCGGAAACAACGCCATCCGGATACAGCAAAGTGGCATTATCGTATCGCATGGCCGACTTGATTTTCTCAATAAACGAGCCGGTGTCTATTGCCCCGGCGGATTCATATTGAATGGGATCCTCATCCACATCTTGTAAAATCAATCCCCCCGGAATGAATATGGCCCCCTTGTTGTCGTATTTCCCGGTGGCACCCTCTTCGGTAACACCGGGCAAACTTTTGTCTTTTTTCTGACCGAGCATTTTCCAAAGCGTATCCGTTCTGATGGAAATAATCTCTTTGATCAATACATTTCCGAGTATGGCTCGCTTGGCGATCATAATGTTGAGGTTACCCGTGTCGGGTCGCGGTCTTTCTTCCCTGTTCAGGTTGATTAAAAATGGTCGGGCGACATAAGGCCTGCATCATATAGCAGATTTACGTCGTCCGGTAAATCGTCAATGTCAATCCTTGAGGAACGGGTCGAACAGGGATCTGATGAAAGCAAGGTCCAGGTAGCGCTGCAAGATCTCCCAGGTGTCGGGATTCTTCATTCCCGAGAACTCGGTCTGATAGGCCACCCACCCCATAGCCGACCACGAGATGCCTCGCAGATACACAAACGGGTCGCGGAGGCGGATTCGATCCGGCAGCGTGTCACGAAGGTGTTGGTCTCCGATACTGCAGGAATAGGTATCGATGAATTCTTTTTTTTCACGGGGCGCCATCCGAAAGTCGGTCTTCCAAAGCGTGGTCAACGGGGAGCAGAAGTGGCACAAATCCTGCGACGGATCGCCCCAGCGGGGCATTTCCCAGTCGACCAGATGAATCGAGCCGCGCTCGCGGTTGACGACGAAGTTGCCCGAGTTGACTTCCGTATTGACGATGCAGAGCCAGGGATCTTTCGTGAAGTACTTCTCCCGCGCTCGGGCGGAATCGGCCCAGAGGATCACCTCATTCAAGTAGTCGCTGATCGCGGCATCGGCCAGATCCGACCCGAAGTAATGCGTCAGGAGTCTCGTGCACTCGTCGTATATCAGCGAAAGCGGCGCATCTTCACGGATCAAGTGGTTGTCGGCCGGATCGACCCCGACCTGATGGACCGTGCCAAAAAGACCCGCCGCCGCCGCCAGATCCCTGTTGTAGTCCAGCGGTTCTCCCGGCAGGTACTCCATCACCAACGCACCCCGGTCGAGAATCTTTCGCGTGTCGTCCACGAAACAGGGTCGGGGCGTATGACCGCTTTTTGCCAGCAGCTTCAACGCCCGGTATTCGTATGTAACCTGATCCGACCGCCCGATCTGAGTGCCGATGTTGACCCGGAACACCAGCTTAAGGTCGTTCGTTTCCGAGGAAATCAGGTAGTTCAGGTTGTATTCTCCCTGGGCGAGCGGGGCGACCGTAAAGCGATGCCCGTTCATGACCGGCACGTCACGCCAGTCCCGGCTGTCGAGATAGGATTGCACCCGGGGCAGATAGTCTGTCATCAAGCTCATAGGCAGTATAGGTTGAGCCGGTTTAGCCCGTTTAGCCCGTTTAGCCGGTTGACAAGTCAATCGGGCTCAACGGGCACAACCGGCTCAACGGGCTAAACGGATTATGGCGGAAACACCCGAATCCTTTCGGCCGGCAGGCGCAAATGGACCGTTTGACCGGGAAAGAACTCCCCCCTGGCGGCCAAGACCACCAGGAGTCCACCGCGGCATTTCACCCAAAGCCGGGTGGCCATGCCCTCGAAGTGGGCGCGTTCCACTCGCCCCTGCAGTTCGAAGTCGCCGGTTGCCGATATGAGAATATCTTCCGGTCGAATCGTCGCGGTCAGTGGGAGTCCGTTGCCGTTGACCGCCGGCAATTCGAAATCACCGAAACCGGTGTGGAGACATCCGTCCTTGAATCGCCCCTTGAAAAAGTTGGTGCCGCCGAAGAACCGGGCGACATCAGGGTCCGCGGGGCGGTGGTAAAGATCCTGCGGTTTGCCGACCTGACGCAGTCTGCCGTCCAGAAGCAGGGTAACGCGATGGGACATGATCAGGGCTTCGGATTGGTCATGGGTCACGAAGAGAGTCGTCACCAGCGTCTTTTCCTGAATTTCTTGAATCAGTTCCCGCATCTGTTGACGCAAGTTGGCGTCCAGGTTGCTCAGGGGTTCGTCCAACAGCAGCACAGCCGGTTTCAACACCAGCGCCCGGGCAAGACTGACCCGTTGCTGCTGTCCGCCGGAGAGTTCATGGACCTTTCTTTTATCGAGACCGTCCAGCTGCATGAGGGCCAAAATATCCTGCACCGCCCTGCGCACCTCCCGCTGCACGACCCCCTTCATCCTCAACCCGAAAGCGATGTTCTGTTCCACGTTCATAAAGGGAAAAAGCAATGGTTTCTGAAAAACCATGATCGTGTTTCGCTTTTCCGGCGGAACGCCCGCCAGGGATTTTCCATCAAGCCGGATATCACCGCTGACCGGTTCGATCAAGCCGGCCACGGCTTTCAGAATCGTCGTCTTGCCCGCGCCGCTGGGACCGAGGATCGACACCATCTCACCATCGGCCACCCTCAGGCTGAAGTCGATGATGACCGGTCGGCGGCCAT
>JBAVJU010000026.1:0-9340 GCA_049687935.1 Desulfobacterales bacterium | reverse complement strand
CGGATAAAAAATGGTTGGCCGAACAGTTCGGCCGCCATGTGCGTTTCGACGAACCGATGACCCGGCACACCTATTTCAGGGTCGGCGGTCCGGCCGAGGCTTTCGTAACACCGCCCGATACGGCTGGCCTGGAAAAGTTGATGCACTGGTGCAGGTCGGGCCGACAGCCTTGGATGGTCATCGGGGGCGGTTCGAATCTGCTCGTAAAAGACGGCGGCCTTGACGGCGTCGTCATCAGCCTGAGCCGATGCCTGAAAGATATCCAGACGGAAGAAGGCGGCAGCGGTATCCGGTTGACGGCTCAGGCCGGGGTCAAACTGCCGTCCCTCTGCCGGTACAGCATCGAGCGCGGTTTTGCGGGGTTGAACTTTGCGCTCGGCATCCCGGCAACGGTGGGGGGTGCGATCGTCATGAACGCCGGAACGGCCCGGGGGTCGATGGCGGATGTCCTGGTGTCGGTCGGCTGCCTGCAAGCCGACGGCCGGTGGGTTCGCTTCGACCGTCGCGAACTCGATTTCTCCTACCGGTCTCTTTCCTGGAAAAGGAAGGGGCCGAACGGCGATGGCGAAAACCCGATCATTGTCGACGGCTCCTTTTCACTGAAACCGGGGGATGCGAAGATGCTGGCAGACGAAGCCGAGGAGATCCTGAAAGTACGAACGGCCCGGCAGCCCTTGGACCAACCGAGCGCCGGGTGCTTCTTTAAAAATCCGGCCCCGGATCGGTCGGCCGGCGAATTGATCGAAAAGGCCGGCCTCAAAGGGCGACAGATCGGCGGTGCACGCGTGTCAACCCGGCACGCCAACTTCATCGTCAACAGCGGCGGAGCGACCGCCCGCGACATCCTGGCGCTCGCAAAACTGGTGCAGAAGAATGTGGCCGAAAAGTTCAAGGTTGAACTCGTCCCCGAGGTGAAAGTTGTTGGGCATTAGACGCAAGAGGCAGAATCGTTTCAAACGACAGCGGCCGGAAAAAAGCCGTCACTGGGTTTCAGTTGGGCTGAAGCTGGCGGCCGGAGGAATCGGTGTAGCCCTGCTCAGCATCATTTTGATTTTCTGCCACGATGTAATCACCCAGTGCGATGCGTTCAAGGCCAAGACGGTTGCGGTGACTGGCAACTATCGCCTGAATCGAAAAGAGATTTGCGAACGGGCCGGCATCCTCCCCGGTTCCAACATCTTGGCGGTCAATACGGTCGCTGCCCGCAAACGTCTGCTGGCCGAGCCCTGGATCGCCGAGGCGCAGATCCGACGCGAAATACCGGACGGGATTCACGTTGTCATCCGCGAATATCGCCCCCTGGCCGTTATCGACCTGGGCCGCAAGTTCCTGCTCGATGATGCCGGGACAATTTTCAAGGAGTTGGCACCGCGGGAAGCCGAAAATCTGCCGGTGGTCACGGGACTTCGCTATGCGGATATCGAACTCCGACCGTCCGTTGCCGGTGCCGGCCTACCGGCGCCGCCGTTAAACCGGCAACCCCAAGCCGATCAGGGCCCGGCTTCTCCATTTGCGGCGGTTGTCGCCGTGCTGCGACTCGGAACACCGGCCGACAGCATTCTCCCCAACCGGAAACTTTCCCGGATCGTGGTGGACAGTGAGACCGGCATCACCTTGGAGACACGCAAGGGACCGAAGACCGTCAAGCTCGGGTTCCAGGATTACGCAAGAAAGTACACCGTGCTGCGGCGGTTGCTCGCTTATCTGGAGCAGCATCGCCCCGACAAATGGCGGGAACTGGAGACGGTGGATCTGAACAACCTGGACCGCATCGTCGTGGAGCCGGTTTACGATAACGGAAAGGCATCGGAGACCGGCCACAAGGGCCCCAAGATATCGAACAATGCGCCGGCAGCAATCGCGTTGTCGTCGGCCTAACAGGAGGGTGGGATATGCAGGGACAGGGAAAAATCGTTGTCGGTCTGGACATCGGGACGACCAAGATTTGCGCCGTGGTCGGCGAGGTCTCCGGTGACAAGCTCAGCATCATCGGCATCGGCACGCACCCTTCCATCGGACTGCGCAAGGGCGTGGTCGTCAACATCGAATCGACCGTGGAATCGATCAAGAAGGCCGTCGAGGAAGCCGAACTAATGGCCGGCTGTGAGATCTCGTCCGTCTATGCCGGTATTGCCGGTGGCCACATCACGGGCTTCAACAGCCGCGGCATCGTGGCCATAAAGGGCTCGGAAATCACGGATCAGGACGTCGAGCGGGTCATCGATGCCGCCCGGGCCGTCGCCATTCCCATGGACCGGGAGGTCATCCATGTGCTGCCTCAGGAGTACATCGTCGACGATGAAGCCGGAATTCAAAACCCGGTCGGTATGGCCGGCGTGCGGCTGGAAGCCAAGATCCATATCGTTACCGGCGCCGTGACCTCGGCCCACAACATCGTAAAGTGTGCCAACCGGTCCGGTCTGGACGTCGGCGATATCGTGCTCGAATCCTTGGCCTCCGGTGAAGCCGTGCTGACCGAAGAGGAAAAAGATCTCGGCACCGCGTTGATCGACATGGGCGGCGGAACCACCGACCTGGCTGTATTTTCCGGCAAGAACATCAAGCACACCTTCGTTCTGGCCCTGGGCGGCAATAACCTGACCAACGACATCGCCATCGGCATGCGGACGCCCCATGCCGAAGCCGAAAAAATCAAGACCAGGTACGGCACCTGCCTGGCGGCCAATATCCGCAACGACGAGAACATCGAGATTCCCGGCATGGGCGGTCGCGGTCCCCGTAAGCTGCCGCGGCAGATTTTGGCGGAAATCCTCGAACCCCGCATGGAAGAGATCTTCACCCTGGTCAACCGCGAGATCTACCGCGCGGGCCAGGAAAATTCAATCTCCTCGGGAGTGGTTCTCACCGGCGGCTCTTCGATGCTCGACGGCACGACCGAAATCGCCGAGTCGGTTTTCGGACTGCCGACCAGACTGGGCAAGCCCCGAGGCATCAGCGGGTTGATCGACGTGGTCAACAACCCCATGTATGCCACCGGCGTGGGCTTGGTGATCTACGGAGCCAAACGGCAGAGTTCCAAGAAGTTCAGAATCCGCGACAACAATATCTTTAATCGCATCATGACCCGCATGAAGCGGTGGTTTCAAGAAGTGGTGTAAATTCCGGACTGCGGCCGGTCGCTGTCCGGCTGAATCTGCGACAGGAATCGTAAAAAAATGTCAATCCAACGATCCAGGATAACGGGTGCCGGCCGACGGACAAAAAAGCGTGCATGGGGAGACGCCGACGATTTCCGGAGTCCGGTTTCCTGTGGCCTGGATCAACAATCACACAGGGGGTGAAACATGTTTACTTTCGTTGACAATGAAAAATCGGCAAAAATCAAGGTCATCGGTGTCGGAGGGGCCGGCGGAAACGCCATCAACAACATGATTGCCAGCAAACTCCAAGGTGTTAAATTCATCACCGCCAACACCGATGCCCAGGCTCTCGAGACCTCCAATGCCCCGATCAAGATCCAATTGGGTGAAAAACTCACCGAAGGTTTGGGGGCCGGTGCCAACCCCGAAGTCGGACGCCAGGCGGCCATCGAGAGCGAAGAGGAAATTCGTGAGCTTCTCAAGGACAGCCACATGGTGTTTATAACGGCCGGCCTGGGGGGCGGAACCGGAACCGGTGCAGCACCGGTCATCGCCCGGATCTGTAAAGACCTGGGCGCTCTGACGGTGGCCGTTGTGAGCAAGCCTTTTTCGTTCGAAGGCCGCAAACGGTCGCGACAGGCGGAGGAAGGCCTCGAAGCCCTGAAAAATATGGCCGACACCGCCATCACGATCCCCAATGACCGTCTGCGCGGCATCGCCTCCAAGAATGCCACCATGATCGAAATGTTCAGAAGAGCCGATGAGGTCCTGCTGCATTCGGTCAAGGGGATTACCGACCTGATCATGATGCCGGGTCTGGTCAACCTGGATTTCGCCGATGTCAAGACGACCATGTCCAAAGCCGGGATGGCCATCATGGGAATCGGCACCGCCAGCGGCGAAAACCGCGCCGTGCTGGCCGCCGAACGGGCCATCTCACACCCATTGCTGGAAGATATCTCCATTTCCGGTGCCCGCGGCGTGCTGATGAACATCACCAGCACCAGCGATCTCACCATGGAGGAGATGACCGAGGCCTCGGACCGGATCTACAGCGAGGTCGGCGAAGATGCCGATATCATTTGGGGTACGGTCATCGACGATACCCTGGGCGACGAGATCCGCGTCACCCTGATCGCCACCGGCATCGGCGGCTCCGCCGAAACGACCATCCGGGGCCGACGCGAAGAATTCAAACTGCGCGGTAAGGTGCGGGACCTCACCCCCGCAGACCTCCAACACGGCGAAGACTTTGACGTGCCGACCTTCATTCGTCAGAAAGAAGCCGTGGGCGAAAACAGTGGTGCGCTGTATCGCGGGCACCGCGGGATCATTCTGGACAACAACGATCTGGATGTGCCGACATTTCTGCGGCGCAAGGCCGACTGATCGATCCGCGTCGGCTCGCCGGTGTTGAATCCGTTCCACACCCGATGAATTGGAAACGGGGCGGTTTCTTGCGCATGCCGTCGTTGGTAGAAACCGAAGCGGCCACGTTGCCAATCGACGTGAACGTCGCTATACTGTCGCCATGATCTCACACGGCCGAGAAGGGCGGCGTGCAAGCGACAGTTGATGGCAACCTCCATTAGAAAGAATAACCGGCAGACCCCCAGTGATCCCACCGACGCGGAGATCGGAACGATCCGTAAAAGCGGTCCCCATCGCCTCCGGGTCGTTCTGGTGTATCCCAATCGTTACCCGGTCGGGATGTCGAACCTCGGATTTCAGGTGGTTTACCGCCTGTTGAACCGCTTCGAAGGCGTGGCCTGCGAACGGGCTTTTTTGCCGGACGGTAAAAAGCCGGCAGAATTTCGCATGGCCACGGTCGAGTCCGGAAGACCGCTGACGGAGTTCGACATCATCGCGTTTTCGGTCTCCTTTGAGAACGATTACCCGAACATACTGGAGGTTCTGGCAACAACAGGTCTCCCCCTGCAGTCACGTGAACGCAGAGACACCCACCCCCTGGTGATTGCAGGGGGAGTCGCCTGTTTTCTAAACCCGGAACCGCTGGCGCCCTTCATCGATTGCTTTCTGATCGGTGAAGCGGAAGCCATGCTGGAAGGGTTCTTCGATTGCCTGCGAGACAGCGGATATCCTGAACAGCGGGACCGTCGGCAACTGTTGGCCACCTGTGCCCGGCGGGTTCGAGGCGTGTACGCCCCACAGTTTTACCACCCCGTCTATGACGAAGCCGGCAGCCTCACCGCGGTTGACCTGCTGACCGACGTCCCCGAGAAGGTTGAACGAACCTACCTGGCCGACCTGTCACAGGTTCCCACCTGCAGTGCCGTGGTCACCCCGCACACGACTTTCGACCGAACCTTCCTGATCGAGGTCGGCCGGGGCTGTCCCCACGGATGCCGGTTCTGCAGCGCAGGGTTTATCTACCGTCCGCCCCGTTTCCGCCCGCTGTCGCTCCTGCAGGCCTGCATGCAACAAGGTGCAGCCATCACCGACCGCATTGGACTGGTCGGGGCGGCGGTATCGGATTTGCCGGGAATAAGGGAACTTTGCCATCAGGCGGATTCAGACGATATCCGGGTATCGTTCAGTTCACTGCGGGCCGATGCGCTCGATGACGAGCTGGTCGCCGCGCTGCGCCGCAGCCGCGTCAAAACCGCCACCATCGCCCCGGATGCCGGTTCCGAGAGGATGCGGCGGGTAATCAACAAGGGTATCGACGAAGACACGATTCTGCGGGCCGCAGGGTTGCTGGTCGCCAATGGCATCCCGAATCTCAAACTCTACTTCATGGTCGGCCTGCCGACCGAAACCGCGGACGACGTCGAGGCCATCGTCAGGCTGTGTAAAAAGATCAAACACGTCTTTCTCAGCCGCAGCCGCGGTCAAAAACGGATCGGCGAGATGACCGTCAGCCTGAGTTCCTTCGTGCCCAAGCCCGTCACCCCTTTCCAATGGGCCGCCATGGACGATGCCTCAACCCTGAAAAAAAAGATCCGCACCGTCAAGGACGGCCTCAAGAAAGTGCCCAATGTCCGGGTTCATGCGGATGTGCCGCGCTGGGCCTATGTCCAGGCGCTGCTGTCACGGGGAGACCGCCGGGTCGCAGGCCTTTTGGAATTGGCGCATAAAAACCGGCAAAACTGGCCGCAATCCCTCAAGGAAACACCGCTGAACGCCGACTTTTACGTTGTGCGGTCGCGTCCGGTGGATGAAGTTTTACCGTGGGACTTCATCGACCATGGGGTCAAAAAGAGCTTTCTGGCCCGCGAGTATCACAAGGCGCTTGCCGGGCACCCTTCGCCCCCCTGCCCCATGGATGACTGCCGCCGCTGCGGCGTCTGTCGCTGAAAACCGACCGAACGACCTCTCCGCTTGACATCAAGGCCTAAACCGAGCGTTTCAAATTTAAGGAAGACGGAAACCGCCGGCGGTGTTTTGGCGTGCCACCGACCTCTTTTCGCAACGGCGACATTTTTGCGATCCGAATCAAAAAAAATCTTGAAAGGTTAACCTCATTGTGATAGTCGATGGCCGTCTTTTTGCGCCCGTTCTCCTTTAACACTGCCCCGCCCTTGAAAGGAATGTATATGTCACGTTCCGGAAAAGAACTGCAACTGGCATACAGACTGGCGATCACGTTGTTCATAGTGGGAGTCGCAGGCTACGCATATACAGCCTTTTCCGCCAAGCCACCCGGCGAGCCGATCCGCGTCATGTACCAAACCACTGCCGGTAAAGTTCTCTTCGACCATAAAACCCATTCGGCCGACACCGGATACGGTATTTCCTGTTACGATTGCCACCACCATCCGCCGGAAGATGAGTCGGCCCTGACCTCCTGCAACGCCTGCCACCCCATGGAAGCCGAGGAGGGCGTCATTCCGGAAAGTTGCCTCGAATGCCATGATGCAGGGGATATCGAAGGAACGGAAACGGTCAAGAGAGTCGACGCTTACCACAAACAGTGCATCGACTGCCACGAGGCGGTCGGCGCGGGTCCCGTTGACTGCAATTCATGTCATGTGCTGTAAGCCGACACTGAACCATTGCCCGACTTTTTGTTCCCCCTGATTCGTGCGATCAAACCAATAAGGGTGACCTATGATACGAAAATCTTTTTTCGGACTTGCTAAGCCCCGCCTCGAGTATACCCTTTTGACCGGTGAACTTCCGGAACCGCAATCCATCCCTCCGCCTGAGACGGCAACCCTTTTGATCGAAGCGCCTTTTGACACCAAAGATGCAGCCGGCGTCAAACCGGGCGACATGGTGAAACGCGGTCAGAAACTGACGCTTTCCGAAACCGGTGAGGCCTGTGTGATCGCCAGTGTCAGCGGATCGGTTCTTTCCGTCGCGCCGCACATCGGTGACTTCGGCAGGATTTTCACTGCCGTAACGATTGGCGTGAGCGGGACCGAGGAGATCGACGGCCAGTTTGCGGAACAGTCGAAACTGCCGGCGCTGGACACCGCCCTCGACTATCTGGTGAGTGTCCCCGGTGCGCCGCTGCTGAAGAAGTTCAGAGACCCCGAGGTGCCGATCGACACGATCGTGATCTACGGCGGAGACACCGACCTTCTGGTCACAACCAACCAGTTCGTCATCAAATCGCGGCTGGACGAGGTAAAGGCCGGCATTGTCTTTTTGAAGCAGATCACCGGCGTGGAAAGAATCATCATTGCGGTTCCGGGAGAAATCATCCAGGGCTACGGTCACATCGGCGCCGAGATGAAACGGGTTGACGCCGAATACCCGGCCGCCCTGCCCGCGATGATCATGAAAGATGTCCTGAAACGGATGGTCCCGGCCGGCCAGACCCCGGAAGACCTTGGGGTGACATTCATCACCGCCGAAGCGGTCGCGTCGATCGGAACGGCCTTTAAGACCGGGACCTATCCGGTTTCAAAACTGATCACGGTCGTCGACAAGGCCGGCGGCGGCACGCTGGTCTCGGCCGTCATCGGAACACCCATTGTCAACGTCTTGAGTGCCCTCGGCATCACCCTCGCGGACCGCGACCGGCTCATCATCGGCGGCCCCATGACCGGAGCGGCCATTTATTCAGAGGATTTTCCGATCACCCCCGACACCGGTGCCATCATGGTGCAGGACAAGGACGATATTCCGTACGTCTCCGATTATCCCTGCATCAATTGCGGGGACTGTATCCGGGTCTGCCCGGTCGCTATACCGGTCAACATGCTCGTCCGCTTTTTAGAAGCCGGGCACTACGAAGATGCCGCGGATCTCTATGACCTCTACTCGTGCATCGAATGCGGGCTGTGCAGCTTCGTGTGCGTTTCAAAAATACCGATATTTCAATACATCCGTTTGGCCAAATTCGAACTCGGCCGGACCAGAGCAGCGGAGGCGGCGAATGACTAGTCGGAAAAAGTTCATCGTTTCACATGCGCCCTTCTGGCACTACGGCAGCAACATTACCGAGCGCAGCTACCACACCATGTTGGCCGCCCTGCCGGCCGTATTCATGGGCATTTTTTACTACGGTGCTCCGGCCCTGGCCGTCGCCGCATTGTCGGTTTCCTCCGCCATCGGCTGGGAGCTGGCCATCAACAAGGTCACCAAGCAGACCATCACGATCGGTGACGGCAACGCCGCGCTCATCGGACTTCTGTTCGCCATGCTGGTGCCGGCCACTTTGCCTTGGTGGGCGGTCCTGACGGGCACCTTCATCGTCGTCGTGATCGGCAAACACATCTTCGGCGGCATCGGGGGCAACGTCTTCAATCCCGTGGCGCTGGCGGTCGCCATTCTGGCGATATCCTGGAAGTACCTGCTCGACTTCGACGCCGCCTTGCTCAATTACGATCCCGGTTTCATGATGGCGGCACCCCTGGTGAAACTCAAGGCCTTCGGCGTGAATGCGGTTAAGGACTACTCTTATGTCGATCTGCTTTTCGGCCGTCAAGCCGGCGGTATCGGGTCCGGCTTCGGTTTGGCTTTGATCGCGGGCGGCGTCTACTTGCTTCTGAGAGGCTTTATCCGCTGGGAAATCTCGCTATCTTTTCTGGCCGGCGTTTTTGGGATGGCCTCTGTCTTTTACGTGATCGATCCAGGCCGGTTTGCCAACCCCTTTTTCCACCTGCTCACCGGATACACCCTGATCGGCGCCTTTTTTCTGGCCACCGAAGACTCCGCCTCACCGGTCAACTTCATCCCAATGCTCATCTACGGCGCCGCCGGGGGCATCATAACCGTGTTGATCCGAAATATCGGCGTCTACGCCGATGGGGTGCTGTATGCCATTC
>JBAVJU010000025.1:0-6780 GCA_049687935.1 Desulfobacterales bacterium | reverse complement strand
AAGGTAGATGTTCGAGAGCAGCGGCGATACAATGGATCCCTGGGGCGTGCCTTCTTCTGTAGCCCGCACCAGGCCATCTTCCATGATACCGCTTTTGAGCATCCGGATGATCAGTCTGATGACCCGCTCATCTGCGATGCGGTGCCGCAGAAACTTGACCAGCCACTCGTGATTGACCCTGTCAAAGAAACTTCTGACATCGGCTTCCACCACATGGCTGACCTTCTTCTGCTGGATCGTGCGTCCGAGTGCCTCCAAACACTGGTGTTGGCTGCGGCCCGGACGATAACCATGGCTGCTGTCCTCGAATACGGCCTCGTAGATCGGCTCCAGGGTGCGTTTGACCGCCAGCTCAACAATCTTATCCTCCAGATTGCTGATACCAAGCGGCCGACCCTTGGCACTGCCCGGCTTCGGGACGTAGCTGCGTCGTTTCGGCGCCGGCCTGTATCCCATCCGCTTGAGCTTTTCCGAGAGTTCCCGAAGGTTCTCCTCGAGGTTCTTACCGTACTCCCGCTTGGTTACCCCATCCACTCCGGTCGCCTTTCCGGCTTCCAGCGTGTCGTAGCAGGCCCGCAGGTTATCCCCATCACTGATGTGATGGTACAAACTGGTAAACACCAGACCCGGCTCCTTGCGTGCCTTTTCACCTATCCGTGTCAGATCCGTTGCCACTGCAATCCCACTCCTTGCATAGTGTCAGTGTTTCTCCTTTCACGGTCGATGTACCGTGGGGACCTTCGCTCAGCGGGAATTAGTCGCTTCATCGCTAGGCCATTGCGGCTCTCCGGTCCCCATCACTCGCGACGCGGCCATCCCACGGCCTCTTTTTACATTGGCCGCGGTACTCGGGTACTGGCCATTGTGGCTGATTCCCCGAGAGCACCTTGTTCGTCGCTCGCCTGGTTACTTGCCTGTCGTTGGGCAGCTCGATGCCGTCTTAGACCCCGGGGTGTCGGCTTTGAACTCGTCTCTAACGCGCTCGCCGCATGGCCTGCGCCCTCCATAAGAGGATCGGCACGTTCCCAAAATTCGTTCTTCTCGGGGCTTTGTGTCAGATTCAGGGCTACACCCTTCACCTCGCTGCTCTCGCTTATTATGTCCATGCAGTTTCCACTGCCGGACCTTTACACTACCGAGCGGCTGACTAACCTTACTCGGGAGGGCCTAACGCGCTTCCGCGCGCCTTCCCTCTCAACAGACAACCATTGCCAGGTTACCTATGGGCTGATACTATTTAACACTTAGGACCTCCGAACTCAACAGCATATTCATACCATTTGAACGGCAAACAAAGCAAAGGAATAGAAAAGTTAAGCGCTTGAAAAATGTCCAAAAGCAATTAAGTTACGAAAAAAGTTTTAAATCCATAAGGATATTCACATGACAAATAAAATCATTAGCCTCGAAGATCAGGAAGGTCCTTTTCAAGGCATGCTCCAAAGAGTCATGCGGATGGTTCCGGATAAGGACAAATCGGATAAAAAACTACAGCGACTGCTGGCATTTCGCCTGAAAATCGACGGTGAGGCCGCAACCAGCGAATACCTTGTTCGCAAAATCAGAGAGATCATCCAGTGCTCCTATACGGGAAGCTTCTATGACTTTATCAAAAACAACGCCCTCAAGAGAGAGTGTGGTTCACACCTGACGATGCCCTGAAAGGAGGCGCACAGATGCACTACGAAGGAAATATTATCCGGCCCCCGAGCGAAGCCAACAGCATTCTCTTGCAGGTCACGGTCGGTTGCTCGCGCAACAAGTGCACCTTCTGCGGAACTTACCGTGGAGAGCGGTTCCGGATCAAAACCGATGATGTCATCATGGACGACATTGCCTTTGCGGCACAGTATTGCCGACAGCAACGCCGTGTGTTCCTTTGTGACGGCGATGCCTTGATCCTTCCGCACAATCGGCTCCTTGTCATCCTCCTGGAAATCGAGAAACAGCTGCCTTGGGTGACGCGGGTGGGGCTTTACGCCAATGCCAAGAGTCTGAAGATGAAGAGTGTCGAAGAGTTGGAGGAGCTCAAGGCGCATGGCCTTGGAATCGCCTATATGGGTCTTGAAACCGGGGATGACGTTACCCTGAAGAACATTAACAAGGGCGCCACCGCCACACAGATGATCGATATGGGCCGCAAGGCGCGAGCCGCCGGCTTGAAGATGTCGATCACGGTTCTGCTCGGCATCGCCGGCCGTGAACGCTCCGCAATCCATGCACGTGAAACCGGACGGGTTCTAACGGCCATCGATCCGGAATACGTCGGTGCCCTCAGTCTCATGCTGATACCCGGCACACCGCTGTGTCATGATTTCGAAGCCGGTCGCTTCGAGATTCTCGAACCGGTCGAGATGCTGCAGGAGCTACGAACCATGATCGACCACACCCACCTGAGCCGGGGCTTGTTTCACGCCAATCACGCATCCAACTACCTTCCGATCAGGGCCCGATTGCCGCGGGACCGCGAAACCACGCTGAAATTAATCGATGACGCCCTGGCCGGCAGAATAAGGCTGAAGCCGGAATACCTGCGGGCACTGTAGTAAAGGCATCATTCCGCGGCCCTTCACTTGGGGCTCACTCAAAAATAACCAGCTTTTCCCGTCACGCCGCAGGTGCGTCTGGGCCGAGATTGCGGAAAAAAGGCATTTATGGGCCAACACTAATTCGCTTGCGTTGGACAGTGCTTGAATGATAGAAACCGTTCCGGCAGTGACCACCTAAGGAGGGATCTTTACAGATGGATGAAGCTCTGAAAACGCGCCGGACGGACATCGACACCTTGTGTGTCAACACCATCCGGACGCTTGCGATCGATGCGATCCAGAAGGCCAATTCAGGACACCCCGGCGCACCGATGGGGCTCGCCCCGGCCGCCTATGTGCTGTTCACCCGCATCATGAAACACAATCCCAAAAACCCGGACTGGCTTGACAGAGATCGCTTCGTCCTTTCCGGCGGACATGCCTCGATGCTCCTCTACAGTCTGCTGTACTTGACCGGCTACGGCCTGAGTCTCGAGGACATAAAATCTTTTCGTCAGATGGGCAGCAGGACACCCGGCCATCCTGAATTCGGACTGACGCCCGGCGTCGAGACGACCACCGGCCCACTGGGCCAGGGATTCGCGAATGCAGTGGGCATGGCGATCGCCGAGCGTCACCTGGCAGCTGTTTTCAACCGCGAGGGTGCGGAAATTGTCGACCATAATACTTATGTGATGTGTGGTGACGGAGACATGATGGAAGGAATCACCTCCGAAGCTGCCTCCCTGGCGGGTCACCTGGGACTGTCCAGGTTGATCTGCATTTACGACGACAACCGCATCTCCATCGAGGGCAGCACGGCAATCACGTTCACCGAAGACATTGCCCGGCGCTTCAGGGCATATAACTGGCAAGTGCTCACCGTCAGCGACGGCAATGACCTTGCGGCCATCGAAAGCGCGCTGCGGAGAGCCGCGGCCGAAACCTCGCAGCCCTCCCTGATCGTCTTGCGCACAGAAATCGCCTACGGCAGCCCGAACAAACAGGGGTCGGCCGAGGCTCATGGCGCCCCCTTGGGTACCGCCGAGGTTTGCCTGACCAAAGAATGTCTGGGATGTTCGAAGGACGAAGAGTTCTGTGTTCCAATTGAGGTACTCGAAAAATGTCGTGTGTGCGCCGCTGAAGGAGAGCAGGCCGAAGCCGAGTGGCAGAAGAAATTCAAGAGCTATACCAAGACCTATCCCGACCTGGCCGACCGGTGGGTGAACGCCGTCAGTGGTTTTGTCCCCGACGGCTGGGATGCCGGTCTGCCTAAATTTTCACCTTCGGACGGCCCCCTTGCCACACGGGCGGCATCCGGCCGGGTATTGAACGCTGTTGCCGAAGTCCTACCGACCCTTGTCGGCGGCTCCGCCGACCTGGCCCCTTCGAACAAAACCTTTATCGACGGCGCGCCGGAATTTCAAAAAAATGTCGGCGGCGGGCGCAACCTTCGCTTCGGGGTGCGGGAACACGCCATGGGCGGTATTTTAAACGGCATGTTCCTCCACAACGGCGTCCGACCGTACGGGGGAACTTTTCTGGTTTTCGCCGACTACATGCGACCGGCCATTCGCCTGGCAAGTTTGATGAACCTGTCGGTGATCTACATCTTCACCCACGACAGTGTTGCCGTCGGTGAAGACGGACCGACCCACCAACCGATCGAACACCTGACCTCCCTGCGGATCATTCCCGGTCTGACGGTCATCCGGCCGGCCGATGCCGCAGAGACAACCGAAGCGTGGCGCCAGGCCATCGCCACAACCGGACCGGTCGCGCTGATCCTGAGCCGGCAGAAACTGCCTGTATTGGACCGAACCCGCTACGCACCGGCCAACGGTCTGAAAAACGGGGCCTACATCCTTTCCGACGCAGCGGGACGCGCCGACCTCATCTTGATCGCGTCGGGCTCTGAAGTTCATCTGGCCCTGGCCGCACAGGAATCCTTGGCGGCAGAGGGCATCACAACCCGGGTCGTCAGCATGCCCAGTTGGGAATTGTTCGAAAAAATGCCGGCCAGTTACAAAGAGCGTGTCTTGCCGTACGAGGTTAAGCGGCGCATTGCGGTCGAAGCCGGACACCCCATCGGCTGGGAACGTTACGTGGGCAGCGAGGGCATGGTGATCGGCATTGGCTCCTTCGGCACATCGGCCCCGGGTGCGGCGGTGATGGCGAAGTTCGGAATGACCATTGACAACATCATTGAGAAAGCCAAGCAACTGATGACGTAAAATCGGGAGATTTTTCCAATGGATTTTAAAATAATGTTGATGACGTTCGGCATGGTGTTTCTAGCTGAACTCGGAGATAAGACCCAGCTGGCCACTTTTTGCCTGTCCGCGGACTGTGATCCCAAGTTTTCGGTTTTCATCGGGTCTGCGGCCGCTCTGGTCCTCAGCGCATCGATCGCCGTATTCTTGGGTGGTGCCATCAGCCGGCTGATTCCTGCCCACTACATAAAAATCGGTGCCGGCGTCTTTTTTCTGGTTGCAGGCGTGCTGACGCTGGTTTCCGCGGTACGCGGCATGTCTTCATGATCATCGCGCGCCGGATTGTGATGGTGTCGTCCCGCATAAGACGTCTCGACAACCTGCTTCTTTCCTGATGTCGGCAGTCCCATGCAAAAATATTTAAGACTTCTTTTGATCACCGTCGGTGTGCTTATAGCCACCTTCGCACTGGCAGCCGACCCCGAGAGCCCTTTCAAAGAGGATGGGTATCCCTCCCTGATCAAAAGCATCCAATTTCAAGAACCGATTGACTTTTGCGGCGAATCGGTACCCCTGGGGAACCAGGAGGTTCGCGAGCGTCTCGAAAAGGAAATGCTCCTCACGTTGGCCGACCGTCCTCAGGTTATTCTCTGGCTCAAACGGTCGCGTCGTTTCATGCCGCTGATCGAAAAAGAACTCGCTGCGAACGGGCTGCCGGAGGATCTGAAATACGTCGCCATCGCCGAAAGTGCGTTGCGACCGCACGCCGGGTCGGCAGCCGGTGCGATCGGGTTCTGGCAGTTCATGCAGACCACCGGCCGAAAATACGGCCTGTCCGTCAACGCCGCCATCGATGAACGGCGCAGCATCCATAAATCGACCCGGGCCGCAATCGCCTATTTTAAGTTTCTCTATGAAGAATTTCAGTCGTGGACACTTGCCGCTGCGGCTTACAACATGGGCGAAGAGGGCCTCGAGTCCGAAATGCTGCTGCAGGAGGTGAACGATTACTACCGTCTGTATCTGCCTCTTGAAACCCAACGCTACATTCCCCGCATCATTTCATCCAAACTCATTCTGTTGAACCCCGAAAAGTACGGATTCAAACTGAACGAGGCCGATTATTACCGGCCGTTCGAATTTGATGAAATCATTGTCCGGTGCGATCAGAGGACGCCGATCCGACTCGTCGCACAGACAGCGGGCACCTATTTTAAACAGATAAAAGACCTGAATCCGGACATTCGCGGCCACTACCTGCCAGCCGGTAGCCACGCGATTCTCCTCCCCAAGGGTTCCGGTGACGGATTCAAGGAGCGCTTTGACAAAGCAGTTGCCGGATGGCAAAAAAATCCCGACAAGCATGTCTACA
The DNA here is from genome assembly GCA_049687935.1 of Desulfobacterales bacterium. GTDB lineage: Bacteria > Desulfobacterota > Desulfobacteria > Desulfobacterales > SG8-13 > JARFQH01. Next base: position 667 of record JBAVJU010000025.1, on the reverse strand, counting down.
CCGTCAAGGCCGGAGACAACCTTTCGAGCATCGCCGAACGCTTTCAGGTGCCCCTGCGGGCCCTTTTGGTTTGGAACGATCTAAAAACCAGCCATCACATACATCCCGGCGATCGGCTGACCATCTACAAGATGGTTGAAGCACCGGAAGAAACCAATCATGATTAGTTGAAAAAACCTCAAAGGATCGCGAACCCACAAACTTGAACGAAATGTCGCGCCTTTCGAGTCGTCTTCTGCCTTGCGGTAGGGTCGTGGATAAAAATAATTTGGGCATTTATTTTTGCCCGGACTCGGGATCCCAGATACGTTAAATGCCTGAGACGGTTTAGGACTTGCCCGGCAGAACAATTCGGTTCTTGTCGCTTTCGGGATTGGCTCTAAAAAAAATGGCGGTGTGGCCGATCCGGCCTACCAGCTCAGCTGTCGTCCGCTCTGCGAAAGCGGCGATGATGTCGTTTTTCTGCTTTTTTTCCTTAAAGGCGATAAACTTCACTTTGACCAACTCGTGCTTTTTCAGCGCCGCATCCGCGTTCTGGACTACCGGTTCGGTCAACCCGCTCTGACCGATAAACACGACCGGTTTAAGACCGTGGGCAAGGCCTTTGAGATACTTTTTCTGGTATCCAGTCAGCATGATCAATACCTCCGGTCAGTCCTTTTATATC
>JBAVJU010000024.1:0-3711 GCA_049687935.1 Desulfobacterales bacterium | reverse complement strand
CGAGGACGGCAGCGTCGAGATCAAGGGGTTTGCGGGGGCCGAGGAAGAGTCGAGCACGGCTCAACTGGCCAATTACTACAAAGAGGCCGAGGCCGACGATTACATCAAGTTCGGATTGCTGCCTGAGCTGGTCGGACGCTCGCCCATCAGAACCTTCGTCAACCTGCTGTCGAAAAACGACCTCATCCGCATCATGCGCGACACGGAAGACTCGATTCTTCACCAGTATCAACTCGAGTTCACGCTTTTCGACATAGAGGTCACCTTCACTCCGGAGGCCGTTGAATGCGTGGCCGAGATCGCCGAGAACCGAAGAACCGGCGCACGGGCACTGGTCAGTGTATGGGAAACTATCCTGACCGATTTTCAGTTCGAGCTACCCGGTTCGAACTTCACCAGCCTGAAGGTGACCCGTGAGCTGTGCCTCGATCCGGGCGACAGCCTTTTGAGCATGCTGGAAAAATCTCCGTTTGTCGATTTTATCGAAAACTTCAAACGCGAGTACGGTATCGAACTGGTCATGGACGATGACGTTCAGGCCTTTATCGAAGAATATGCCCGACAGAAAATGATGCCGGTATCGGAAACGCTCAAAAAACTCTTTTTCGGCGCATCGGCCCTGAACTATATGGGGGTCAAAGAACCCTTCAAGATCACACGCGAGATGGTGGCAGACGAGAAGTACTTCGATACGCTATTCGCCGGCTGGTATGAAGAGCAGGCCCGAAAAATCCGGGGTGGATGATCCGGCCGCGGAGAACAAAGGGGCATATGGGTGGGTGGGGACCGAACCCTCCGCCGACCGATTCGTGAAGGCCATGACTTTTCAGCAGGACGACATCTTCAAGGCCATGGCGGATCCGGATTTCTATCCGCATCCGGTTGAAGAGGTGCGGCAACGGGAAACCCATATTTCAAGGGTTTTTTTGACCGGAGAATTCGTCTACAAGGTCAAAAAAGAGGTCAACCTGGGGTTTGTCGATTACAGCAGCCTCGAGAAACGCCATTACTTCTGCCGACAGGAAACCGATCTGAATCGGCGACTCTCCAGCGGGGTCTATCTGGGGGTTGTGCCGATCACCCGCGATCACGACCGTTTTGCCTTGGGAGGCACGGGCGTGCCGGTCGAGCATACCGTGAAGATGCGGCAGCTGACGGAGGCGGGCACGATGCTGCGGCAGCTGCAGGCCCGTCAGATCGGAAGTGCTCAAATCGAAGCCCTCGCCCGACGGTTGGCTGATTTTTACGCCGCAACAGCCGGCAGTCCGGAGATCGATTTTTACGGTTCCTTGGAAACGGTTCGACGCAACTGTGAAGAGAACTTTTCCCAGGTCGAAGGCTTTTTGGGAAATGCCCTTGAAGAAAGGCCGTTTCAAATCGTGCGGGCGGCCACCCGGTCTTTTCTGCAACGGAAAAGATGGTTGTTCGAAAATCGCGTCACAACCGGTCGGATTAGAGACTGCCACGGCGATCTGCGTTCCGGGCACATTTATTTCGACAACGGGATTCAGATAGTCGACTGCATTGAGTTCAACGACCGCTTCCGATACGGCGACACTGTTTCCGACCTGGCTTTTTTGGCGATGGATCTCGACTTCGAGGGATTTCCGGAAGCGGCCCGGGAGTTGGTCGATGCGGTTGTGCGCGGAGCCGCCGATCCGGATGCTTTCGCCTTGCTCGATTTTTACAAATGCTACCGGGCCATGGTGCGGACAAAGGTGTCCTGCCTGCGCCTATCCGAGTTGGGGCCGGGCGAATACGTCTACCACAAAACCCGCCGCGAGGCGGGGCAGTTCCTGGCGCTCGCCTACCGCTATGCGCTGCAGTTCACAAGGCCCCTGATCTGGGTGGTCTGCGGTCTGCCGGCATCCGGTAAAAGCACCATCGCCGACGCTTTGGGAGAGATTCTCGGTCTTGAGGTTCTGCGATCGGATGTTATCCGCAAACAGCTTTTCGACCTTCCGGCCGAAACGGCGGTGATTCAACCCTTCGAGGAAGGCATCTACTCCCGCGAGGTCACCGCCCTGACCTACGGAAGGCTCCTGCTTCAGGCCCAGGACCGAATTGCGGCCGGCCGGTCGGTTATCCTGGACGCCACTTACGGGAGCAGCCGACAGCGGCAAGAGGTTCTGCGGCTGGCGCAGGATTCGGATGCCGATGTCCTTTTTATCGAGTGTGTCGCCCGGCCCGATATGCTGATCGAGCGGTTGCGGCGCCGCGAAAACGGCCCCTCGGTGTCCGATGCCCGGGAACAGCACTTCCGACAGCTCCAGGAGCGATTCGAGCCGCTGGAAGATATCCGGGAGGAGTTGCACCTGCGGGTCGACACCGAAGAGCCCCTTCAGCTGAACCTGAACCGGATCCTCAGCCACGACACTTTTCCGCCCTCCAAAGCGACCAGTGTTTGATCGGATCACCGATCGCTTACTAATATTCAGTGGTTTCGTTGCTGAAACTGGTGTAACTTTTACGGCCGTGTCCCGTTACATCTAAAAAAGGTCGCGTCTCTTTCAAGGTGGAAAAGTTCACATCTTTTTACAAGAAACACAAGGATAGGCTCTTTTCGTATTTACTCAAAATTACGGGCGATTATTATTTGGCCGCCGATATCATGCAGGAAAGCTTTACGCGTTATCTCGAAAGGTACGGAAAAGAAGGCCGTGCCGCGCTGCTCTACACCATCGCACGCAACGCGGTGATCGACAGCTTTCGCAAACAGGAGCGCGGGACGCGATCTCTGGAAGAGCACGACCATATCGGCCACGATCAAGAGAAGCACTACCTCGTGCGGGACGAATGCCGCCGCGTGCTTTCGGCTCTGCAGAAACTCGAACGGGATGAGAGGGACGTTTTGACGCTGGTCGTCAGCAGCGGATTGTCCTATCGTGAGATTGCCGGAGTGACCGGGCTGAGCGAGGCCAACGTGAAGGTAAGGGTCCATCGGGCTCGCCTGAAACTCAAAAAAATTTTTGCGGAAAGGCAAATATGAAGAGCGAACTGATCAGCTTGTTCATCGATGATGAACTCGACCTGGACGACAAGCTGTCTTTTGTCGAGACGGTGCACGCCGAGGCTGTTTTCAAGAACGAAACGATCGAGCTGCTGAACCTGGAAAAAATGCTGCGCGCGGACGGGGTCGAACGCGTGCCGGAAGTGCGTTTCAAGGAGCGACGCGCCTGGCGTTTTCCGCCTCTGCGTCCGATTTACCCATTGGCAGCGGCCCTGGCCATGTTGCTGCTGTTCCTGGTTACTTCAATGCCACAACAGGAAAACACCAAAGTGCCCTATCGTTTCGTTATTTATCAACCGGATGCGACCCGGGTCGAAATTGCCGGCAGTTTTTCGGGGTGGAGATCGATACCGCTTAAAAAAGTCGGCACGGAAGGTTACTGGGAAACCGTCCAGACGGTGCCACCCGGAGAGTACCGGCTGTGTTACATCATCGAAGGCGATAAGCGGATTCCCGACCCGACGATCGTGGCCCGCGAAAAGGACGATTTCGGCGGCGAAAACTCGATTCTCGAGGTGATCAACAAGTCGTGAAATATTATCCGCTCCTATTGAGCGCACTCGCCGTTCTGCTGTCAGCGTGCAGCGCGCATCATTACATCGTTCAATCGGATCAGGGGACGCATCTTTACCTCGAGGTTCCGAGGGCCCGCACCGTTATATTCGTCTCCTCGTCGGATGCCTATGCATCGCGCGCGGCCA
>JBAVJU010000023.1:0-6653 GCA_049687935.1 Desulfobacterales bacterium | reverse complement strand
CGTCGCACCCCGGGCGGTGCAAGAGATAGGCCGGAGCAGAGGTTTCGGCGGTATTGATATGGCCCCAGACCAGATAACAGCGCTTCTTGGCGCGCGTGAGCGCCACATAAAGCAAGCGCAGGTTTTCGGCCAGCTTTTCCTGCTGGGCCAACCGCCTGCGCACTTCGACCTGGTCGGATCCCAAATCGAGGACCCGCCGCCGGGGGGGGCCTTGCTCGTGACAGATGATGTCACGGTCATTGGTGATCAGCGATCCTTCCCACCCGAACGGACAGAAGACGACCGGATACTCCATCCCCTTGCTTCTGTGGGTGGTCACGATGCGCACCGCCCGGGCATCGCTTTCCAGTCTGAGTTGGTGCTCTTCCAAGCGGGGAGTCGCCGGATTGAGCTTGTCGGCGAGCCACTTGAGGAGCGAGGCCATGCCGGGCTCCTCCCGGACGGTCTGCTGGTGCAGGATTTCGGTCAGATGCAGCACGTTGGTCAATCGGCGGTCGCCGTCCGGATACGCCAGCAAACGCGTTCGCACCCCTTCACGGGCCATCAACCACCGCATCATACGCATGAAACCGTAACGGTTCCACTCTTCGGCATACTCTCTGAAGCGCGCGCGCCGGTTTTCAAGTTGGTGCTCACTCACGGCGGCATGGTCGATTTCGGCTGCTGAGACCCCCAGCATGTCGGTGACAAGGGCCGCCCGGAAACGTTCTTCACGACGGTGTTCAACCACCCCGGTCAGTACCTGCAGAATTTCCCTGGCTTCGGGCGTATCGAAGATGTTGCCGGCGCCATAGAGGACGGAGGGAATGCGTCGCTCAGACAGGCTTGCTTTCATCAGACGTGCCTGTCGATTGGTGCGGACCAGAACGGCGATATCGGCGGGTGGCAGCGGTGCGGCCGTTGCAGCGACCAGACGGGCGATTTCATCGCCCACACCCGCGGTAATCCGGCGTGTGGCGTCGCTTTTGCTCACGGCTTTACCCTCCTGCGAGGGGAGATACCACAGGATCAGCGCGGGCTCTTCTATGGTTGGCGCGCCCTCGGAGCCTCCCCCGGCCCGCGCCTTATCGAAGCGGATGTCATCGTACCAAAACGGTCTCCGAACGCCGGCGAACAACGTGTTGACGGCGGTGATCATACCGGGTTCGGAGCGCCAGTTTTCATGAAGGGTATACTTTTCAGTCGCCCGTTCGGCCGCTTCCATGTAGGAAAAGATATCGGCTCCGCGAAAGCCGTAAATCGACTGCTTGGGATCGCCGATCATGAAAAGAATGGCCGGGGGCCGGCCGAAGAGTCTCGAAAAGATGGTGTACTGAACCGAATCGGTATCCTGAAACTCATCCACCAGCGCGGCCGTGAACCGCCGCCGCACGGCTTCGATCAGGGTGTCGCTGCCGGGCCGGTCTTTTTGCAAGGCGTCCCGCACCGTCAGCAGCAGGTCCTCGTAAAATTGCCGGTTGTGCCGCTTTTTGACATCTGCGAGTGCGGCGCGGGCAAATTGAAAAAAATCGCTTTTGAGGTACAGGAAATAGCGCTCCATTTCGGTCTTCAGCGCCTCGCCCGCCCCGTTCAACCGGTCGCAAAGGTCGAAGAAGGGATGCTCCGGCGGCGCGCAGTTCTTTTTGGTCGACCCTTTCAAATAGGCTGCCGAAAATTTCTCGAAACCGCTGAACAGCGGGAACCCGGTGACATCCTCACCGGTAAAACGGTCCATGGATTCCACCCATGCAGCGACCTTGACGTCTCTGGGCCTTCGTCCCATGAGACGTGGGTCGGGCTTAAGGCTGCCGTAGATCGTGGCATTTAAGACCGGATCCGTCAAAAGTTCGCCGACCTGCGGACGCACGCTCTTCCAGTCTGCCGCCAGCTGGTGGTAGAGCCGCCGGTATTCATCCAGGTGGGCTAAACGCGGTTCGGTTAGCTCGGGCAGGATTTCGAGGTCCGGAAGGGTGACGTTTTTCATGAGGCGGAAGAAAACCTCCGGCCCGCCGACTTTTTTCTCCGCAAATAAAAAACCGATCAGCTCGGGGGCTGCATCGTAAAGGTTTTTACGCCAGAAGTCTTCGGCCACCTCCTGGTAGTAGACCGTCGGATCGGTCATCAGTTCGGTATCGTAGAATGTGCCGGTTTCAAAGGCGTGTTCGTGCAACAGTCGCTGGCAGAAACCATGAATGGTCAATATGGCCGCCCGGTCGAAATCCGCCAGCACGCCGTCGAGCCGCTTTGCGGCGGCGCCCGGGTCCTGCAAGGTGGCGATCAAACGGTGGATGAAGGGATCATGACCGTCGTCCCCCAATAGACCCTGCCGTGCCTGGATCAATTTACGTCGAATGCGGGTTTTCAACTCCTCTGTGGCAGCCGTCGTATAGGTCACCACCAGGATCTGTTCCACCTCGAGTTCCTGCTCGAGGACCAATCGCACGAAAAGACCGGCAATGGTATACGTCTTGCCGGTCCCGGCGCTGGCCTCGATCAGGGTCGTGCCGGTCAGAGGCGTTTTGATCGCATCAAAGGGTTGCATGAACTGTGATGTACGCTGCAGGGGTTGACCTCGACATTCGGCTGAAATGTTCTGGAAGCGGCTATACCGTCCAAACGGGTCCGATCGGCAAACCGGGGGGCCGGGACCGATGGATCTGACACCGTAAGGCGAGCGCGCCGACGGCCACCATATCACATTCGGGCGTCGGCAGAAACGATCCTTTGCGGCTGAGGACGATTTCGACCACATCGTCCGTGGTTTGCGAAAGCCGGCCGCCTGTGGTACACACCTCCATCGGTTTGAGCAAAAAAGGGGCGTGGACCCGCGCCGGTGGTTTAATGATTTCCGGCAATCACCGGTATTCCGAGGAGACTCATGTTTTCCGGTATCCAGGAAATTTTACTGATACTTCTCATCGTGCTGGCCATTGTTTTTTTGCCGCGCATAACCGGTCGCCGCCAAACACCTCTTGCCACTGGTGGGGGCAGACGCCGCCCCGATTTGAAACTCTCCGGTCCCCTGCGGTTGGCCATTCTGGGCTCGATCGCCTGGCTTTTTCTGACGGCGGTCTATTTCGAACCCTGGCAGCGGGATCTCCCCCCCTACCTTTACGCCGGTGCCGGTCCGGTGGCCCTCTTCTGGGGCATTCTCTGGATTGCCGCCGGTTTTCGCAACCACCGAAAAAAACCTCGTGTTTGACATTTTTAATAGCCGACACCTCATATGACACGACACCACAGTGGTTTTCGCCCTTTGGCAACGGGTCAAAGTTTTGACGTCGGTCTGACCGCGGTGTCAAACCGGCAGGGTGGTGGCGCTGCAACAGTTCCGCCTTATTCACCGTATCCTACCGCAGTCGAAGGTAAGTTCTTTGGTTCCTCTTCGGCACGATTCCTGCAAAATCAACCACGGTTCGGTGTGCCCGTTATCTGACCGGGTTGTCCGTCGGACGTCATGGTTTGGCAACCCCCTTGTTATTTGCAGGAACCAGGAGCCGAGACGATGTCGAAAATTCAGAAAAAATTTAGCGCTATTTGTGTCAAGATCAGCCTGAACGTGCCGTCTCACTGCTCCTGGTGCTGGGATGAGGTGTTCGGCACCGCCTTGGTGGTTTTCGACCGCAGCGATATGGATCTGGTGTATATCCCGCTGACACTGGAATTCGACGCCCAATGGGATATGGCCTCCATAGACAAGGCCCCGCCGCATTTCTCGAGCTATTTCAACAGGGTTTTCGGCATCATGCCGGGGCAAAAAATCTTCACCACCGCTGACAGCAGTGGTTTAATCCTTTTCGCGGTCTGGTGGCCATGGGGAGACGGGGCCAAAATCTCGCTGCGCGTCGGACTCTTTTCACCCGCCGAGGATAGGGTCGCCCGGCATCAGATCAAGGCGCTTTTAACCGACTGGTTTCACTTGTAGGCAACATTTAGAAGGGCACCGTTTGACCCAGGTTGTTGACCAACAAGAGCAGAGGTGACCGTTAGAATGAATTTCTCGTGCAGCAGTTGTCACAAGACGTACACCATTCCCGATGGCAAACTTCCACCCACTAAAAAGTTGGCTTTTCCCTGTCCGGATTGCGGTCATCGCATCGAGCTCAACCTGCGCGACACTGCATCCGCCGATACAGTGTCGTCGGAAAAAACCGGTGTTGCGGCAGCACCGGCATCGGCGCCAGCCGATGATCAGCAAACCGCTGAAGAGCTCAAAAAGCGGATTTTATCCAATTTGAATGGACTGCCGTCCATGCCACAGATCGTCTTCAAGGCCCATGAAATCATGGAAGACCCCAATTCGAGCACCAGGAAGGTGGCCGAATTGATAGAGGCCGACCAGGCGATCGCGGCCAAAGTGCTGAAAATGGCCAATTCGGCCTATTACGGTATGAGCGGCAAGGTCTCCTCGATTCAACATGCAGCGGTCGTCCTGGGGGACAAGGCTCTGGGGGAACTGGTCACACTGGCCGGCACCTCGAGATTGCTGGGCAACAAGCTGTACGGCTACGCGATGGAATCCGGAGAACTGTGGCGCCACTCCATGACGGTTGCGTTCGGATCGAAAATAATGGCCCAGAGACTCATGCCGCAACTGGAAAACGACGCCTTTTCGGTCGGGCTCATCCACGACGTCGGCAAACTGGCGCTCGACCGACCGGTGCTGAACCGCAAAAGCCTGTTCGACGAATTGATGGCCGCCGGCGACAAGACTTTTCTGAGCGCAGAAAATCGGATTCTCGGGTTCGATCACGCCGAAATTGGCTATGACATCTGTCGACAGTGGCAAATTCCGGACACGCTTGCCAAAGCGATCCGCTATCACCATCGCCCAAGCGCCGCAGCGGATGACAGCCTCGTCTGTATCGTATCCATGGCCGACACCATCGCCAACATGGCCGCTGCCATGAGCATGGCCGGCCGCATCCAAAGCGGAATCGATGCGGTCATGTACATGGTGGATGACACCGTCATGGAGCGTCTGGCGCTTGGGAAAAAGGATATCCGCGTCATCATGGAATCCGCCTTGGACGCGGTTGAAAAAATCATGCTCGAAATCGATCCCGCCTGACACAGACTCTCAGGGCAGTTCTTCGACGTGCCGCAGCAGAGGCGCAACGATTTTTTGCGCCAACCTTTCGAATTGTCCGTCGATCGGATCACTGCAGCCGAAACACAACCGGACGTATGGATCTTCCGACAGGCCTCTCTGGAAATCGGTGCCAACCCATTTTTTTCGGACCGCTTCGATGGCGGCGTTCATCGGTTTGCCGCCTTCACCCGTCAACTTCAGGAAGTGCAGCGATAAATCGGGAAAAAAGTGCAACGGCCGGCATAGGCCTTCCTCAAAAGTTTCGAGAATTTCCCTCAGGATCGCATCCGGCCGGTCAACCGGTCGGATGCGGGCTATACCGTCGGCGCCCACCAGAGTGGTCACTTGGGCCCGACCGTTCAACGTCGATCCACACATGACGAGATGATAAATCCAGGCCGAGAGGTAATCCTTGGCTCTGCGCCGCGCGAAACGCACCTGGATGCGCCCCTGAGGATACAGCCCCTCGAGAGCACCCGTCAGGCGAATACCGGACAGGGTCAGATCGACGGGAAGCGTCTCTGCGTGTTCATCCGCAATGATCTCCAGCAGTTTCGCGGCAAAAGCCTCGGTCTGCTTTTCCAGGACGCCGTAGAACAGCCGGCCGATGTTTCCCTGCGGCAGATCGCCCTTGGCCCGCTGGATCTGGTAATGGTCGGCCAAGTCATGACCCGAAAGCCGGGTCTCGATCAAATCCTGACGGATGCGGTAGCCACTCAGGGCATCGAGACTGAAATTCTCCTTGTCCTGAGGCAGAAGATTTTTATCTGTTAAAACGATGCCGAGTCGCTGCTCGACCAGAAAGCGGGCCGGCTGTGAGTAGAATTGACACAACTGCTCTAAACGCAGGGTTTGCCAATCCGTCGGCGGTGGCGCCAGCGGAACGGTAAAAAAAGGCTGCGGACCGTCTGAAACGGCGTCTCCGACGGCGGCCATAAAATTTTCGAGCGAATAGCTGAAGAGCGCCGGATCGCTGTCGTCGAAGTAGCGCGGCGAGTAAGCCTGCAAGGGATGCCGGACCACCAGGTTCGCCGCCGGAATGCCGTAGCTGCCCTCGATCGTGTCGATCAGCTCGCTGACGATCACCGAGGGGGGGATCTCGCTGTTGTCCTGCACACTCTGCCCCACATAGCTGATATAAAATACCCGGGCGGCGGATACCAGCGCTTCCAGAAAAAGATATTTGTCGTCCCTGCGCCGCGACCTGTCACCGGGTCTCGGAAATCGGGCCATGAGATCGAATCCCAACGGGGTGCTCTCCCTTGGAAACGCCGCGGTATTCATGCCGATCAGACAAACGACCTCAAATGGAATGCTGCGCATGGGGAGCATGGCGCAGAAGGTCACACCACCGGAGATAAATCCGCCGCCGGCGTGGGTGCGCGCGAGCGTATTTTCGAGATGGGTGCGCACCACCTCCAGTTCGAGCGACGCCGCACAACCGGCCCGTTCTTCGAGGCAACCGAAATTTTCGAGGATGCGGCGCAGTTGCTGCATTTCCTGTTCGGCATTCTCATCGACGGAGATAAAGTGCTCCAGCAACTCGATGAAGACATCCCGCCAATCTGCGGGTGTCATGGAC
>JBAVJU010000022.1:0-4895 GCA_049687935.1 Desulfobacterales bacterium | reverse complement strand
GGTGGAAGACACCGTGCATCTGGCCTCGCACACGGTTGCCCTCGGCGCCGACCAGGAAGACATCCGGGATAAGATCCTCAAAACTTACAGGGAGAGCGGTCTTCAGCCCCCGTACTTCAAGGAACTCGGCAAGCAGTTGACCACCGATCCGGCCCGGGCCCGGGATGTTCTCAACCTGCTGGTGAAGGAAGGCCGGCTCGTCAAGGTAAAAGAGGATCTTTTTTTCGACGCCGAGGCCGTCACCCGTCTGAAACAACGGCTGGTCGAATTCCTGACGGTCAACGGGGAAATTTCAACCCCACAGTTCAAGGAGATGACCGCCGCCTCCCGCAAATATGTCATTCCACTGATCGAATTCTTCGATGCCCAGAACTTTACGATCCGCATCGGCGACATCCGCAAACTGCGCAAAAGCTCTTAAGTGATGCAATCAATCAAAGCGGCCGCGATGGTGTCGAGGAGCAGCATTCCGTGAGGCGTCAGCCGGCAGTGCCCGTCGGTTGTCGTCAGCAATCCCTCCCGTTCGAAAGCCGCAGACGTGGCACCGAAGTGCTCCATGAAACCGATCCCGAACCGATCGTTAAAAGCGGACATGTCGATCCCGTCTATGAGACGCAGACCGAGATAGACCGCTTCGATCATCAACTCTTCCCGGGTCAGGGTTTCACTTTCCTCGATCGGCCGTCGACCGTAATCCAATTGCCGGATGTAGCGGTCAACGTCCGCGCAATTCCAAAATCGTTCGGGCTCGATAAACGAATGGGCCGAGGGACCCAGGCCCAGGTAGGGTGAAAAGGACCAGTATTTGCAGTTGTGGCGCGAGCGTCGACTGCGGGATCGGGCAAAGTTGGCGGTCTCATACTGCTCGAAGCCCCCTCTTCCCAACACCTCGAGAGCCTGAAGGTACAGCTCCGAAACCCGGTCATCATCTGCAGCCCTGAACTTTCCACGTCTCAAGTCGACTTCCAGAGGAGTGCCGGGTTCGAAGGTGAGACTGTAACAGGAAAGATGTGAGAGGTCGCAGTCAAGCGCCCTTACCAGATCGATCTTCCAGCTGTCCGGCGTCTGACCGGGGATGCCGTATATCAAGTCGATGCCGATATTATCGAAACCGGCCGCATGCGACCATGCCAGAACCCTCTGCGCCTCAATCGCACTGTGGATTCGTCCTAGAAACGCCAGGTTTCGAGCCCGGAAGGACTGAACCCCGACGTTGAGCCGATTGGCGCCTGCCTGGCGAAGCCGTTGCAGTGAATCGAGGTCGACCGTCCCGGGATTGACCTCGACAGTGACCTCGGTATCCGGCAGAAATGAAAAAGCCCGGCGGGCTCCATTGATGATTTTTTCGACAGCACCAATCCCTAATGCGGACGGTGTGCCGCCGCCGAGGTAAAGCGTGTCGAAGCTCAGGGCGTGATGAGACGCTGCGGCAAGTCGCATTTCCTGCTGCAAGGCTTTCAAGTAGCCGGGCTGCAGGGAGGGGTCGGTGGCGGAGTAAAAATCGCAGTACCTGCATTTCTTGCGGCAGAAGGGAATGTGAATGTAGAGACCGGCCGTAGCAGCCGCCTTTGGGTTGGACATCTTTATTTTTTCCATCCACCCAGAAGGTGCATGTGCAGATGAAAAATCCGCTGGCCGCCTCCCCACTCCACATTGAACACCAATTTGTATCCGGAGGCGCCGATTTCCCGCTCCCTGGCCACATCCCGACCTACCGCCAGCATATGCGCCACGAGGCCTTGGTCCGCATCGGTCATATCGTTGATGCTGCGGATATGCCGGCGCGGCACGATCAGGTCGTGGACCGGGGCATGGGGATTGATATCTTTGAAAACAACCAGTTGATCGTCCTCGAATACAAAACGGGTATCGGTCTTGCCGTTGACGATGTTGCAGAAGATGCACTCCTCTTCCATGATCTGCCTCCGGGGCAAACGGTTTGATTGTCCATCTACATCGCTCGTCCCGCCTCAACCAACCGGCGGCCGGAGATGCGCAGTCTTGTAACTGGACATGTGCCGATTGTCAACTGGCTGGCTGCCGTGAGGGTTACAAGCCGGCTGTCCCCTCTGAAACCCCCGCATCGACCACAGAAGGAAATTGCCAACGCCCCTTCAGTGTGGGAGCCTTCAGCGAATGCCGCAGCTCTTTTAGAAATCGGGACCGCGGGATTTCGCAGGCTCCAAAGCGCTTCAGGTGGGCCGTGGTCACCTGGCAATCAATGAAATCGAAGGACAGGGTCTTGAGGAAACGCGCAAGGGCGACCAGAGCTACGCTAGAGGCGTTGTCGACCCGTGAAAACATCGATTCACCAAAAAAACACCGCCCCAGAGAAACACCGTACAGCCCGCCGGCCAGCCGTCCGTCCGTCCATGTTTCCACCGAGTGCGCATAGCCGGAGAGGTGCAGACGGCAATAGGCATCGTGAATGCCGTCGACAATCCAGGTTCCCTCGTGGTTCTGCAGGCGGGTCTGAGCGCAGGCGGTGATCACCTCCTCGAAGGCCTTGTCTATAGTGACCGTGAACACTTTTTTATTAAAAATCTTTTTCAGAGTTCTGGAAACGTGGAGCGTGCTCGGATAAAGGATGAGCCGCGGGTCGGGCGACCACCAAAGGATCGGCTCGTCTTCAGAGTACCACGGGAAGATTCCCATACGGTAGGCGAGCAGCAGACGTTCCTGGCTCAAGTCGCCGCCAACGGCCAGCAGGCCTTCGGGGGTTGCGAAGTGGGGTGGTGGGAAGGCGATTTTATCGGAGAGAAGAAATACCGGCATAACGACGCTTGGGACTCACGAAAAAATAAGGTCGCAATTTTAGGCGTTGTGGCGCCCGGCTGGCAAGGCTCGAAAACGAGGAATGGCTGGAAATTTTGAGTTTTCACACCGGCAACCGGACGGGATGCACCGGCGGCCAAAATATGACCTTATTTTTGAATGAACCCTTTGTACGCGGTGCTTCAGACAGGGTATGGATAGGCTTTCATACAAAGACTTTGGACTGCGCTATCGCTTCGACGTATGAATATATAAGACCTCCTCGCTCTGCCTCGCCAAAATCATTATCTGCAAGTCTATAGGATCTGTTTTCGGACCGGCGGTCGACCCGCCGGCCCTGCACTTGGAGTGTCGGTTTCCGATAAATCCATTACCAAATTCGATCATGCAAATTCCAGCTGGTCGTCTTTGAGATCAACGGTGATGACCCCGCCCTTGGTCAACCGTCCAAAGAGAATTTCATCGGACAGTCGATCCTTGATATCGGTCTGAATCAGGCGGCCCAAGGGACGGGCACCGTATGAGGGGTCGTGGCCTTTCTTCGCCAGCCACGTGCGAACTTCCGGCGTGATGGTCAGAAACACCTTACGGGCAGACAGCTGATCGTTCAACTCATTGATGAATTTGTCGACAATCAGCTCCATGATGTCGATTGTCAAGGAGTGAAAAGAGATGGTGGCATCCAGCCGATTTCTGAATTCCGGGCTGAAAAACCCTTCGATCGCCTTTTGACCCTTGTGTTCGGCATCCTTATGGCCGTCGCCGAAACCGATAGAGCGGTTGCTCATTTCACGCGAACCGGCATTGGAGGTCATAATGAGGATGACGTTCCGGAAATCGGCCTTTTTGCCGTTGTTGTCGGTCAGAGTCGCATGGTCCATTACCTGCAGCAAAATGTTGAACAGGTCCGGATGAGCCTTTTCGATCTCATCGAGCAGCAGAACGCTGTAAGGGTGCTTTCGGATCCCGTCGGTCAGCAAACCGCCCTGGTCAAAACCGATGTATCCCGGAGGGGCACCGATCAGGCGGGCCACGGTATGTTTTTCCATGTACTCGCTCATGTCGAAACGCAAGAACTCGACACCCAGGATTCGGGACAACTGCCGCGACACCTCGGTCTTGCCGACACCGGTCGGACCGGTGAAAAGGAAGGAGCCGACCGGCTTACCCGGGGCGCCCAGACCGGCTCGCGTCCGTTTGATGGCCGTCACCAGCGACTGGATCGCTTCATCCTGCCCGAAGACGACCGATTTCAGTTCTTTGTCGAGGTTCTCGAGCTTAATACGGTCCGAGGTCGAGACGCTGCGGGTGGGGATGCGCGCCATTTTGGCGATAATTTTTTCGATGTCCGCCGGGTTGATGTTTTTGCGGTGCGGCGAACCGGAAAGCCGGACGAAGGCGCCGGCTTCGTCGATCACGTCGATGGCTTTGTCCGGCAGATAGCGGTCGTTCAGAAATTTCGCACTCAGCTCCGCAGCCGATTTCAAGGCCGAATCGGTGTACACAATACCATGATGTTCTTCGTAGCGGGACTTGAGGCCTTTGAGAATCTGAATCGTTTCCTTGATCGGCGGTTCGGAAATTTCGATTTTTTCGAAACGGCGCGAAAGGGCACGATCCTTTTCGAAATGGTTTTTATACTCTTCATAGGTGGTTGAACCGATACAGCGGATGCCGCCGGTGGCCAGCACCGGTTTCAGTATGTTGGAAGCATCCATGGATCCGCTGCTGGTCGCCCCGGCTCCCACGATGGTGTGGATTTCGTCGATGAACAGAATTGCATTGGGCATCCGCTGAAGCGCCTGGATGACGCCCTTGAGGCGCTGTTCGAAATCGCCGCGAAACTTGGTGCCGGCCAGCATGCCGCCCAGATCAAGGGAGAAGATCCGCACGTCCTTGAGGATTTCGGGTACGTCGCCTGAGTTGATTTTCTGGGCCAGACCCTCGGCCATCGCCGTTTTGCCAACACCGGGATCGCCTACGAAGACTGGATTGTTTTTGCGCCTGCGGCACAGGACCTGCATGGTGCGCTCGGTCTCGAGCTCACGGCCGATCAACGGGTCCAGCTTCCCGTCAGCCGCCATTTTGACAAGATCCACCGTGAACATCGAAAGCGGATC
>JBAVJU010000021.1:0-7031 GCA_049687935.1 Desulfobacterales bacterium | reverse complement strand
TCCAGGAAAGGGGTCCGGGCGAGGTGGACGGCGTTGCCCTCCCCGGCGGAACCGATCCCCCAGCCGTCGAGGATCATCAGCAAACAGGGTTTGGGCTTATTCATCGGCATTATCCGTCGGTGTTTTTGAATGGACCATGCTTTTCATGCTCCTTGTTTTTATGCGCCTGGCATCCATCCACAATCCCTCCAGATCGTAAAACAGCCGCACCGGTTCGTAAAAAATGTGTATGATGACATCCCCGTAATCGAGCAAAGCCCAATGCCCGTCGTTGATTCCTTCCACACTCAGCGGTCTTTTATGCTGTTTTTTCAGTTCCGATTGGATGTGTTCGGCTATCGCCTGCACCTGGCGGTTTGATCGTCCGCTGCAAATGATAAACGCATCGGCCACCGACGTCATTTCCCGAACATCGAGAACGACCAGATTTTCGGCTTTTTTTCCCGTTACCGCCCTGACATAGACCTCGAGCGCATCGACAAATTCATCGGTCATACGTAAAGCCCTCGGCTGTGGACAATGTCAAGCACTTCCGCAGGTAAGAGATACCGCACGGAACATCCGCTGCGGATCAGTTTCCTGATCCTGGAGGAAGAGATATCGAGCATGGTGACATTAATAACGTGAATCGGCATCAGTTGCGGATGTGAAAAAACCGACCGCTCCTCCGAACCGGTGTATTCCTCGGAGATGACTTGGCGCAAAAAGTCGTTCAATGCCCGCCACCTATCAGATGACCTTTCCAAACCCCGTTCCGGCCTGGACATCACGATGAATGCCACCGACTTCAGGAGTGTGCGGTATGATTTCCAGGTGTCGAGTTCCAGAAAAGCATCCAGGCCGACGATCAGGTAAAGTCGATCGGATTTGGGTAGCGTCTCCCTGAAAAGTCGAATGGTGTCGACGGTGTAGGAAGGTCCCGCTCGCTTGAGTTCGATGTCGGAAACCTTCAGCCCGGCTTGGCCGGCCACCGCACGATATATCATGTCATAGCGGATGTTCGCGTCGACCAGATCACCGGCGGCCTTGTGCGGCGGCGTTGCGGACGGGACAAGATAGCATTCATCCAGCGGAAACTTTTCCACCACCTCCAGGGCTGCCCGCAGGTGCCCGATGTGAACAGGATTGAAAGTGCCGCCGAACAAACCGATATGCATATCTGTGCCGTTTTCTCTGAGGGTCCGTCTCAATCGTCCATTTCGACGGTGATCGTCAGGTTGTCGCGGTGGATCACCTCGTCAAACGGCTTGTGACCGAGGCAGCCTTTAATCTGACCCGACTTGCGCCCTTTTATTTTCTGTATATCCGAAGAATTGTAGTTGACAAGGCCGATTCCGATCACTCTGTTTCCCTGGCTTTTGAAAGCAACCGGTGCGCCGACGGTGAATTCACCCTCGACGGCTGTGATGCCACTGGGCAGAAGGCTTTTCCCGTTGCGCAGCAGGGCGTCGACCGCACCGTTATCGATCACCAGCATTCCCTGAGGTTTGAGGTTGAAGGCGATCCACCCCTTGCGGCTGGACAGCTTTTTCTTTTTAGGCACAAAAAAAGTTCCGAGTTTCCGTCCGTCAAAAAGTTTTTTCAATATGTCCGGCTTCGTACCGTTGGCGATCACCATCGGAATGCCGACGGCGCTGAGCTTGCGAGCGGCCTTGATCTTGCTCAACATGCCGCCGGTGCCGAGTGCCCCGGGTATGTCACTGGCAAATTTTTCGATGCGTTTTTCGATCCGCGATATCACCGGAATCAACTCGGCATCCGCAAATTGCCTGGGATCTTTAGTGTACAGGCCATCGATGTCGGTCAGGTTGATCAGCAGATCGGCGTCCATCAAGAGTGTGATCATGGCTGCCAGGGTGTCGTTGTCCCCGAATTTGATCTCTTCCACCATCACGGTGTCGTTTTCATTGATAATCGGCACCACCTGCCATGCGAGCAAGGTATAGAGGGTGTTGCGGGCGTTCAGATAGCGCTGGCGATTGGAGAGATCTTCACTGGTGAGCAGAATTTGGGCGACTTTTTTGTCATAGCGGCCGAAGGCTTTCTCGTATTCCATGATCAAACCGGCCTGGCCGACAGCTGCCACGGCCTGGCGTTTCGGGACTTCATCCGGCCGTCGGGGCAGATCGAGTTTCCGGATCCCCGACGCCAAGGCACCCGATGAGACCAGGATCACTTCGATTCCAGTACGGATCAGCCGGCAGATCTGCCGGCTGATGGATCGGATGGCCGCCAGGTTCAGATCGTTTTCGGCCGTCAGAACGTTGCTGCCGACCTTGACGACTACCCGCCTGGCACATTCAAAATACATCGTCCTGTTGTCCGTCATCGCTTTCGCCCGCTATTGCGGCCCCATGAAGAACCTTTTGTGGAACCCGTTTTAACATCAGACGCAAGATGTGTGAAATCAACCGATCGACGCCGGCGCCGGTCACTGCTGAGATGAGCAGCACCGATTTGTCCGCCACGGCCGAAACAAACGCCCGTGCGTTTTCCGCCGTTCCCGGCAGGTCCATTTTGTTGAGAACCACGATCTGAGGTTTTTCGTTCAGTCCGCGTCCGTAATGGGCGAGTTCTGTATTGACCATCCGGTAGTCTTCGAGTGGAGAATCCTGATCGATCCGTGAGGCATCGACGAGATGAACCAGGAAGCCGGTTCGTTCGATGTGGCGCAGAAACCGGATCCCGAGGCCGGTGCCTTCGTGAGCCCCGGCGATCAGACCCGGTATATCGGCCACGATGAACGGCTGGTTCGAGCCGGCTTGAACCACGCCTAAATTGGGAGTGAGGGTGGTGAAGGGATAGGCTCCGATCTTGGGGTTCGCGGAGGAGATGGCGCTGATGAGGGTCGATTTACCGGCATTGGGCAATCCAATGATGCCAACATCGGCGATGAGCTTCAATTCCAGTGTCAGAGTGAGGCTCTGCCCCGGCTCACCGGGCTGAGCGAATCGCGGCGCTCGATGGGTGGCGGATTTAAATCGCGTGTTCCCCTGGCCGCCCCGACCGCCCTTGGCGGCAACAAACCTCTGGCCCGCCTCAACCAGGTCGGCTATTATCTGACCGGTTTCAGCATCCCGAATCAGTGTGCCGGGGGGAAGTTCGATGACCAGCTCTTCACCATCCCGGCCGGTTTTTTGCCGCCCCTGGCCCGGCTGCCCGTTTTGGGCCCTGAACTGTTTTTTATGGCGAAAATCGTAGAGGGTTCGCTTGCCGGATGAGGCCCGCAACACCACATCGCCGCCTTTACCCCCGTCGCCCCCGTCCGGGCCTCCGCGTGGTATGTATTTTTCACGGCGAAAACTGACACAGCCTCTACCGCCGTTCCCGGATTGAACGGTGATGATCGCCTCATCGACAAATTTCACTCTGCATGTACGCTCACTTTTTTGCGTGACCGCCCGTGACGTTCGTATGCCACAATCCCGTCGATCTTGGCAAAGATCGTGAAGTCCTTGCCGATGCCGACGTTATCGCCAGGGTGAATTTTTGTGCCGACCTGGCGCACCAGGATGTTGCCGGCTTTGACGCGCTCGCCGCCGAAACACTTTACACCCCGTCGCTGCCCGGCGCTGTCACGGCCGTTTTTTGAACTCCCCGCTGCCTTTTTATGAGCCATGGTCTATCTCCTCAAGCGCGTCGAAACGCTGCCTTCTAATATGGTCCGAACCTTTAAAACTCTATTCTTAATTAAGGGTGTGCATCACACTGCCTGGCTGACCCACCGCGGCGCAGAGCACAGTGCCGCCGGATTAAAGGGAAAGGTCGTTAAAGGGTGATGCTGTCGATCTTTACAGCCGTATACGGCTGACGGTGGCCATTCTTGCGGCGATACCGTTTGCGCCGCTTGTATTTGAAAACCAGAATCTTTTTCGCTTTGGCCTGTTCCGTGATGTGCCCACTGACCGCAATGTTCTCGAGAAACGGTTGCCCGATGTTGACGGATGTACCGTCCGAGGTCATCAACACCTTGTCGAATGAAACGGGCGTGCCGATCTCGCCGGGGATTTTTTCAACCCGCAGAATTTCGCCCTCCCTGACCTTGTACTGTTTTCCGCCCGTTGCCACTACAGCATACATTTTTACGGCCTCCTTAGTATCTAACTCAAATTACACATTAATTTAAAAATTGAATAATATGGATGCTTGCAGTAGTTTTGTCAAGGAAAATATGCCTTATCTCCATAGGCGTCAATGAAATGGACATCGCTGAAAAAATCCGTATGTTAAAAGGCACCCGTCGATAACGGTCACACGTCACCGTTGACGATACTGTTGGGAGAAGTCAGATTGGGGTATAAATCCAATGAAAATCGTTTCAATTGCCATCAGTCGAAAAAAAGGCACCCGCAAGCAGTGTGTTGAATCGGCCGAGTTGATCGAAAATCACGGTCTAAGTGCTGATGCACATGCCGGCCGCTGGCACCGGCAGGTCAGTTTTCTGGCCGCCGAAAGCATCGAACGCGCCCGCGAACGCGGGCTAACGGTCGACTTCGGTGACTTTGCAGAAAACATCGCCACAACCGGAATCGACTGGCCGAGGGTTCCGATCGGCACCCGCTTCCAACTCGGTAAAGCGGCTGTGATCGAAATTACGCAAATCGGCAAAGAGTGCAAGAACAAATGTGCCATCTACTATCAGGCCGGCGACTGCATCATGCCGCGTGAAGGTGTTTTCGCACGCGTTTTGACCGGCGGTGTCATCCACACCGGGGACGCCATTGAAATCGTGGCGGCAACCGGGGGTTCGGCCAAAACTTAATGCATCGACACTCTCTCCGGTCATCAACCGCTGCGCCGGCAGACTCTGGCTTCCCACGCCGCCGCCCTGTTCAACTCAGATGTCGACCTTCTGGCCGCTGCCGAGGATGTCGGGTGTCATAACGCCCTTGACAAGGTGGTTGGTCAAGCTCTTTCTCTCCGGGCGCTTGGCTGAGGCCTGCCTGCTGGTTCTTTCCTCGCGCACCAGCTACGAACTCGTTCAGAAAGCCGGGCTGGCGGGTATCCCGATCGTCCTGTCGGTTTCCAGGCCAACCGCCACAGCCGTGGCCTTGGGCGAACAGTTGAACATGACCCTCGCCTGCCTGGCGCACGATGAAGGGGTGTACATTTTTTGCGGCACCGACAGGCTCAACATCGGGTGGAGACGTCGGTCGCACAGTGGACCGGACAGCCATCGGTCTACCAAAATAGCGCTGCCAGGAACGCAAAGCTTCGCGGGTTTTGCGGAAGAAAAAAGGGGGCCCGGAGCGGGTCCCCCTCTTTTGTTTTTGAATGGTTATTTTTACTCTTGGACCTCTTCCTTGACCGAAACGGCGATCTTGAAAAGACCGGTGAGGACAAAGAAGCCGAGGCACCAGATCGACAGGGATATGAACAGTTCCGGTAGTGTCGGAATATACTCATTCACTTCGTGCAGTGGGTTCGGTACGAACCCGCCGGAGATCATGCCGAGCCCTTTGTCGATCCAGGTTCCAGCGAAAACCGCTATGCAGGCCACCGCCAAGACCCCCTCGTTTTTCCGGGTGACCGGGTTGACCAGCAGCACGATGCCGATGATCATCAGGCCCATCGCCGTCCACATCCAGGGCACATAGGTGCCGTGACCGTGCAGACCGGCGAAAAGATAAGTAAGATGGTCCATGTGCTCGGGAATCTGGCTGTAGAATACCGTAAAAACTTCACACAGTAAAAAAAACACGTTCAAAACGATGGCATAGGCCACGGTCTTGGCCAGGGTCTGGATTTGTTCCCGTCCGGGGTCGAAGTTGGTGGTTCGCCGAATGATCAGGCACAGCAGGATCAGCAGCGCCGGGCCGGCCGCGAAAGCCGAAGAGAGGAAACGCGGGGCCATGATGGCCGTGAGCCAAAACCCTCTGCCGGGAAGGCCCGAGTACAGGTAGGCCGTCACGGTATGAATGCTGATGGCCCAGGGAATGGAGAGATAGATGAACGGTTTGACCCACGCGGGATAATGCACGCGGTTTCGTTCGGCCTCGAGGACGTTCCAGCCGACGATGATGTTCAGGAAGAGATACCCGTTAAGCACGATCGTATCCCAGAAAAGCACCGAGTTTAGCGTCGGGTAAAGCCAGACATTGAAGATCCGCTGCGGCTGCCCGAGATCGACGATGATGAAGGTCAAGCACATGACCAGCGCGGCAATGGCCAGAAATTCACCCAGAATGGTGATCCGGCCGTAAGCCTTGTAGTCGTGCAGGTAGTAGGGGAGCACCACCATCACCCCGCCAGCCGCCACACCGACCAGGAAGGTGAACTGTGCGATATAAAATCCCCAGGACACGTCCCGGCTCATACCGGTGATACCGAGACCGAAATCGAGTTGCTTCAAATAGATCAGAAATCCGACGCCGACCATGGCGAGCAGAAAACCCATCCAGCCGTAGTATCTCTTACTTCCTTTGAGCGCTAATTCAAGCATAACCACCTCACACGATGTAGTAGACCGCCGGCTCCGTTCCCAAAGCCTGCTTGCGTCGAATGGTGTAATTGGTTCTGATCAGCTCGCGAACCGGCGACTCGGGGTCGTACAGGTCACCGAACACCAGCTTGCCGCCGGAGGCCTCCACGCAGGCGGGCATCTGGCCGACCGCCAGACGCTCCGCGCAGAAGTTGCATTTCTCGACGACGCCCTTCGAGCGGGTTGGAAACTGCTTGTTCGTTTCGGCGATGAAGGGGCGCGGATTGCGAAAATTGAAGCTGCGCGCGCCGAAGGGGCAGGCCGCCATGCAGAAGCGGCAGCCGATGCAGCGGTGAAAATCCATCATCACGATGCCGTTGTCCGGGTTCTTGAATGTCGCGTTGGTCGGGCACGCCCGGACGCAGGGCGGGTTTTCGCAGTGGTTGCAGAGAACGAGCAGCGGGGTGTGCTCGAGCTTCTCGTTGACGAATCTCATCGGGCTCATCGGAAAGGCGTTGTGATAGGGGGCCGTCCAGAGCCACTTGATCTCGTGGCGCTTGATCGGCATGCTCGGGACGTTGTGGATCTTGTGGCAGGCGTCGATCAGAGG
>JBAVJU010000020.1:0-4621 GCA_049687935.1 Desulfobacterales bacterium | reverse complement strand
GTCGGCCACGACCACGGCATTCATGGCCCCGGCGCTGGTGCCGCTGATGGAGGCTATGTGAATGCGCGGGTCGCTCAACAGTCGATTCAGGACGCCCCAGGTCAGGGCCCCGTGGGAGCCGCCCCCTTGCAGGGCCAGATAAGGGTCTTTTTTTGCGGGGTACCGTCATGCGGCTTGCCGCGCTTTGTGGGGGACATAAAATTTCTTCCTCCGTGTTCAGGGGATTTTTTTGATTGCCGGTGGGTGGGATTTTTTGTCTCGTCTTGCAGTCTTCTCCGACCAAACCGGATGCCTGCAGCCGACGACCAAACGCAAACCTCGAACCGTAAACCCTGCACCCTACACCTTTCCCTCACACCCTATACCTTATACCTTACACCTTCCCTTACAGCACGTCATTCAGGGCCAGGCCAACGCCGATGGACGTCTGATTCCAGTTGTAGTCGATCAGGCTTTCGCCGTAGCCCGTGAAAGCCTTTAAATACGCCCGCAGCGGGCCGAGAAGGGGTGGTGACTGCCAGGTGAACTGGGCGGCGCCCTTGCCCGTGGAGATGTTGCCGCGCAGCATCAGGGTCAGGCTGTGGTTTCCCGGCTTGTAGACCGCGGTGATATTGCCATAGCCTAAATAGTCGGTGATATCCGGATTGTCCTCGTCGCTTTCGTTGATGGGGTACCAGGGTGTGACAAGAAGCGCGAAGTTGCCGCGTTCGATGCCGAACTCCGCAAAGAGGCGGTCCCAACTGCGCGAGAGGACCTGCGAGCGGCCGTTGGACTGGTGGTTGTAGCCGAAGTTGAGCAGCCGCCAATGGAATCCGCCAAACGTCACATCCGGCCGGTAGCTCAGAAAGATTTCGGGCATGTAGTTGGTTTCGCGGAATGGCCGCGATGTATCGTCATTGTAGACCTGCCACTGGCTCTGCTGCGTGTAGCCGATCCACGCCCCCCAGCGCCGATCGTCGGTGGTCCAGAGGCGCGTCTTGAAGCTGATCTGGAACATCGCCTCGACGGCATCCAGGTTCTGGTCCGATACGCCCGCAGCCTCGAACAGGGGGGTGAAGGGCTGGTTGTTGACGCTGTTGGAGTAGTGCGCGAACAGGAAGTAGTTGGGACGGTAGGTGCTGATGATAAATTTGGGGGCATCCGGTGCAAATGCCCAGGCCGTGTCGATCAGAGAGGGCTTCGCGCCCGGTGCGGCGGTCCCGGCGGGTTCCGGCAGTGCGATGTCATCCGGCCCCCCTACGGCCGCCGGCTCCTCGGGCGCCGCGACCGGCCGGACGCCGCTGATGCGGTCATAGCAGGCCAGCCGTTCACTGTCCGACTGGATTGCCGCACACTCCGCAAGGGTCGGGGTCCGGGCCGTGGCCGGGCCGCCGCCGAACAGCACGAGGACGGCGCAGAACGCGGCCAGCCGGGCGGCTCTGGAATGCTTAACGGTCATGAATCACCCGTTTAATATGCCAAACAGATCGGAATTGGTTTCGGGGACATGCGCGCCCCAAGAGTCAAATAAAGTGCTGAAGTGTAAACCGGAACTCGGCCGATCAACTGCAAAAAGTTGCAGTGTCAGTAGTAATTTTGGGGTGCGCTGTCAATAGTATTTTAGGGTGCCGTTATCTTCCAACCGGCGCCCGGCAGCTCCTCAATTGTAGTGACAAGTTGCCCTCTATTGACAAGTTCCCCGCCCGGCTCTAATAATGTCTATCTGGAATTCTCCAGAAGCGAAACGTTTACGGCTTGTTCGCTCGCGATCGGTTATCCGCTGCGGGGGGCGAGTTGCGGGTTACGCGTTCCGGGGGTCCGAGTATAAAGTTTCCAGTTTCCAGTTTCAAATCTTCAGTTTCGAGTTTCAAGTTTCAATTTACATCAACTTTAAAGGAGGTCATTCATGAAAAACCGCATCGTGTTCATCACCCTGTTGACCGCTCTGGCGCTGAGCGGTTGCGCCACCACCAAACCCTCTAATGACTACGGCAGACCCGGGGAATTGGTGGACGCCGCGCTGGTCACGTTCAACAACTTTTCGGCCGATCCGAATATGACCTGGTTCCGAAACAACATCGGCCAGGCGCGTGCCGTGATCATTTTTCCCAGAGTGGTCCGGGCCGGATTTGTTTTCGGCGGTTCCGGCGGCAGCGGGACGATGCTGCTCAGGGATCAAAGCACAGGTGAGTGGACCTACCCCGCGTTTTTCAGCATGGGCAGAGGTTCCTTCGGGTTTCAGGCCGGTGTCGATGTCGCCGAGGTGGTGCTGATGGTGATGACCCAGCGGGGTGTGGACCGTTTTCTTTCGCCCAGCTTTCAGCTGGGGGCGGATGCCAGCATTGCGGCGGGGCCGGTCGGGGCCGGGGTGAGTGCCGCTGTTGCGGATATCCTGGCATTTTCACGGGCCAGAGGGGTGTTCGGCGGCCTGTCGGTGGAAGGTGGCGTGATCAACCCCAGAAACGAGTGGAACAGCGCCTATTATGGCCGGAACGTCCGCACCGTCGATGTCTTGATAAAAAGAAACGTCAGCAATCCGCAGGCGGACGGCCTGCGTGCGGCTGTCGCCCGCAAAGCCGCCCAATAGGCCACAACCGGCCTTATGGTCGAGAATCCGTAATCCGGCGACTGCCGGACGGCTTCATTTTTGATGCGGTGCCGTTTCGTTTGCGTCGTGCGAGCCGGCCGGCAGGACCCGGCGGGAGGTCGCGATTATGAGGTTTAAACGACGGATACTGTTCGGCGTGCTGATTTTGGCGCTCCTGCTGGCTGCGGTGGTGATCTTTTTCTACCGGCCCACCAAGCTGGCCCTGGAACGCGCCGAGGCGTTTCAATTCCGGCGGATGGTGGTGACGAGACTGGCCGGACAAGAGGCCTACCGGTTCTTTTTCGTCACCAATCGCCGGCTGGAAAGCGACGATGGTCCCATAGAGGATCGCTTCGGAAATCAGCGGGAAGATACGCTCAAATTCGGCCTTTTCGACACTCGGATCGAGCCCAGCCTGGGCATCGGCATGATCATCAACCCGACCGACTGGTTCCAGAACGAGGAAATCCAGCTCAAGCAGGTGGCCGCGCTGGAGGAGGCCGAATTCGTCGATCAGGTGCGCCGGCAGGTGCAGGCGTCCCCGCTGCGAGCGCTGCTGATCAACGTCAACGGATTCAGGGAACGGTTTCCATCGGCCCTGCGCAAGACCGCTTTTCTGGGTCATGTGCTCGACATCGATGCGCCCGTAATGGTTTTCGACTGGCCGGGCGATCAGGGGTCGACCCTGCGCGGGTATCGGCGAGCGAAAGCGATTGCCTCGGAGTCCGGGGCGGAACTGGCCCGAACTTTGGAATTGATCATCCGGCAGGTTCAACCGGACAGGTTGTGGCTGGTGGCCAACAGCATGGGGGGTCAGGTGGTCGTGCATGCGTTCAGCACCCTTTACCGCGAGGCGGACCTGGCGGATGCGCAGACCGAGATCGAAAACGTGGTGCTGACGGCGCCGGATGTCGACAAAGCCGAATTCAACGATCAGTTCAAAAGGGAGATCCTCGCCCTGGCCGGGAATCTCACGGTGTATGTGTCCTCCAATGACCGGGCCCTCCTGATGAGCCGCTTTATCAATCGGTCCAGACGCCTGGGAGAAAGCACGCTCAATCCGAACAATCCGGACCAGCTTGAAGCCGCCGCCGCAATTTTCGGTTTGGTCGAGTCGGACAACACCGCCATCACGGTGGTGGATGTCACCCCGGTGAACCGGACCCGCAACTTCCATAATTTCAGTCTGGAAACGCCCGAGTTTTTCGACGACCTGTTTCTGCGGCTGGCCAATGTCGATATGCCGCTGAGCCGGCCGGAATACCGTGTCGAGACGGCCGAGGGCAAGGTGTACTGGGTCTTGACCCGCGGACGGTAGCGTTTAACATTTGGCCATTCAAAGAGTCGTCATTGCCGGGCAACTCATATTCCTGCCCACCTTCGAAGGGGAAGGGCCACATGAAACATATCGCCATTGTCCCTGGAGGGAAGAGATGGCCACTCACTGGGATCCTCTTTGAGTGCATCGTGGGGGCAATGGCCTTGAATATCCTGGGGTGCAGCAACCCATCGATGAAGCCCTGGCACACCGAGAGGCTGACGGCGGAATTCACGACCGGAAAATTAGATGAGGTCCGAACACAGGCAACTGGAAGACAGGTTATTCGCGCAGCTGGAAGGGAAGGTTTACGCCCGCACGGAAACCGGACCCGAATTTGAACTCGTGCGCTACAGTTCTGGCAGCGCGGCTGATCCGCAACACCGCAAGCCCAACTGGAACCGCACCTATGAACTTACGGCCGATTCGCCGATCGGTGGCGTCCTTTTACTGCACGGCATGTCGGACTCGCCCCACAGCCTGCGGGCCTTGGGAAAGACACTCAACCAGCACAATTACTGGGTCATCGGTTTGCGCCTTCCCGGTCACGGAACGGCGCCATCGGGGCTCAAATACATCAAAGGGAGGATATGGCCGCCGTGGTGAGGTTGTGTATCGCGCATCTCACATCCAAGGTGGCACAAAAGCCGATCCACATCGTGGGGTATTCGACCGGGGCACCGCTGGCACTGAACTACAGTCTTGACGCGCTGGAAGGAATTGCTTCTCCGCTGCCG
>JBAVJU010000019.1:0-6498 GCA_049687935.1 Desulfobacterales bacterium | reverse complement strand
TTGTTTCCGCAGGGTCTCATCGGTTTGCTTGCGATCGGTGATGTCCTCGGCGATACCGGCGATCCGTATAATTCGCCCCCGCCTGTCGCGGATAGTGTAGCCTCTGTCGGACACCCAGCGGACAGAGCCGTCGGGACGAACGATTCGGTACTCCCGTCTTTCGTTGCCGCCGGTTTCGACGATGCGGGCAAACGACTCTTTGGCAAATGCCTGATCATCCGGATGGATGCTCTCAGACCATTCTTCGTAGCGGTCGTAAAGAGCCTCGGCCGATCGGCCCCAGATGGCCTCATAGGCGGGATTGACATAGACGACCTTCTGCCGGTCCCAGTCGAACAACCAGATCGCCTTGCCCATGGTGTCGACGATTTCACGATACCACTGTTCATTTCCCGGCCAAAACGGCTGGCCTGTTTTCAACGTCCCACCATATTCCTGAACCGCCGTCTCGGCACGATCGGGGCGGCAGCCCTGCAACTCGCGCTCCAGGGCTTCAACCCGCTGGGCGAGTTGCGCGTAGGTCGGTCTGTCGGCCATGGAGGCGCCTCCTGATTGAAAACGGTCCCCAACAAAACTTGTTTTAGTGAGAAAGAGTTCTTTGGATCAGGTGGTGTTGAATTCGTTTGTCGATTGATATATCCGAAGCGACGGCGTTAAACCTGCGCCGACATTTTGCGGGGAGTTTTAATAACTTATAGCCGATCGACGCCGGAAAGGCAAGCGTGAACTTTTTCAGTAGATGCTTTGGATGTTCCTCAGGCGGTTGACCATGTCGAAGATGTCGGATTCGGCTCTCTTGACGAAATCGTTGAGGTTCGGGGTGCGGTCTTTGTCGAAGGTGGTTATGGTGCCGGCCAACTTTATCACGACCGGCGTTTCTTCGATGCTGTAGTCGACATCGTGAACTCCTTTGAGGATCCGGCGCATGGCGGCTTTGGCATTTTTTTCGGTCGTCATCGGCATCAGCGCAAGAAACGTGTTGCGGTCGAGGACGCCGAGGATATCGGAACGCCGGCAAACCCGAACCAGGTTGCTCAGCACGAAGTGCATGACGTCACCCCGGTTGATGGCGCCGGCCGGCAGGGGTTTGGCCGGCGTGACCTTGTAAATCGCCAGCATCAGCGCCGAGAAAGGGGTGTCATAACGGATGGTGCGGGCGATCTCCTTCTCCAGGATGTAAAGGATACTGTTACGGTTCAAAACGCCTTTCGGCAGGGCCGCCGTGATCGCTTTCTCCTCATCCGCCGGCTCGGCGGCCGCGGGTTTTCCCTGGGCGTCAGCCTGACCTTGTCCGGCTTCTTTTTCATCGGTCGAGGTGCGCATCTGTTTCATGACGGCGTGCAGTTCGGTCCCGGCGGCGGCATTCTCTTCAAAGACCCCCGGAAACGCCGTCGGATTCTCGACAGCGTCGGGTGTAAGGGTCTTTTGGCGGGTTGTCCAGCGCGACTTCAGGGCGTCGAGGCACTCCTCCATGCGTTCGCCCAAACGCTCGGCCACTTTGTGCAAGATTTCGGCACTGAGGTCCTTGTTTTTCAGCCGGTCGACCAGGGTCGACTCTATTTTCGAAATCAGACCGCGCAGGTGCTGGTCTCCCTCCTCACCCTGCTTTTGGGCGGCATCCAGGGCGATTTCCGAACCGACGCGTTCGATGTAATCGACCAACAGGTCGGACAGAACCGTTTCGTCCCCCGATCCGCGGCGGATTTCGGAGGCCAGGTAAATCAATTCCGCCGCGCTTTTGGGATCGCGGTTGACTTCCTCTATGAGGACATCGGCCGAAATGCCCAGCTGATCGGCGCTCTTTTCGAGAGCCGTCACAAGGTCTTCGCTCTGCAGTTCTTTTTTCAGCTCCCGGGTCAGCTGGAGAAACTCCTGCAACTGCATGCCTTCCTCCAAGAGGGCGGCCTTTATTTTCGGCATCAGTCGCTGCAATTCGCCCGGTTCCGGCACCAGGCGCCGCAGGATCTGCGCCAGTCGCTGAACCGAAATTTTTCCCTTCTGATACTCTTCGCGGATGAGTTGAATCAGAACCTGATCGGTGAGCGCCGCTGTTTCTTCCAGGATCTGCCGCTCATTTTGGTATACGATCCCTTCGGCCTTGCGGGCCGAGATGCCGTCGAGGAGGTTTTTTTTCATTGCAAAGACGGCATCGGCCAGCTCACCGAGGCTCGGTTTGTCTGAGCCGGAAGACGACCGGTCGATCTCCTCGCGAATTCGCTGCAGCTGGGCCATGATGACATCGCCGGACGCGGGGGCACCGGGTTCACCGGATGCAGCCGCCGCTTGATCGGCCTCGATTATTTTCTGGGATGCGCCGGTGGGGCTCTCGATGATGCTTTGAAGCGAGAGAGACTTTTCCAGTTCCTCCATCAGCACGCTCTCCGCCATCATCCCCAGCACCTCGTCGGTCCCATGCTCGGTCGCACCGGAAGCCGAAGCGGTGGAGATCTGCTCAAAAATCCGCCGGTCGACGACTTCATCGTCGGCCGTGATCTTTTTGTAGAAGACGTGGTTGATCTTGATGTTGCGGATGCCCATCTGTTCGCAAGCCGCCTTCATGGCCTCGGCGGTGGCATATCTGGCGATGTCGTTGAGGACCTCGGCAAATTTGGCCAATTCGGGCTCCCCCATCCCTTTCTCGAAGGAGATCGATTGGATGTCGGCTCTTTTAAAGTGAGTGAGCATTTTGCCGGTGTTGATCCGGTGGTCGAGCGGTTCTTCTTCGATGAAAAACTGCTCTTGATGCATAATCAGGGCGACCGGTGAAAACAGGGTCAAACCGTGGGTCGTCGTGTTGTAAAACTCGGAAAGGGCCTGGGCGGTGAACGGGTGATCGATATGGTACATCGCCGACCGGTTGAAGAGCAGTGCAAAGGCTCTGCCGATTCTGTTGGAAATCTCTTTCGGGAGCTTTTGGACGGTCATGGCTGACACCCCTTTCGACGGCTACAGACGGTGCTGCCGTTGATACTGCTCCAGGTCGCCGAGGAAATCCCGGCCGCTGCCGTAGCGTTGGTCCGGTTCGAAAGCCGTGGCCTTGCCGATGATCCGGTCCATCTCCTGGTCGATCGCCGGATTTGCTTCGGAGGGCTTTTTCAGAAAGAAGTTCCCCCGGCTGAGAATCTTGTGCTTGAGCAGGTCGGTTTTGCTTTTGAATTCCGGCAGGGGCAGCTCGGCGACGAGCATCTGGTAGAACATCGTCCCGGCGGCATAAATATCGGCCCGTCCGTCGACATCCTGGCCGAGGATCTGTTCGGGAGCCATGTAGAGCGGGGTACCGTGAACGGCCTTGGCGGCTTCGGCGTCGCTGTTCAGGACCTGGACGATGCCGAAATCGGTGACCAACGGCCGACGGGAGTGTTTTTCGATCATGATGTTTCCCGGTTTGATGTCCCGGTGGACAATGCCCTGGCTGTGTGCATAATCGAGTGCATCGAGCATCTGGATCATGACCCTCAGGGTCGCGGGCAGCGGCAGCACGCGTCGCGAGGGGATCGGGTTTTTCTGGGCGAACTGCATGTATTGGGCCAGAGTGTTCCCCTGGACCAGCTGCATGGTTATGAACAGAAACTCGTCGGTTTCGCCGACCTCGTACACCGGAATGATGTTGGGATGGGAGAGAATGGCAACGGCTTCGGCCTCCTGCTGGAAGAGTTCGGCCGACTTCGCCGTGATCAGACTCTTGGGCAGAACCTTGACCGCGATCTGGCGCTTCAGGGACTTTTGAAAAGCAATGAACACGATGGCCATCCCGCCGCGTGCCAGCTCTTTGATGATAATCGAGGTTCCCACCTGCGTGCCGATCAGACCCTCCGCGTTGTAGGCCGCTATCGTCGTCATCAACAATACTCCTGGTGGTTCCGGCAGATCATATAATGTATCACTTTAACTTTTTGCGCATTTCCTCGTAGAGGGCGGCATCGAATGTCCCCATCTCTTCGGAATGGGCTTTCCAGGTATGCAGACAAATCCTGGCATCCGTGACATTCTCGTGCTGAATCGCATAGTCGAAGCACTGCAGGCTGTTTTGGATCGATTTGTCGTATATTTTCTTTCTGTAGGCATCAAACTCGGTCTGATCGAAGACGCCGGCATCGAGGGCATTGCTGCGCCATATGTTCAAGGCGATGCGGGCGGCGTAGAATCCCTCCTTGTCAATGGCGTATTTCAGTCGCCAGAGACTGTTGTTGGCGGCCGATTTGAGCTGCTTCTGGGTGATCGGCGGCTGTGGCGATGCCTGGTCACGGGGGGCGTCTGTCGCCTGCGGCGCGCCGATAAAAAAGAAAAGGGCTGCAGCCCACAGCAGGGCCGAAAAAATCAGGGGCGCTTTCACGGTCTCACTTTCTATCCGCTCGGATTGAAAAAATTCGTGTATAATTGAATTATTATAGATGATTTTATACGGAAAATCAAAGAGGAATAAGCCCTTGTCGGTTGATCTGCCGGCCGGCGCGGCAGCGCCCGGTTCAGGGCAGATGGATCAAGGCCCCCGGCACCTTTGCCGTGTCGAGGGTTGCTGTCCACAGGAGCTTTTCGTCGCGCCCAGCCAGCCATTGCGGCGGTGAGCAATCGACGAACATGAGATAGGCGATTCGACGGCCGCGCGAGGACGTCACCATCTGCGGGGTGACGTCCCCAAGCGGGGTCGTCTCGGCGGCCGGAAAACGCCTCAGGAAAGGGTAGGTCAGGGTATAATCTTCGTATATCAACCCCAGTCGTTCCGTTTTGTTTACCAGGCGGACGGTTGCTTCCACGCGATCGTCGCCATAGATCAAAGGAGCGGCCCAGCAACGCTTGCATCCCCAGTCCGTAGCGGTCCAAATGCTGCCGCTAGCGCTGATAGGCCTTGCCGCCCGATTGCCCTCGATATAGGGTGCGGCTCGGTAGGCGCCCGCTCCCGAACTCGCGAGGCCGTTTGGGAGCGTGAAGGCGGGTTTGTGTTCATTGCAGGCGGCGGCATAGACCAAAAGCCCGGCTCCGATGGTCATCAAGACCCGCCGTCCTCTTCTGCTCAGCCGCCAGGGCGGCAGGAAAAATGCGGTACAGACGCTGCCGCACAGAAAAAAAACATCGAAGTAGCGGACGTTTTCCGGTTGCCAGGCGGGAATCAGAGCGACGAGGAAAAAATAGCCGACGAGTGCGACGGCAACCGCCTTCAAGCGTCTCGGTGCCCGTCGGACGGCATAGACGACCGCCGGCAGGATCAGCACGAAACCGAAGGGTCCGAACCAGGAAAACCGTTCGTCGGCCCCCCAGGCAATTCGGAAAGCGGCCGCCGCTCCGCGACCGTCGAATACCGGCGCCACCAAACTTTCATAGACACGC
This sequence comes from Desulfobacterales bacterium, assembly GCA_049687935.1. GTDB lineage: Bacteria > Desulfobacterota > Desulfobacteria > Desulfobacterales > SG8-13 > JARFQH01. Next base: position 1,173 of record JBAVJU010000019.1, on the reverse strand, counting down.
TGCAGCAGGCCGCTTACCGAAAAACCCATTGCCCACCTCAACAGATTGTCGACCGGAGGAGTGAGGTCGATACTTTGCAGCAGATAACGGATCACGTTGGCCGCGGTTCCCTGCAGTCCGTCATTGTTATACACCACGGTGGACAGTATCCGTGTCCCTTCACTGTCGCCGTTTGCCAGCAGCCTGTGCACCAGGGGCAGGAGCGGTGAAAAGATCAGGGCCGGCACCGAGAACAGCAAGAGAATCGAGGGGCGGGCGGCCACCAGATGCCACCAGGTCATCAGGCCGTGCCGGCGAAAAAGCAGGAGGCCGGCGAGCGGTACCAGGACAAGCGGAAATGTCAGTTGCAGGGTCGCCTTGGAAATCATGAACACCATGCCGAGCAACAGAAGATACAGGTCCCGCACGTTCGGCGATTCCACGGTCCGGAAGACGGCCAACAGACAAAACAGGGCCACGGCCGTCGGGATGATTTCATAACCGGGCGATGTCGCCAGATACACCATGCGCGGCATGCTGAGAACAATCACCACGACGGTGAAAGCCGTCGACGGCCATGCATAGCGGCGCGACAGGGCATAAACGCTGAAACCGATGGATAGGTAGGCCGCAAATCCCAGCAGTCCGAGCCCCGCATCACCGTGGAAGCGGAGAAACAGATGCGGAAGGATCAGGATGTTGGCCGAGGCCGGCAACCCCTGGCTCCCGCTCGTAAGGGTGGACACCCCGGCCGGGAACAGGGTGTGGTGGCTCTCGAACTCCAGCACGCGTGCGATCGACTGCCAGTGAATCGTATCGGGCGGTATGACCAAGGCCAGCAAGACGAGGTAGCCCCAGGCGATCACGATCACGGGACACATCAGCGGATGCCGCGACCAGAGTGATTTGATGGCTGTCAGTGCCGGAAGCAGGTCGGATCGCCGGTGCACGATGAACGCCAGCGCCAGCGTGGTGACAATGGTCTCGATGACCAGGGATGCTGCCGGCAGGTGGAACAGAAAGGCCGACTGGAAGACGAGAGAGAGGCTCATCAAGGTGGCGATGAGGCCGTAAGCACAGGATTCGGCGACCGTATTGCCGCAGCGGCGAAAAAGGATGAAGCCGCTCAGGCTGAGAATGATCAGTTCCGCGATGGCCCCGCCTGTTGCGACCACTCCACCGGTTGGACCACTC
>JBAVJU010000018.1:0-3114 GCA_049687935.1 Desulfobacterales bacterium | reverse complement strand
GCGGTATCTATTCGCGCGGCAAAAACGATCCCGCGGAACCGGGGCAACCGGGACCAAACCGGGACCGGGCGCCGAAAAGGCATCTGCCGAGGGCGACCAGGAGCCAGACAGCAGTCGTTTTGACAGCCACGACCCGTACACGGTACTCGGTGTCGACCGGACGGCTTCGGTGGAGACCATCAAGAAGTCTTACCGCGAACTGGTCAACAAATATCACCCCGACAAGGTCGACCACCTCGGAGAGGAGTTCAAAACGTTGGCCGAAAAAAGGTTCAAGCAGATTCAGAAGGCCTATCAGAGCGCCCTGCAGACGCGCCGGTGAGGGAGGTCGTCATGACCGCCAGGTTTGCCGTCGAGAAGACCCTCGGAAAACTGGCCAAGTGGTTGCGCATTCTGGGTTTCGACGCCTGCAGCGAACCCTGCGATGCGGTGGGTTCGAATGCGCAGGCCGTTTCAGGCCGTATCCTGCTTACCCGCACCCGGCGGCGGTGCCGGGAGTTGCAGGGACGCTCTTTCATTTTAATCCGCTCGAACGACCCGTTCGACCAGCTGAAGGAAGTCATTTGCGGTTTGAGTCTTTCACCGCATGACATGCGGCCTTTTTCGCGCTGCCTTCTCTGTAATGAACCCACCGAACCGGTCAGCAAAGATGCGGTCTGCCACCTCGTGCCCGACTTCATCTGGGAAAGCCACGAGCGGTTTTGCCGATGCGGCCGCTGCCGGAAGATTTACTGGTCCGGCAGCCACACCGAACGCGGCATGAGGCGGATCGCCGCTCTGTTCGAGGACCCGAAGCCGATACAGCTGCCCCATGGATCCGATTCGTAACGTCATTGCCCTCGAAGGGCGCCTCAAAGGCTGTCGCAACGTGACGACCCTCGGGGTGAGAACCAATTTCTCCGATTACACTCCCCCGGAGCAGGAGTTGATCCGGGGGGCACGTAAAATTTATTATCCGACGACTTTTTATGCGGAGCTGTTCGATGCCGTCGGCAAGCGGACATTTCCCAGTTACCATACTTACAAGTGCACGCAGGACAAGATCAAACAGTCCGCGCTTTTTGACCTGCTGAACATTCCGCACCCCCGCACGCGGGTGTTTTACGGCCATCGGCAGAAAAAATCGATCCGCGATCATTTCGCCTATCCGTTCATCGCCAAGATTCCGCGCGGATCGGCCATGGGTCGCGGTGTTTATCTCATCAAGAGCGACGAAGATTTGCGTCGCTACCTGGCAGGATCGCACCCGGCCTACATCCAGGAATACATTCCGCTGGATCGGGACATCCGGGTGGTGATCATCGGAAGTCAGCTTGCACATGCTTACTGGCGCATCAACCCGCCGCATGACTTCCGCAGCAATGTGGCGGTGGGGGGACGCATCGGTCTCGACCCGGTTCCCGCCGCCGCCCGCGCCTTGGCCGTGCACACCGCGAAAAACTGCGGCTGGGATGACGTGGGGATCGACATTTGTGAGTGCGACGGCCGCTTTGTGGTTCTCGAGGCCAACATGAAGTACGGTAAAGAAGGTTTCCGGGCCGCCGGAATCGATTACACAGACTTAATGGAGCGTTTGATTGAAAATGGCGATATATGACGAGCGCCGGGTTGATCCCGTTTTGATAAAAATCGCGGGTCAGATCGACCGGCTTGAGAAAGAAAAGCTTTCCCCTTCGGCGACCCTGAATTCCGAGGGACGTCGCCGCCGGCGGGAAGTTTTGATAGAGGAAGGGTACCGGCCGTCGTTTTCGGTGGACACGGATCGGATCCTGCACTCCCTGGCTTACTCCCGCTACATCGACAAGACCCAGGTCTTCTATCTGATCGAAAACGACCACATCACGCACCGGGTGCTGCACGTGCAGCTGGTGTCGAAGATCGCCCGCACGATCGGCCGTTTTCTGGGGCTCAACGAAGACCTCATCGAGGCCATTGCATTAGGACACGACATCGGGCATATTCCCTTCGGACACGACGGCGAACGGATCCTATCCCGGATCTGCCGCAACAACGGGATCGGTTACTTTCATCACAACGTTCAGAGCGTGCAGTTTCTGGACCGGGTCGAGCGCAAGGGCAAAGGCTGGAACCTGTGTCTGCAGACGCTGGACGGCATTTTGACCCATGACGGTGAGGTTCACAACATGCAGCTGGCACCGCAGCGCAGCAAGACCTTCGAGGACCTCGAAGCGGATATGGCCGCCAAGAAGATCGAACCGGATCGTCCGCTGATCCCGATGACCATGGAAGGATGCGTCGTCCGCATGACGGACACCATCAGCTATATCGGCCGGGATATCGAAGATGCCATCCGCCTGGGTGTGATTCAGCGCACCGACATACCGAAGCCGTGCGTCCGGCGGCTCGGCAACACCAACGGCACCATCGTTTTCAATCTGGTTTCGGATGTCATCAAGAGCAGTTATCAGAAACCCTATGTGGCTTTCAGCGACGAGATATCCGATGCGCTCCAGATGTTGAAGGCCTTCAATCTCGAGCGCATCTACATGAATCCCGGCATCAAGACCCACTTGGAAACGATCCGGAATCTGTTCGAAATGCTGTTCGAAAAATATTTGACCGACCTGGTGAAGCGCCATACCGCCTCGGTGATCTTCACCCAGTTTCTCAAGGACATGTCCGAAGAGTACCTGGCCGGGCAAAACCACCAGGAAATTGTGCGGGATTTCATCGCCGGCATGACCGATCAGTATTTTCTGCGGCTGTGCCCGGCGGACATGCGGCCCCAACCGATGGTCCGTTGAGGGGGCCGCGATGACGACCGCTCCCGCGCAGAGCCGATTTTACCGCCGCGGGGTCCGACCGGCCGGCTTGACCGGCTTCAGGGTCGCGGTTCAGGAAACCGACCTGCAAATTCATGCCGACCTCGATTTGACGGCGGCGGCACGGGAGCTCGTCCTGCAGTACCGGGGGTACATCGAGGCCTTTATCGAACGTCAGCCGATTTTTCGCGAATCATTGACCCCGGTTCGGGTTGCGGAGCCGGCGCCTCTTATTGTGCAGGAGATGGCGCGGGCCGCCGCGGCGGCCGGTGTGGGACCGATGGCGGCCGTCGCCGGGGCCATCGCCGAGCACGTGGGACGGGATTTGCTC
>JBAVJU010000017.1:0-11525 GCA_049687935.1 Desulfobacterales bacterium | reverse complement strand
GTACAATTGCGGTGCCGATCTCATTACAGGAATCCGGCCCATTCGTCAATAAAAATTGGCCGCGTTCAGCACACGGCTGCCAGGATCGCCTGTTTGGATACGACCCCTTCTCTGATAACATTCGGCTCGGCCCCGGTGATGTCGACCACCGTGGATCCGATGCCTGCTTTCAACGGCCCGGCATCTATCACCAGATCCAGTTGTTCGATCAGCATTTGGTCCAGTTCGTCGATGCGGTGACACCCCCCACGACCGGACAGGTTGGCGCTGGTGCCGGTAATGGGTCGGCCGAGTGCCGAAACCAGGGCCCTTGCGACCGGGTGCCCGGGCAGCCGGATGCCGATCTTTCCGGTGCCGGCGGTCAGGTTGGCTGGGAGTCCGGGAAGCGCTTTGAACACGATTGTCACCTGCCCCGGCCAGAATCGGTCCATGAGCCTTTTCGCCGCCGGCGGCACCTCGGCCGCCAGGTCGAAGACCACTTTGCGGTCGGGTACCAGGATCAGCAGCGGCTTGTCGGGCGCCCGCATTTTGATGGCAAAAACACGATCGACGGCGCCGGCATTCAGGGCGTCCGCTCCCAAGCCATAGAGGGAACCGGTCGGAAACACGATCACCCCCCCGCTGTCAAGGATTCGGACCGCCGTATCGATCAGGTCGGCTTGGGGGTGCAGCGGGTCGATCGCATCGATCTTAGGCATAATTTTCAAGCTTCTTGGCTTTTTCTTCCACCTTGGCCGCCATTGCCGCCTTGTGATTGACCAGTTTATCGGCCAAAACCGGGTCGCCGACTGCCAATATCTGAACGGCCAGAATCCCGGCATTCACCGCGCCGGGCTTGCCAACGGCAACGGTTGCCACCGGAATGCCCGGCGGCATCTGCACCGTCGACAACAAGGCATCGAAGCCCTGAAAGGCGGAGGAGTCGATCGGCACACCGATCACCGGCAGGGTCGTATGGGCCGCCATGGCGCCGGCCAGGTGCGCGGCATGCCCGGCACCGGCTATGATCACTTTGATCCCCCGGTCCCTGGCAGACGCGGCGAACTCGGCTGCGCGCCGGGGGGTCCGGTGGGCCGAGGCCACGGTTATTTCGAAGGCGACGCCGAAATTGCGCAGGATCGCCACTGTTTCTTCCATGACACCCAGGTCCGAATCGCTTCCCATGACAATACCGACCTGAGGCCGAGCCTTTTCTCCTGCCCCGCTTTGCTCAGTTTTCAACATCTGCCTCCTTCATTCTAAGGATTTCGCATCCGCTGCATTCAAAACCGGCGTCGACCCCTTTTGGTCGAGCATGTGACGCGCCCGCCTTTCGAGCAGCTCCGATTTCATCCTGACCAGAGACCGGCGGTCGATCTGCGCGCCTTTGATGCCACCTTCGAGTGCCATTTCAGCCAGATAGCACCGACCGTTTTCGAGCAGCTGCAGGTCCAGATGGGCATAGGGAAACCGCGCCCGTTCCATAACCGACCGGCAGAACAGTAGCTGGTCCGTGTCGATCACGAAAGGTCGGCTCGTGCCGCCGGCGGCGAGATTCATACGGAAGTTGTCCGGATTGTGCCGGCTGTACGCCTCGACGAAGTCGCCCACGACGATGACCCTTACATCGCTGAAATGCGGCAGAAAAGGCTGCAGCACAAAAGGAAATGAGGTCTTGTCAAAGGCTGCCAGGCTGTAGAGAACCTCGATGTTTTCCCAGTACCGTACACCGTGACCGCAGTGCAGGCGGTCTTCCTTGGTCACCACGGGACCGCCGCCCTGCCTGTGGTAGACGCCGATGGCCGCGATCAGGTCTGCCCGGCGCCGGATCACGCGCGTGAGAGGCAGCATCCATTCATTGAGAATGTCAGCCTGAGCCGCCTTTGACGCATTGAGGGTCTGCGCCAGGGGCGCCGGCAGACAGTGAACACCTCTTTCCACGAGGTCGATCAGGCGGGTGCACCGCAGGGGACCGCCGGGAATTTTACCGATGTAGACATCGCCGGGTGCGAGCCGGTCATAGAGCTCCGAGAGTTGCCTGCTGCCCCTGACGATCATTTCGTTCTCAGCCGCCTTAGCGGCCTTCCAGACTCAGTTCGATTAACCGGTCCAGGAGTTGTCCGAACGGCAAACCGACGGCGGCGGCAGCCTGTGGAAAGAGGCTGGTGGCCGTCATGCCCGGAATCGTGTTGGTTTCGAGCACGAAGAGATCATGGCCTTTCAGCATCAGGTCCGTCCGGCTGTAACCCCTGCAACCGAGGACCTCGTGGGCCGTCACCGCATAGGTGCGGGCTTTTTCGGTCAAGGCCGCATCGATGCGGGCCGGGCAGATCTCCTGGGTGACACCGGCGGTGTATTTCGCTTCGTAGTCGAAAAATTCGTGGTTCTTGTCGGGAATGATTTCAATCAGCGGCAAGGCCTCGGGAGCGCTGTTCCCCAGCACGCCCGCGGTGATCTCGATTCCGTCGATGTAAGCCTCGACGAGTACCGCAGTATCGTAAGCGAAGGCTTTTTGGATCGCGCCCGGCAGGTCTTTTTCCGACCGGACGATCGACATGCCGACACTCGAGCCGCCTTGAACCGGTTTGATCACCACCGGCAGCCCCAGCCGTGCGGCGATGCCGGCGGGATCGACCGTATCCGAACGCTTGAGCGCCAGATAGGGCGGCACCGGCAACCCCACCTGCTGATACAACTGCTTGGATATCAGTTTGTTCATGGCGACGGCACTGCCCAGTACCCCGGAACCCTGATACGGAATGTTCAGCAGATCGAGCAGTCCCTGGACCGTGCCGTCTTCGCCGAATGGGCCATGCAGGATGATCAAGGCGGCATCGATCTTCGGGGCATCGGCGACGAGACGCTGCAGATCTGTTTTCGGGTCATAGCGGAGGACAGTGTACTTTTCCTTGTCGAGGGCCGCAAAGACCTGTTTGCCGCTGTTCAGCGACACCTCTCTTTCCGAAGAGATGCCTCCGGACAGCAGGGCTACGGTCAGTTTTTTCATGGCGCTTTCCTTCCTCTGGAATCGACCGCAGGCTCAGCGTTTAGTGCCCGACTTGGCCGCCTCGAGCCGGTCGATCATTTTTTGCTCGTAGTGCTGGGGGATCTCAAACTCGATCGGTCCGCTGCGCATGCTGTTCAGCTTCAGGATCAGGAAGTTGAGTTTTTTAATGGTCCGGTATTTTTCGACCGTATCGCCCATGCCGCGTAGAAGGTCCTCGGTCTGAATGATTTCTTTTTTGAGCTCTATTTCAGGGGGGAGCATGTCGGCATTTTTCAGGATCTTATAGGCAAGGCGCAGTTCTTCCGGAACGTTGGCGAACTCGTCCGGTTTGAGCGGTTTGCCGGCACCCTCGAGGTGGTTGAACATCCCGCGCCGCTGCGCATCCCGAATCCGTTCTTCGACTATCTTGTCAAACCCTGCAAGCATCCGGATGTCTCCATAGGAAGTTGCGGCCATCCATGGCAATGTCCATCCATAACCGGCATCTTCTGGCCCGGGCCGGTGTTCCCGCGCCATGCAATCCTCGATCACGCCTGGGCGTGACTGCGCCTGCGCTTGTCCCGCCATAGGCGGGACTGCGGCCTTGGCCGGAGCCTAAGTCTACCATTTCTGGACGGACATGTGGTAATTTATAATACATTATTGTGCCCCTTATCAAGGGCCAATCAAGCCATGCAAATACCGGTGCGCACTAGAATCGAGATCGATTCCGGTCGAGGCACAATTATAATTTGACCCTCCGGGCTGTATTTTGTTACACAGAACAACCGAAACCGCCCCGAAAGGAACTGTGGCTGCATGAAAAAAATCGCATTCGCCGGCACCGACGGCCGGACTGTCCTGTCGGCCCTGATCGTCTCCACTGCTAAAAGTGATGTGAATCCTGAAGTCTATCAGGGTGTGGTCGTGCGCGGCACCCCGGCGATGCCCAAATTTGCCGAACTGATGAACTGGCCGGTTGACTTCATTCCGACCGCCAGCAACTCGGTCGCTGACTATGCCGAAGGCCTGATTCGGGCGATGAGCGCGGGTGAAATCGACTACGTCGTTCCGATGCCCGAGGCGCTGCTCTTCGACGGGCTCGTGGATGACCTCGAGGCGGCGGGGTTCGGCGGCCGCATCATCGGCCTCGCCAAGGCCGGCGCTTTTATCGAAGGCGACAAGCTCAAGTGCAAAGAATTGTGCCGCAAAGCCGGCATACCGGTGGCCCCCGAATGGTTCGAGGCCGATGCCCGTGATTACAGGAGTGTGCTGCAAATTTGCCTTAAATTAATCGACACCTACGGCGGTGCGGTTCTCAAATATCCATACAGCGCAGGCGGCAAAGGCGCACGAATCATCCGCAACTCATGGCTGATCAGGGAAGTATACGAAACCCTGCTCAGCGACTACAAGGAAGCTTATCGGGCCCGATTCGGCAAGAAAGGTCCCTGGCCGCTGTTGATTGAATCCTTGATGTCCGGGGCGGAGATCAGCTTTACTTTTCTTGTGGATGCCAACGGGGATTTTCAGGTTCTGCCCACCGCCATGGATTATCCGGAACGCTTCGAAGGACCGGCGGGCAAAGACAACCCCATCACCGGCGGCGTCGGTGCCATTTCGCCCCACCCCATGGAGACGCCCGAGTTGTTCGAGATGGCTGGCAATGTCATCGCCAAGCCTTTGATCAAGGCCATGCAAGCGCAAAAAATCCTGCGTCCCTGCATTCTTTACCCGGGCTGTTTCGTTTCCCTGGACTCCGACATGCGACCGACCCGCATCCGGGTATCGGAAATCAACATCCGGCCCGGTGAGCCCGAGGCCCAGCCGGTCGCCCGGCGGATCCGCAACCTAGGCGCCTTGATCGAGGCCACGGCCGAAGGACGCCTCAAAGATGTCTATCCGGAGGTTCGCGATGACCAGGTGGCGGTCTGCATCGCCCTTGTCACCGGCCCGGGCGGACCTGACGGTCAAAAAGGCTATCCCTGGTCCTGCACCAAGGGCGAACCGCTGGAAATAGATTTCAAATACCTCAAACGCAAGGCCATACAGGTCATTCCCTCAGCGATGACCGTTGCCGACCAGGGCGAGGTTTTCAAGTCCGACGGCACCCGCGTCGCCTTCCTCAACGCCAACGTCACCATCAAGAAAAACGAGCCGACCGGTGAAGTGGCCGACCGGCTGAACAACAAGCTGCTGGCCGCCTTCGACAACGGCAAGATCCGGGTCATCCCCCGCGAAAACCCGGCCGGAAACCGGCTCGACCTGCGCCGGGACATCGGCCTGCATTACAGAAAAGCCGAAAAAATCTTCCCTTTAAAATAAGCAAAGCCCCTTAGGGGGCTTTATTTCTTTTAATTTTGGTGGCGATGCAGGGATTCGAACCCCGGACACTGCGGATATGAGCCGCATGCTCTAACCGACTGAGCTACATCGCCATATCTTTACTGAAAAATGCGGATCAACAACGGTGTTTTGCATCTCGTTCGGCAACGGCCCTTTTAGCAACTCCCCTCATTGTAGTCAAGAAGAAATCCCCTGAGCCCGCTCAAGGCGTGTTCATCGGCAAACGAAAAGGGTTGTTCGACGGCCATCCACTGTTTTACGGGCCAGGGATTTAGAAGGCGCTGATCGAAGACCAGTCCGCGGGCGGTATCCGCACGGGTTTAAAAAACGAGGACATGGCACGGAAACGGGGGTTGCCGCGTTGTTGAGGCGATTTCGCCGACCGCGGCGCCGAGTTTGATGGAGTTGACCGTTCGTGGAAGGAAACGGTTTGGCACCGCTCGATACGCTGCAGTCCCGCCGGCAGCGCCGCGGCCGCTTCTCACCTCAATTGAAATGGTTTTTGACCTTAGGTATCGATCCTATTTGGCCTTCTGGGAACCGGCCACTTCGACCGTGTACTCGTCCGGATTCTTAGGCAGATCTGAGAAAACAATCATAAACGGCAGTGTTGCGCCTTTTTTGACATCCAGATTTTTTCTCTCCTGTCCGAAACGGTTTTGCAGCTTTTGGTCGATGCCCGCCTGATCTATGACACCCAAATCGCTGTCGGACAGGACGTTGCCGGCATAGACGGTTTTCTCGAGCTCGAGCTTGCGCCCCTTGGAATAGATCTTGCCGGTGACACGAATAGAACTGCGGGGGTTATCGTATTCGTTTTTCACCTGACCGCTAACGACATAAAGCGCTCCAAGCTTTTCATTGTTTACGAAACGCCCGTTAACGTCTTTTTCGTCGATGGCGATTTTCAGGTTCCCGGCATCTTCGGCCTTCGGTCCTAACAGGTCACTGACATAAGGTATTTTAACGCCCTTTACCTTGTCGAGGTAGGGAATGTCGATACCTAAATATCGCGCTGCGAAAAGTGCCCCGGCCCCCACGGCCACCAGAAGAACCAACACGAAGAGCGCGCGCATCAAGCCGCCGCTTTGTTTTTTCGCGGTCTCGGCCAGTGCGGCCGCTTCCATTTCTTCGGTTTGGGTAAATGTCTCATCGCTGTCGGCATCGAGGGCTTTTTCGTCCTCAGAAAGATCGCCCATGCCAAAGGTGTCGGCAGCGGCATCCTCTCCGGCTGCAGTCACTGCAGCCGCTGCCGGGGCTGCGATGTGATCGGTCTCTTCTTCGACTTCGAACTCCAGGTCTCCAGCCGTGCCGGCGGCAGTTACAGCACCGGTTTCAGCACCGGTTTTAGCATCTGGGCCAGGCATCTCCTCCAGGTCGAACTGCAGGTCAAGGTCGTCATCTTCTGCCTGTGACGCATCGCCGGAAGGCTCATCGGCGAGTTCGAGCATGTCATCCAGGTTCGACAGATCGAATTCGGCATCCTCATTGTCATCAATTGTCGCCGTTTTCGGCACCTCAATTGAGGTGTCTGCCGCGTTGGATTCGTCGGAGTCGAATTCCAGGTCAAATTCTTCGGTCGATTCAGCAGACACGCCTTCCGCTTCCGGTTCTTCCTGCGCCAGTTCGAGCATGTCGTCGAGGGCAACGGCGCCGGCTTCTTCGTTCGCCAGGGTCGGTTCGTCAGTCAAGTCCATTTGGACGGCCGACGATTCCGATTCCGCGCTTCTCTGAACGGCTGGTTCTTCAACAGCGTCTTCCTCCAGCAGTTCGTCCAGTCCGGTCAAATCGAGATCGTCGGTTATTTCGACATCGTCCGGTGCGGCAGCTTTCGTTTTTTCTTCGACAGCGTCGAATGCAGGATCCAAATCGAGTTCGAGGTCGAATTCGGCATCATCCTCCACGGAATCCTGCGGCAGCGGCGTGTTTTCGGCTTTCTCGATCATCTCTTCGAGCTCCGCCAGATCCAGTTCTTCGGTGGCCTCCGTACCGGCTGCCGTATCCTGCTCCGTCGGTGCATCGGCTTCCAGATCGAGCTCCAAATCCAAATCCTCTGCCTGATCGCCTTCTGCCGGTGCACCGGTCTCGTCGTGGCCCAAGTCAAGCAGACTGTCCACATCGGACAGGTCGAGCTCCTGCGTTTCGTCGAATTCAACTTTCGGATCGGACACGACCGATTTTTCCTCCGAACCACTGTCTATCTTGAAGTCGAGGATGTCCGATTCTGAGCCGCCGGTGGCATTGTCGAAATCCATATCGAGTCCGAAATCAAGATCCTCTTCCGACCCGGTGTCCGCCGCAGCGGTAGCTCCGAACGATTGAGCGCCTTCAGAGTCTGCAGCAGCATCTTCGAGACCCTTGAAGTCGAGGTCGAAATCGATTTCATCGGTTGTCGGTGTGGCCGCTTCGGCACTGGCCGTTTCAGCCTCAAGATGGTCGAAGTCGAGGTCCAGCTCGAAATCCATCGTTTCAGTAGACCCGTCGGTGACCCCGCTGGTCGTATCATTGTCATCTGCGAGCGAATCGAGATCGAGCTCGAAACTCAGATCGTCGGTGTCGCTATCGGCGGTTATGGCGCCGACGTCCGCGGCAGCTGCAAAATCGGCTGCGTCAAAATTAAAATCATCATCTTTTGTCGCGACATCGCCTGCAGCCGCCAAGCCCGCATCCGGTTTCCGTCCGATGTCCAGATCGAGCGACTTCTCGATGGCGGCCAAGTCCAGATCATCGAGACCCGTTACCCCTGCAGCCGCGGCCATGCCGGAAGGCAGGTCCTCCACCCCGGCGTCTGCCTTCGCCGCCGCTGCCGGCGGCTTAACGACAAAAACATTCCGGCACTTTGAGCAACGAACTTTTGACCCGGATGGTTTGATCAGACTCTCATCAAAGCTGAAACTCGTATCGCACTTTTCACAGGTTAAGATCATGGCTGTCCCCAACGATTAGATTTGCAGATCATATACAGCGGGTAAATGACGGTATCCCTCGGCATAGTCGAGACCGTAACCGACCAAAAACCCCTTCTCGATGATGCGGCCGACATAATCGACCACAAGGTCACTTTGACGTCTTTCGCGTTTGTCGATGAGGGCGCAAAGCCGCACGCTTCTCGCCTTAAGCGTTTTCAAATGGCCGATCAAGAATTCGAGCGAAAGACCGGTGTCGATGATGTCCTCGACGACGAGAACATCCTTGCCGCCGATATCGATCTCGATTTCCTTGGTCAGGCAGACAGTACCGCAAGAACTGGTGTTGCATCCATAGCTGGCGAGCCGAATAAAATCGATTTTAACCGGAATTGTCAGATGTCGGATAAGATCGGCCAGAAAAACAAAGGCCCCTTTCAGAACGCCAACCAGAATGACCTCACGGTCTTTGTAATCATGTGAAATTTGCCGCGCGAGGTCGGAAACCGTCTTTTCGATTTCTTCCTGACTCAAGACGGGTTTGAGTTCTGGCATCGTTTTGGAAACTTCCCACTCGATTCATCGACGTCATCGGGATCATCATCGCGTAATACAATGCAATATTGCCACAAAAGGGCTCTTCTTGTCAATAATTTTAAAGAATTACAGGCCCGATTGTGCCAAATTCCGGATCAGATCCTTCTGTTCGCTGGTCAGTTTCTTGGGGATGTCGACGTGAATGCGGACATAGAGATTGCCCCGCTTGCCGCCCTGCATGCCGGGGAGTCCGTGACCGGACAGCCGCATTTTCGTCCCGTGACGGGTCCCCGGCGGAACTTTTAGGCTCAATTCCCTTCCGTCCGGGGTCGGGATGGATAGGGTCGTGCCGAGAACCGCCTCGCTCAGTTTGATGTCGCGATTGGTGGTCAAATCCTGCCCTTCCACGCTGAACATGGGATCATCGATAATTTTGGCTTGAACATAAAGATCGCCCGTCGGTCCGCCGTAGGGGCTCGCCTCGCCCTTGCCGGCCAGGCGCAGTTTCTTGCCGGCCGCCATCCCTTTTGGAATTTTGACCGTGATCCTCTCCGACCGGCCCTTATGATCAAAGCTGATGGTCTTGCGGGTACCGCTTATAACTTCCTGAAGCGTCAGGGGAAGCTCGTAGACGAGATCCGACCCCTTGACCTGTCGCGGCTGTTGGCCGAAATTGCCGAAGGGCGAACCACCGCCGAACGGGTTGCCGGAGCCGTAGGTAAAACGGACATTTCCACCCCGGCCGCCGATGCCGAATTCCCGCAGGATGTCACTGAAGTCGAAACCCCGGAAGATGTCCTCCTGCGAGAACCGCTGGCTGAATCCCTCGGAACCATAAGTGTCGTACTGTTTGCGTTTCTCTTTGTCGCTCAAAACGGCATAAGCTTCACTGATTTTTTTGAATTTATCCTCGGCGGATTTGTCGTCTTTGGCGTGATCGGGGTGATATTTCATCGCGAGCTTTCGATACGCTTTTTTGATTTCTGCGTCCGAAGCGCTTTTACTCACTCCGAGAATGTCATAATAATCTTCGGCCATCGTGATGCCTCTCGTTTAAGGGAAAACCACCTCTCGTGCTCAGCAACCTGTCATAGGCGCCGTCTTGCGCCGGATGTTTTCTGACGATTCTAGCCCCTCACCCGTCTCGATATTCCTTGCTGAAGAACAAAAGGTATAGTCGTGCAGATTAATCGTATAACCTGCTGATAATATTTGATTCGAAGACAAATAATATAAAAGTTATACCTTGAATGTCAAGCTGCCACTAAAGCAGCGGCTCTCGGTGAAATTGTACAAGGAGCCGGGTGACCGGGTTTTAAAGTGATCAACTGTTTGAGCGCATTAGCGGGCATTGAACCGAACAGCAAGACTGAAGATGCCGCTCGGGCTTCCGGCTGCCTGAAATGCCGCGATCGAAAGGCTGCCGGTCTATCTGGCCTCACCCGCCTTGAGCGCCACCATCAGTACCGAAAGCGCCGCCGGCGTCATTCCATCGATGCGGGACGTCTGCCCGAGAGAGGCCGGTCTCACAGCCGAGAGTTTTTCCTTGAGTTCGTTGGAGAGCCCGTGTACCCGGTTGAAGTCAAAGTCAGCCGGAATGGGCATCCGTTCCAGGTTTCGGAATTTTTCGATTTCCCTTCGCTGCCGCGCGATGTATCCCTCGTATTTGATATCGATTTCCACTTGCCGGGCAATTTTTTTGCCGATCGCAACCGGCGACGGGTCAAGCGTTTCGACAACCCCGTAATCGAGCTCGGCTCTTTTGAGCAACTGATCGAGACAGGTCCCGCTGCTGATCGGATTGGTTCCTTTTTCGGCCAGATACGCGTTCACCACGCCGGTCGGCTTGATGACGCTGCCGCGGATGCGGCGGATCTCGTCGGCGATCTGCCGGCGGCGGCCCTCGAGGTCCTGCAGCGTCGCTTGATCGATCAACCCCAGCGAATGACCGATTTCCATCAGCCGGAAGTCGGCGTTGTCTTCTCTCAGCATCAAACGGTATTCGGCGCGCGAGGTGAACATCCGGTAGGGTTCGCGGGTACCCCGGGTCACCAGGTCGTCGATCATCACGCCCATATAAGCCTGCGAGCGGTCCAGAATGAATGGCGGCCGTTTCTGAACCCGGCAGGCGGCGTTTATCCCGGCCCAGAGACCCTGCGCGGCGGCCTCCTCGTACCCGGAGGTCCCGTTGATCTGTCCGGCCATAAACAGACCGGCAACCCGCTTGGTTTCCAGGGTCGGCTTCAACTGAACCGGATTGACATAGTCGTATTCGATGGCGTAAGCAGGACGCATGATCTCGGCCTGCTCCAGGCCTTCCACGGCATGCACGATCTCGATCTGGACTTCCAGCGGCAGGCTGTTTCCGAGGCCGCTGGCATAGATTTCTTCCGTCTCCAGACCTTCCGGTTCCAGAATCACCTGGTGACGCTCACGGTCGGGAAACCGCACGATTTTGTCCTCAAAAGACGGACAGTACCGGGCCGACACCCCTTTGATGATGCCGCCGTAAAGGGCCGATCGTTCCAGGTTGCGGTACACGATGCGATGAACACGCGGGTTCGTGTGACCGATGTAGCTGGGAACCTGCGGCAGACTGACAGCGGAGGTGAAGTGCGAAAACGGTGTCGGAGTCGTGTCGATGTCCTGTTCTGCAAACCGGGTGAAGTCGATGCTCGATCGCCGCAAGCGCGGCGGCGTGCCGGTCTTCATCCGGCCCAGCTGAAATCCGAGCTGCTTGAGGTCGACGGCCAGACCATAAGCGGCAAACT
>JBAVJU010000016.1:0-24744 GCA_049687935.1 Desulfobacterales bacterium | reverse complement strand
AAGCTCTGCATGGCGCGGAATTGGAGCGGGACCGCTGAATCGTCTCCCAACTTAAATTGTAAGGGATGCTATGGACAGCCAACATCTCATCGACACGGTAAAAAAACATCCCGAATTCGGTCGGGTCGGCATGATTCTGTGCCACACTGGAATCGTGCGGGCCACCTCCCGCGATGGGCGGCGGGTCAAGGGCCTTGAGGTGAGGGTCGATCACGATCGCCTGAATCACATCATCGCCGAAGGTCTTCGGAGACCCGGCATTGTTGCAGTTGAGGTCAGTATTGCCGAAAACCGGTATCTGCCGGTGGGTGACGATGTGATGGTTCTGGTGGTTGCCGGCGATGTGCGCGAAAATGTTCTTTCCGCACTGCAATCGATACTCGACGCCATCAAAAAAACAGCAACCCGAAAAATCGAACACTTTGAGTAAGGGGGACCGCACATGACGGGATTCACCCATATGGACACCGAGGGAAGGGTACGCATGGTCGATGTCACTGCCAAAGAGGCGACCGAACGGACGGCCGTCGCAAGAGGCGAAATCACTATGCACCCCGATACCCTGGAGAAAATTCTGGCAGGCGCCGTGACAAAGGGCAATGTTCTCGAAACGGCGCGTATCGCCGGCGTGATGGCCGCCAAAAAAACATCCGACCTCATTCCGATGTGTCATCCGCTGCCCTTGACCCATGTGCGGATCGATTTTTTTCCGGATCGGGCGGCCCGTTTGATTCGAATCGAAGCCGCCGCACGCCTTGTGGGCCGTACCGGTGTCGAAATGGAAGCCCTGACCGCCGTGACCGTAGCGGCCTTGACAATTTACGACATGTGTAAATCCCATGACCGCGATATGACCATAACCGATGTACGTCTGGTTGAAAAATCCGGCGGTAAAAGCGGCCATTACGTGCGTGGGGAGTAAAGCGCGGATGAAAGCGGTGCACAAATGATCGGCAATTTGATGCGAACCGGCCGACCCGGGCGCTCCGATGCGCGCGGGTCGGCGTTGCAGCCGTCTCGGGAGGCCGTTTTGACGCGGCCTCTATTGTTGGGGCTGTTCCTTCTGGCCTGCTGGATCGGCGGTTGCGCAGTCCCCAAAGAGCATGCCGTCTTTGAGATCTCTTCTGCAAGGTACCCCAAATTCACGGACGACATGCGTTTCGACGGGCTGGAGCAGGCCATCCAACAAAGCCTGACCTATTTGCAACGCGTGCCGTCGGACAAAGAATTCCGATTTGGCGAGGACATCTATTCTGCCGCGGACTTGGCGCGGTCGATGGAGTCGTTTCTGGCCTATGTCCAAACCCGTCCATCTGATGACGAACTGGGACGATTCATCCGGGAAAACTATCGGGTGTATCGATCTGCCGGCAACGGTCCCGAAAAGGACGTCCTCTTTACCGGCTACTATGAACCCTTACTGAGCGCCCGGCGGCAGCCCGATAAAACGCACCAGGTACCGATCCTGGGGCGCCCGGATGACATGGTGACCATCGATCTCGCGGCTTTTTCAGAGAAATACACAGGTGAAAAACTCACCGGTCGTCTGACCGGCCAAACCGTCGTTCCTTATTATGAGCGCAAAGACATTGAAGAACAAGGCGTTCTGACGGGCAAGGCACCCGTGCTGGCGTGGCTCGAAAACCCTGTGGACCTTTTTTTTCTTCAGATTCAGGGCTCCGGACGCGTCTTGCTGGAGAGCGGCGAAACGATCAACCTTCACTACGATTCATCCAACGGCCGGCCGTATCGAAGTATCGGCCGACTCCTGGTCGACGAAGGCAAAATTCCGCTCTCGGAAATGTCAATGCAGCGCATACGCTCCTTCCTGGCAGCTCACCCGGAGGAGACCCGCAGTATCCTTAACTACAATCCCAGTTACGTTTTTTTTCGGGTTGAAAAAGACGGGCCGCTGGGGTTCCTGGAGGTCAAACTGACACCCGGCCGCTCGATTGCTCTCGACTACCGGCTTTTTCCCTTGCCGGCGCTGGCCTTTATTGAAACCGAAAAGCCGATTCTCGATAGCAGCGGTCAAATTATCGATTGGGAAACATTCGGCCGATTCGTGCTCAGCCAGGACACCGGAGGGGCCATTCGCGGTCCGGCACGGGCCGACCTGTTTTGGGGCAGTGGAGCGTATGCCGAGGCAGCCGCTGGTTACATGCAGCAGAGAGGGAATTTATTCCTGATGGTATTGAAACCAGAAAAGGCGGATTGAATTTATTGGCCGCCCGAAGACCCGATTCCGACGGGTGTTTTTTCGTTTTGCCAAAGCCCGCGGATCCGATCGATCGATTCCGCGATTTTGAGTCGCAGGAATCCGAGCGACACATCATTACCGCAAACGGTCATCAGCAGGAGCTCACTGTTGACCTTGCGGAAGTGCAGATTTTCGTCTTGACCTTCCATCAAACAAAATAAGAACCTGATTACCCTTGGTCTTGACAGGTTATCCGAAACCCAGTAAAAATTAAACCTTTTCATTACCTCGGAATTTGTCCACAAACGACCGACCGGTCGGGGATCTGCAAGGAGACACCCCATGTTTGGTATCGGCATGCCGGAAATGTTGTTGATTCTGGCAATTGCACTCATTGTCATTGGACCCAAGAAACTGCCGGATCTCGCGAAGTCATTGGGACGAGCGCTGCGGGAATTTAAAAAAGCGACCAGCGAACTGAAAGAATCAATCGAGTTGGACAGCGAGCTTAAAGAGGTCAAGAAAGGCTTCACCAATAGTTTCAGTGATAAAAAGGACGCCTTGAAAAGCCAGCCTGAAGTAACCGACAATCCAAAACCGTCTGATCAGAAGGCCCCTGGCCTTAAGGCGGCTTTCGACAAATGGCAGCAGGAAGGCTCCGCCGTCGAAGAAATAAAGGGTGGGTCGGGTGTCCCCGAAAATGGGTCAGAAACCGCTGACCGAACAGTGGTCGATGCCGGTGACGACCGGCCGGAGAAAACAGCACATGAAGGACCGACCCAAAATAGATGAGGAGTCGAAACTTCCCTTTACAGCCCACCTGGAGGAACTGCGCAAGCGCTTGATTGTCTGCTTTATCGCCGTCGGCCTCGGCTTTGTTATCTCCTATGGATTCAAGGAATACCTGTTTCAAATTCTGGTCCATCCCCTGGTCAAGGTAATGCAGCCGGGCGACTCGCTGATCTTCACTGGATTGCCGGAAGCTTTTTTCACCTATCTCAAAGTGGCCTTCCTCGCAGGCCTGATGTTGGCCGCACCGGTCATCATCTTTGAATTCTGGATTTTTGTGGCCCCGGGTCTCTATGATAAAGAGAAAAGACTGATGCTGCCGATTGTTTTTCTTTCGACCTTCTTTTTTATCGGCGGCGCCCTTTTCGGCTATTTTCTCGTTTTCCCCTGGGGCTTCAAGTTCTTCCTCGGATTTGCTTCCGATACCATCCGCCCCATGCCCTCGATGAAAGAGTACCTCGGTTTCTCGGCCAAATTGCTTCTGGCCTTCGGCCTGGTCTTCGAACTCCCATTGGTGATCATTTTTCTGGCCCGACTCGGTGTCGTGTCGGTCGACTTCTTGAAAAAGAACCGCAAGTACGCCATCCTTATCTTTTTTGTCGGGGCGGCCATCCTGACACCGCCGGATGTGGTCACGCAGATTATGATGGCGTTGCCGCTGATGCTTCTCTATGAAATCAGCATTATCGGTGCCCGCATTTTCGGTAAGAAGAAGGCGGAAGAGGGGGCTGCGGCCGAAGAATCCGCCGCAGTTGGCGGCAGCGAGTAAAACGGCTAAAAGGGTCATTCCTTGCAGGGGATCAATCGCGGACAGCGCCACTGAAGTCTAAAAAAGACGGGTAAACCAAGTCGTGACCAGAACCGTCCATAATATAAACTGATCGGTTAAAGGTTTCAGGTTCCCGGTTATGGATTCAAGGTTTACAATGTTGATTTCCGAAACTTTATACGCCATTTGGTGTCATTTTTTTTAGAAGTAAAGAGAACCGGTGGTTTCGGGAGCGTCCGATTCTATCCGTTGACAAGAGCCCTTCGACTTGGTAACAAATGTGGCAAACTCAGGGGAGTTTTCCGCGCGGCGCGCGGGTTGTGCGGCAGCGGAATTCGGTTGAATCCGGTCGGTGCCGGTCTTGGCGCGAGAGAAGAAGGCCCGGTCGGGAACTGGAGGAAATGTCCATTCGAGGAAAGGAGGTTGAAAATCAGTTTATGAAAACGCGTTCGTTGTTGATTGCAATCGTCATCGGAGCGGTGGTCGTGTTTTTCGCAGCCGGAATCTATGCCGCCACCAAGGTGGAGGACATGGTTAAAATTAAGGATAAAGGGTGCGAATACACCAAGGGGATCGTCGAATTCAGCCATAAAAAACATACCGACGAATACGCTAAAAAGGCGCCCGATCAATACAAGGACAAATGCGGCGCCTGCCACCACGACGACAAGGGCAAACCACTGGTCGATCTTGCGGTCGGTCAAGAGGTGAAAAGGTGCATCGAGTGCCATAAAAAATGCGGCGAAGCCCCCAAGGGAAAGGACGTTCCCAAGCTCTCGGACAAAGAGAAACTGGAATATGTCGCCGAGGCCTATCACGAGAATTGTCGTGACTGCCACAAGGCGTTCAACAAAGCGAACAATACCAAGGACGCGCCGACCACCTGTACCAAGTGCCATCCCAAGACCGAATAACTTGTTGTCACTTGCATTAAAAAGGCAGGAAGCAACGCACAGTGTTGCTTCCTGCCTTTTTCATTTCGGTTGCGGTTTTCTATCTATCTCAAAGCCGCCATCAGCGAGGTCCATTCAGCCGCATCTCTGCTGCAGCACAAGGCCGACCCAGTTTTTTTCCGTTGCGTGCCAGCGGCACACAAATCCTTTTTCACCATAAACCGTAGTGACGACAGCCCGCTCCTCGCTCTTTATCCCGGAGAACACCAGCAAACCAGCCGTTGCCAGATGCGAAACGATCGACCCGCACAATCGCACCAGGGTCGGGTATCGCAAATTGGCCGTGACCATCGTAAATGGCGCGTCGTGCGGCAGCTTCGAGAGGGGTTGATCCGTAATCAAAAAGCGTGACGTGAGACCATTTAGAATGGCGTTTTCGGCTGCCTCGGCGCGCGCGCAGGGGTCCGGATCGATACCCACGGCCTTGGCGATTCCCAGCTTCAGCGCCGTTATCGCCAGAATTCCCGAACCGGTGCCGATATCCAAGAGGACGGTGTCGTTGTCGTTGAACTGCGCGGTCGAGGGTGATAAGGCCGCATCGATAGCCCGCAGCGCCAGTCGGGTGGTCGGGTGGCGCCCGGACCCGAAAGACGCACCGGTGCTGATCCGCACAGCGGCAGGTGACTTTCGGGGATCTAGTTCAAGCCCCGGCGGCAGGATAGTGATCCGTTCGGAGATGTTCAGCGGCCGTTGAACAGATATTTCCAGATAACTGGTACCGTATTCATACGTATAGGACAGCTCACCGGCTGTCAGCAAACCTCTGATGATGGGACGAACCTGACGGGTATCGAGGCAATAGCGGTTCGAAAGGACTTTTTGGAGTTCACCAGGGCTGACCTTGTGAAGGGCTCCGGCGACGTATTCGACGGCAAAGTCCTGAATTCCATTCTTAAGATCGATTGGGATGGAAAAAATAGTTTTTGTCGGTCTCGCGCAGCGTGGTCTTCGAGATGATCGGTTCCGTTTCTCAATCGGTTTTATCTGGTTGTATGAATTTGCCGATGAACGGTCGCCATCTCGACGGTCGGAGGTTTCAGTTGGTCTCTTCACGTTTTGGGGTGCCCTGCCGGTAAGACCGGGCCATGCGGACCACCGCTTCGGCCCAGGTCGGGACACCGAGCGCATGAATATGGGTGTAGGTGGCCAGTACGTTTTTTCGACAGGCGCCGTCGCGCCCTTTCCAGATACCGGCGCCGCGCTGCATGCGAAAGACCAGGTCCGCATCCTGTCCC
This sequence comes from Desulfobacterales bacterium, assembly GCA_049687935.1. Taxonomy (GTDB): domain Bacteria; phylum Desulfobacterota; class Desulfobacteria; order Desulfobacterales; family SG8-13; genus JARFQH01. The sequence continues at coordinate 18,798 of JBAVJU010000016.1, read as the reverse complement.
CCCCATTCCAGCACCTGTGAATAGTGAAATTCATGTCCGCGGTGTTGGCTGCCGACCGCAAAATACGGGTTGGGCCGGTCGACCGAAATAACCGTGTAACCGTGTCCCTGCGGGCGTCTGGAAAAACCGTAGGATATCGGCAGTACCCCGGCCATGGGATAGGAGCGGTCGTCCAGGATCAGCTCTTTACCCAAATACATCAACCCGCCGCACTCGGCGTATATCGGAAAACCGTTTTCGGCCAAGTGCTTCAGTTCCTCCCTGAAGCGCACATTTTGTGCCAGGGCCTCGGCGTGGGTTTCCGGAAAACCACCGCCGATGTAAAGGCCATCGAGCTTCGGGATGGTATCAGTCGCAAGGGGGCTGAAAAAGACGATTTTAGCGCCGGCGAAAGCAAGCGCCGCGATGTTTTCCGGATAGTAGAATTGAAAGGCCGAATCTCTGATGATGCCGATCCGAGGCGCCGTTCGATCGACGGCCGCAGTCGGGTCGTTTGCGATGATATCCACCTTAGTGGGCGATTCCAATGGTTGGAGGACCGGCGCCCGGGTGGCGATATCGACCAGAGCCGATAGGTCGATGTGCTTTTCGGCAATCGCGGCGATGGCGGCAATCGATTCGCGTGCCCAGGCATGTTCCGGGGTCGGGACCAGGCCCATGTGCCTCTCGGGAAAATTCTGTCGGCTCAGCTTGGGAACGGCGCCCAGAACCGGCACGCCGCAATGGGCCTCGATGCTTCGTCGCAAAATGTTTTCATGCCGGGCACCGGCCACCCGGTTCAAGATAACCCCTTTGAGGGGAACATCCCGATCGAACTGTTCGCAGCCCGAGACGACCGCCGCCATGGTACGGGTGGTCTTGGTGGCATCGATGCACATCAGGACCGGGGTTTGGAGCAATTTAGCCAACTCGGCAGTGCTGGTGGTCCCGTCGATATCGATCCCGTCGTAGAGACCGCGGTTGCCCTCGATGACGGCGATCGCCTGGTGGGATGAGCGGGAGAGAAAGGAGGTCAGCACACGTGCCGGCGGGACCATATAGGTATCCAGATTGAAGCAGGGCCGGCCGGCCGCCAGGGCAAGCCAGCCCGCATCGATATAATCCGGACCTTTTTTGAACGGCGAAACGGTCTTACCGCGTCGGCACAGGGCGGCGATGATGCCGATGGAAAGGATGGTCTTTCCCGAACCGCCCCGCAGAGCCGATATCATTATTCTGGGAAGTACCAATCAATCCTGCCTGCAGCATCAGCGAATGTCAAACAGCGGAAAGCAGTGAACAAAGATAGCAAAAAGCCGGTCGGGTCTACTCTTCCTTTTCTTCGTGCTCGGCAGCGGCCTGTTTACCGGTTCCGGGCATACCATACATGGACGTGCTGCCGCTGGACCAATATTCCAGGACGCCTTCCTCCACCATCTTGTTGATGAGTTTCTTGGCATCTCTGGGTTTGGACTCGAGAATTTTAGCCAGGTCGTTGAAATAAAACTTCGACTTGGTCTTGAGCTTTTTTGTCAACGCTTCGACAAGTATCTTTTTTGCCTCTTCGTATTCCATTGTGAGCCCCTTTTCAGAGAATACGGGGGGCACAGACTAAAGTGGGGTGCCCCCCGCATCGGTTGCGAGCGTAAAGTTTAGAACTTGAACTGGCTGGTTTGACGCCAGGTGTAGTAAGCCGGATCGCGGAAGTCGTCGATCAGGTGGTGGGTGAACTCGAGTTCGCATTTCTCGAAGAACCGCTCCCAACCAATCCGTTCGGCCCATTCGCCGAGGCGTTCGTATTTCCTGCCACCGGCGTTGTAGGCTTCGACGATCTTTTTGATCACACCCGTTGTCTCGGGCCACCGCGGCGCATTGTTGGGCAGGAAGGCCACGACGACCTTGGAGAACTTCGGCGTACTGATCCGGTTGGACACCTTGCCGCCCGCCATAATGACGATGCCGTCGCCTTCCTGGTCAGCCAGCGGCATGGCGGGGCACATGGTATAGCAGTTGCCGCAGAACATGCAGCGCTCATTGTTGACGGCGACGCTGTTGACTTTGGCGCCGCCCACTTCCACCTTCGACGGTTTGATGGCCGCCGTGGGGCAAGCCGCAATGGCCAGCGGAATTTCGCACATCTTGTCGAGATACTCGTGATCGAGCATCGGCGGTTTGCGGTGGTAGCCCAAGATGGCGATGTCCGAGCAGTGAACCGCGCCGCACATGTTCAGGCAGCAGGCCAGAGAAATCCGCAGCTTGGCCGGCAGGCTGTGGCTCTTGAAGTAGTCGAACATCTCGTCCATCACGGCCTTGACCGGTCCGGATGCGTCGGTAGCCGGCGTGTGGCAGTGAATCCAGCCCTGGGTATGAACGATGTTGGTAATCGAGGTGCCGGTGCCCCCCACCGGGAACTTGTAGCTGCCGCCGGCAAACTTGCGGCTTTCCAGGTCCTTGACCAGCGGGTCGACCTTGGATTCCTCGTCCACCATGAACTCGATGTTGTTGCGGGTGGTCCAGCGCACATAACCGCCGCAGTGCTTCTCGGCAATGTCACAGATTTCGCGGATATGGGCGGTGGTCATCAGTCGGGCCCCGCCGCAGCGGACGGTGAAGACCTTGTCGCCGGATTTGGCCACGTGTACCAGAACGCCCGGTTTGAGCACTTCGTGGTACTGCCACTGGCCCTTGTTCTTGGCGATGACCGGAGGGTAAAATTCATCATATTTGCGCGGACCGATGTCGGTAATCCGGTCTTCCATCGGTTTTTTGGGATTGTATCCGGAAGATATAAATGCAATGGTGATTACCCCTCCTTATCTCTTGTGGTATTTTCTGAATTCGTTGATGTCGCGTTCCCAGCCGCCCGGCACTTCATCTTCCTTCCAGAAGATGTAGGGGTTGGAGCGCGGCTCTTTGACGTGGCGCGCATCCGGCTGAATGCCGGCCGCCTCGAGCAGCCTTTGGAAACCCTGGCGCTTCATGAGTTCACCCAGGCGCTCGCGGTTCTTACCTTCCTCCATCCACCAGTCCCAGACGCCCTCGATGACTTCCTTGATTTCGTCATAGGGCTCTTCCACCTTGATGAAGGGGACGAGCAGGGAGCCCATCTGGGCGCCGTCCAAAATCGGTGCCTTGGCACCGGCCAGAATGCTGGCGCCGCGTTCGTCGCCAATGTGCAGGGCTTTCGGCATGACGTTGATGCAGTGCATGCAGCGGTTGCACTCCTTGTTGTCGATCATCAGCTTGTTGCCTTCCATCCACATGCACTCGGTGGGGCACAGTCTGATGACTTCTTTCTGGATGCTGAAAGCGCCCCAGTCGCGGCCGTCGTGGTCGCCGGCGTTGGGGGGGATTTCACCGCCGATGTAAGCCTGCACCGCTTCCTGGTCGATTTTTATGTCATCTTTCCAGGTACCGATGAAAGACAGATCGGACCGGGCGATGGAGGCCACGCAGCAGTTGGGGCAGCCGTCGAACTTGAACTTGAACTTGTAGGGAAAAGCCGGACGGTGGAGTTCGTCCTGATATTCATTGGTCAGCGTAAAGCACAGCGCCTGGGTGTCGTAGCAAGCATACTCGCAGCGGGCCTGCCCGATACAGTCGGCAGGGGTCCGCAGGTTGGAGCCGGAACCACCCAGATCCTGATTCAGCCTGTGGGTCAATTCGTAAAAAACCTCTTCCAATTGGGGAGTGGTGGTCCCCAGGAAGATGATGTCCCCGGTCGAACCGTGCATGTTGGTGATCCCGCTGCCGCGTAAATCCCACAGGTCACATATTTGACGCAGATATTCGGCTGTGTAAAACTTGCCGCCCGGCTGGGAGACGCGCATGGTGTGGAAATGGGCGACCCCGGGAAACATTTCCGGTTGATCGCAGTAGCGTCCGATGACACCGCCGCCGTATCCGAAGACGCCGACGATCCCGCCGTGCTTCCAGTGGGTCCGGCCGTGCTTGTAGGAGAGCTCAAGAACGCCTAAAAGGTCCTCGACGACATCGACGGGAATCTGGAATTCGACGCCTTCCGCGTTCTTGGCCCGCTTTTCGGCCTGCTGCTTCAGGTCCGAAACGAAGCTCGGCCACGGCCCAGACTCAAGCTGGTCCAACATAGGGGTTGCATGTTTCGCCATTTTATTACCTCCATTGTTTTTAGAAAAATTAACCTAAATGCCTCTATCGCTGCGCTGTCGTGCCCGGAGGGCGCCTCAATTCACCTCCTCTCATATTCTCGTTTTATTTCTATGGGTTTATTATCATGGTTTGCAATGGGCAGCTATAAAATGAATGCCTGGCCTTGTCAATAAAAAAGCTCCAAATGACGGGGTTTGTCGAGTCGCATTATAAAAATTTCGCTGCCTATCACACAATTTGTGGTGTGTCTTAAATCAAACCGCATCATGTTGTGGATACGATCCGCTCCTGTGGCAACCGATCGATGGCCTGTGTCATTTTCTCGCCATGGCGCTTCAGATATTTTCGGATCAGGGCTTTTTCGGATGGCTGGCACTTCATGCGCCGCACGACCCCATCCAACAGCGTGTCGCGGTCGTCTGACGCCAGCGCCTTCAAATACCCCGCAAACAAATCGGGCAATTCTTGCGGAATCCGTCCGAACCGCACTTGCAGTGCCAGACCGTCGAAAAATCCGTTGAGAGCGGCCGCGACCATATCGTCCTCGGCCCAACCATACTCTCCGACACCGTCGAGCCGATCCAGCCGGAGGCGGATCGACAAGTCGAGCCAAAAGATCAGCAAAGCCTGCAGAATGGTGTCGGCATCCCTGGGCACGTCCACAAACAGGGGGGCGTATTTTCGGACGGTTATCAGACGGAGATCGATCTGCCCGCCAGTGGTTTTCACGATAAAATCGCCGGCCGCGTTGTGCCACGAAAAAATCTGTTCGAATGTCTCCAGGTCGTAGTATGCCGTCATAATGAAGGCGATTTGCCGGTATATATCGACCCGCTGCTGTTTCGAGAGCGACTGGGTGCCCTTTACCGGATCCCAGACGACGAGGCGGCTATTCATTTCGGCCGGTTCGCCGGAGAGATGAAATTCGTGGTATTCCTCCAACCATTCACCCAGAAACATCTCCAGACGGTGGGAACGGCCCGGCAGAGTGGCCTCTCCTTTGCAGTAGACTTGCGGCAGAAAACGGTAGGGAAAGCGGTCGTTGAGCAGCCGGATATTATCGAAATCCGCCCTGAGATAGGATCGGCCGATTTTTGTCACGGCAACGTTGACCACGAACGCCGGCCGGCGGTTTGCCACTGCGACGGTTATCCGGGCCGGGTGGTAGAATTCGCCGTGTTTTTCCAGGTAAATCCGTATGGTGCCCAAGTCCGCGGCCGTCACGGATTGCCCTAAACATTTTCTCACGGCGCCGGTCAGTACCGCGAAGCGCTGGCCTTCTAAAAATCGGTGCACGGCCGCAAAATAATCGCCGTAGGTCACAACGGCGCCGGCGGCGGGTTCATCGGATTTGACAACGTCGGCAAGGCTGAGGGGGAGCGTCATGCGCCAGCACGGTGAGTTCTCGGCAACCGGTCTGTCGTCCGAAGCCAGGAAATAGGCGACCTCCGGGTTGCCGGGGTCTTCGTGTGAAAGCGATTCCGATTGCCTCCCGAAGCCGCTTTGTTTGGGGTGCGGATTAGCGATGGTGCGCAATCTCACTGAGAATTTTCGGCGCAACCGCATAGCCCAATTCGACGGCTTTGTCGCAATGGGTCACGGCCAACGCGTATTCCCCTTTTTCGAGGTAAGCAATGGTTAGATTGTTGTGAGCCGGTGCAAACTCCGGCTGCAGCTTGAGAACCTTGAGGTTGGTTTCAATGCTGTCGTCGATGCGGCCTTTCATCAGGTAGGCGTTGGCCAGAGTCGTCAGGGCCTGGACGAACCGGAAATTAAAGAAGGTTGCCTTTTCCAGTGCTTCGATGGCCTCATCGACGTTTCCTCTTTGGAGTTCGACGAAGCCGATGTTTCCATAGCCTTCCGAGAAACCGGGCCGGGCCTTGACCGCCATCTTGTTGTATTCCAGACATCCGTCCAGATCGCCGCGCTGCAGTTTAATACCGCCGATCTGAACATACGCCTCGGCCAGACTGGGGCTGCAGTCTATGGCCTCTCGAAACTCTTTTTCGGCCTCGTCATATTTCTTCTGTCCTGCCAAGGCGACCCCCAGGTTGTAATGCGATACGCCGCAATCGGGATTTGCCGCAATTGCCGCCCGCTGCTTGGCCGTATATTCGTGCACGTCATTTGCCTGTGCCATATGGTCACGATCTCCTTATTTATTTTTGGAGGCAACCCGGAGGATTGCCTCCAAAAATAAATTAAAATTCAGGTTATAAAATGGCGCCTAATTTGAACCGCTGGTTTAGGCAGTGCTTTCCGCCAAGTTGTGCCGGCAAAAATCACCCGTTCCGACTTTTCCTAATATGCCTGCCGTGGAATGTCAAGGTAGGTCGGAACAATTGAAACACCCCTCGAAATCGAACCGTCTGAGGCCGCAGATTTTTTCTTGACATCCCGGGACCTTTTCTCTACCGTCAAATCTGAACTGTTTGCAGCATCACCGACGGTTAGCCTGCCACACTCCACAAAAGGGGGTTGCCATGCTGGAGGGATGTTATACCGCGATTATCACACCGTTTAACACCGATGGCGTCGATCACGACGGTCTCGATGCACTGGTCGCGTTTCAGATCAAAAACGGCATCAGCGGGGTTCTGGCCGCCGGAACCACCGGCGAGAGTCCGGTGCTTTCCTGGAATGAACACAACCGCGTGATCGAGGCAGTTGCGAGAAGCACCCGAGGGAAGTGTCGCTGTATCGCCGGCACCGGAAGCAACAACACCCGCGAATCACTCGCTGCAACCGAACATGCCGTCAAAGCCGGTGTCGAAGCGGTCCTTTTGGTCGACCCTTATTACAACGGTCCCAGTTCGTTGGAGATTCGCCGGGAATACGTCGCACCGGTGGCAATGGCCTTTCCGGAGGTTCAGGTCATCCCTTACGTCATTCCAGGACGAACGGGCGCTCAGCTTTTACCGGAAGACATCGCCATATTGAGCCAATCTCATCCAAATGTTCGCAGCGTCAAAGAAGCCACCGGCAATCTTGAAAATATGAAACACACCCGGGCCTGCTGCGGTCCGGACTTCACGATTCTCTCCGGCGACGACGCCATGACCTTCGCCATGATGACGGACCCGCAAATCATGGCCGGTGGCGTGATCTCCGTAGCATCCAACATCGCTCCGGGTGCCGTCGTCCGCATGGTCGGCCTGTTGCGGGAAAGCCGGCAAGACGAAGCGCGGCATCTGTTTTCCGCCCTCGAGCCGTTGTTTGGGTTGGTAACCGTCAAAACCATGGAAAAAACACCTTATGGCGAAGTGGTCTGCCGCGCCCGCAACCCCCTGGCCGTCAAAGCCCTGATGACCATCTTGGGAATGCCCTCCGGGGGGTGCCGTCAACCACTGGGAAAGATGACCCGCAACGGTATCGATGTCGTCCTCAAGGCCGCCCGAACCGTCCAGAGCGCAACCCCTGAAATCTTCAAGCCGGTGGAAGACTTCTTCGAGGTCAACATCTCCGAAAGGCTGGAGAATCCATCGATTTGGGAGAATTTATATTACAAGAAATACTGAGTTGTGGAATTATTTCTTACCGTGGCCCTTACCTGTTCTGTCGTTTCTGCGCTGCTTCAGCGTCGAGTTTGAAAGCACCTTCCTTGAAAAGCAGCCATTTCAACCACTTCATTCCGAATTTGAGCAGGGCGATTTCATCTTTTTGAATGGCATTCAAGGTATCGCCGTCGACATCGTACAGGGATAAAAACGAACTTTCGAAGACAAATTTTTTGAACTTGTCGATGTTGTAGCTGGCCAGAAAAAACATCTTCTTGGTCTGTTCGGTCAGCTTCATGTTCGGTGGAAACGAGCGTTTGCGGACCACGAGATCGGTCCATTCGGCATTGACCTCGTCACGCGTGTCGACCCCTTGATCCTCCCGCCAATCACGTACGCTCCATACCTGATCCTCTTCGAAACCGTGGCAGTGCGACTCGTTGACAAAAAAATAAAATCCGGATTCATCCGCACCTTCCCTGTAACTCAGTGAGGCGACGCCCAACGGATAATACCGGCAGGTGGTGGGTCTGTCCTCGTATATGATACAGCCATCGTCCCTGACAAAAGGACAGGATTGCTGTTCGTCATCCAGAAGTTTGAGGGTCACCACCGGTAAATCGGTTTTCTCCAGCAGCTGAATGTCGGTGTAGAGCGCTATGAATTCCTCCGATGACAATTGCAACCGGTTTTTGAGGCGGATGATGTCGTAGGGAGTCAGGACGATGTTGATCCCCCGGCAGCATTTGGTGAAACAGTCGATGCCCTTGTGGCACCTGAATTTGAACCGGTTGTCCAAGCCGAGCTGCATCGGCTCGATGCCGGCTTTGTTGTCGCTGTCTGGCATGCCAATCCTTTCGCTGTCGTTCATTATTAAATAGGTGTTAATCCGTGGACACAATTTGGAGCCTATCCGAGCCCCATCGGCATGTCAACCCGCAGGATCATTGTCCCTCTGGTGTTCTTGGTTCGATGCGGCTGCAAATTAGGTCTTGATTTAAACTCTAAATCTACTATATCGCTTGATATAATTAATTCGGATATTAACAATTTACCGCCAAGGAGAAAGCCATGTCGTTGACCATAAAGAAGACCGAACGACTCAAAGTCAAACCGGACGAGCATCACCTGGGATTCGGTTCACATTTCACGGATCACATGTTCAACATGGATTATGATCCCGACAAGGGGTGGCACAACCCGCGCATCGAACCTTACGGACCGATCGTCATGGACCCGGCCACGATGGTGCTGCACTACGGACAAGGGGTCTTCGAAGGTTTGAAAGCCTACCGAACGGAAAACGGCGGTGTTCAACTGTTCCGTCCCCGCGAAAACATCAAGCGCATGAACCGGTCCGCACGCCGCCTGTGTATTCCGGAAGTCGAGGAGGACGGTTTTCTCGAAAGCCTCAAGCAGTTGATCAGCATCGAAAAAGAATGGGTACCGCACGCGCCGGAAACATCGCTGTACATTCGGCCGACCATCATTGCCACCGATCCGTTTCTGGGGGTGCGGGCCTCCAATACCTACCGGCTGTTTGTGATCCTCTCGCCGGTCGGGGCGTATTACCCGGAAGGTTTCAACCCGATAAAAATTTGGGTCACCCGGGATTATGTAAGGGCCGTTCGCGGCGGTGTCGGCGAGGCCAAGACGCCCGGTAACTACGCGGCCAGCCTCCTGGCCGGAAACAAGGCCCATCTGGAAGGGTACACTCAGGTGTTGTGGCTGGACGGGGTGGAGCAGAAATACCTTGAAGAGGTCGGCTCCATGAATATCTTTTTTGTGATCGACAAAGAAATCGTTACCCCGATGCTCAACGGCAGCATCCTGCCCGGCGTCACCCGTGACAGCGTTATCAAGCTGGCCGACCATTGGAATATGAAGATAACCGAACGGCTGATCAGCATCGACGAATTGATCGAAGCCCATGGTGCAGGAAGACTGAAGGAAATTTTCGGCTCCGGCACAGCGGCCGTCATTTCGCCGGTGGGTGAAATTAAATACGGCGATCGGGTTTACGCCGTGGGTGAGGGACGGGTCGGCCCCTTGGCCCAAAAATTCTATGCTGCGCTCACCGACATTCAATACGGTCGGGCCGGCGACCCCATGGGTTGGATCGATCCGGTTCTGTGAACCGCTTCAGATAGCATCATGTTGAGCTGCATCGGGGATAAGTGACAATGACTTCTGACCAGAAGTTTGCCCATCTACCATCGTTTAAGGCAAAGCTGAAGCAAGAGGGGCTGCCGCCGGCAGTCATCGACACCTTCAGTTATTACTATCGCAAGCTCGTCAAAGGTGAAACCGGTCTGATTTACGACCGGGACATCTCGGCCGTGGCGCCAGAAGAAATCGAATCCGCAGAAAACTTGGCGCCTTTCAAAGCTGCGGGGGAAAAGGCGTTCAAAAAATCGGTGCGGATTACCTTGAACGGTGGCCTTGGCACCAGCATGGGCCTGACCGGTGCCAAGAGTCTGCTCAAGGTCAAAGACGACCAGTCATTTCTCGCGATCATCGTGCAGCAGGCGCGCAGCATCGGTGTCAAGCTGGCGCTGATGAACAGCTTCAACACGCATCGCGATACATTGGCCGCTTTGGAGAAAATAGATCCGAACCGTCTGCCGTTGACATTCCTGCAGCACAAGTTTCCCAAGATTCTGCAGAGCGATCTGAGTCCGGCTCTCTGGCCGAAGAATCCGGAACTCGAGTGGAATCCGCCCGGACACGGAGACGTATATACGGCGCTTTATACATCCGGAATGCTTCACCGCCTGCTCGATGAGGGTGTGGTCTACGCCTTTATCTCCAATTCCGATAACCTCGGCGCCAATATGGACGCCGCCCTGCTGGGATATTTTGCCGAAAACAGGTTCCCCTTTATGATGGAAGTGGCTGAAAAAACAGCCGCCGACGTCAAGGGCGGTCATCTGGCCCGACTGACCAATGGCCGGCTCATTTTGAGGGAAATCGCCCAGTGCCCGCAAGAGGACAGAGACACGTGCATGGACATCGCGCGTTACCGTTTCTTCAACACCAACAACATCTGGATTAATCTCGAATTCTTAAAGGAGCTGATCGGAAGGGAAAAGGCGATCTACCTGCCGATGATCCTCAACCCCAAAAATCTGGATCCGCGGGATAAAACCAGTCCGGAAGTTTTCCAGATCGAAACCGCAATGGGTGCGGCAATCTCGCTTTTCGACGGCGCCGCAGCCGTCAGGGTACCGCGCTCACGGTTTTTTCCGGTCAAAATGTGCAGTGATCTTTTAGCCGTCAGATCGGATTGCTTTGTCTTCGATTCAAACGGCAGCCTGGTGGTCAACCCTGAGCGGCAAAAAAAAGGGCGCGCCGACTCCCTCGCGGTCGACCTCGACCCCAAGTACTACGCCAAAATCGATCTTTTCGACGCGCGCTTCGAGTGCGGCATACCGTCTCTGGTTAACTGTGAGACGTTGAAAATCGAGGGTGACGTGCGCTTCGAGCGCGACGTCACGATCGCGGGTCGGGTCCTGATCAAAAACAGCCGTGGCTCCCAAGTGGTGGTCGAAAAGGGGTCTGTTATCGAAAAAGACCTGTATTTTTAGCACCCCAAACTCCGTTTGACCCATACCTCCTTTCCGATAAATTTCTTATTCAAAAAAGGAACCCGACAGGTTATGACCGTACACGATTGGCTGCGCCAGGAACCGGCACCCGGATGCCGGATGCTGAAATATCGTGGCGATATCCTAACGTTTCACCTAACCCTGGAGCGGCCGCGGCAGGGCAGTGCCTGGCTCAGGACCAACATCGGATCAGGTAAGGTGATCCGCAACGAAATCATCCGCAACGTTCATAGGGAAGAAGTTCCCTTGGGGCGCGACTGGTTCGATCGACCCATGGCGGCCATCGACCCGCGTCACTTTCGCATTACCCTGCCCCTGTGCGAATCCGGGCATTTCGAGGCCAAATGTTTCTTTCTCGAAGAGGGTGCGTCTCAGCCGGCGTGGCCAACCGGAGACAATACCGCGGTCAATGTCGAACCGGCGGACACCTGTTGTGCAAACATCATCTACAATGCCTTCGTAAGGCAATTCGGTCCCAACAAATCGGGAACTTTCAAGCCTCATGTAGATCCGGCGGGCATCACCGCGCTCGACCAAGCCGGGTTCGCCGTCATTCCACCCTCCGGAACATTTCGAAACCTTATCGGAGAGTTGGATTTCATTATCGGGGATCTCGGCTGCCGAATCCTGCAGTTGCTGCCCATTCATCCCACCCCCACCACCTATGGTCGCATGGGGCGTTTCGGAAGCCCTTACGCAGCGTTGAGCTTCACCGATGTCGATCCGGCCTTGGCCGAATTCGACCCGGGGGCAACACCTCTGGAACAATTTATCGAACTGGTGGATGCCGTTCATGCACGCAGCGCCAAGATTATTATCGACATTGCCATCAACCATACCGGCTGGGCGGCGGGTTTGCACGAATCCCATCCCAATTGGCTGTCGCGGGACAAATACGGTCAGATTGAGGTGCCGGGCGCCTGGGGTGTTCTTTGGGAAGATTTAACCAAACTCGACTACTCCCATCGAGACCTCTGGCAGTATATGGCCGACGTCCTTTTAAAATGGTGTTGGCGTGGTGTGGACGGTTTCCGATGCGATGCCGGGTATATGATTCCGGTAGCAGCCTGGATGTATATCATCGCGCGAGTTCGGCAGCAGTATCCCGAAACGATTTTTTTACTGGAGGGTCTGGGCGGCAAACTCTCGGTAACCCGCGACCTGCTCAACCGGGCAAATTTCAACTGGGCGTATTCCGAACTGTTCCAGAACTATGACCGCGGCCAGATCGAATACTACCTGCCGCCGGTCTTCGAGATTTCTCGTCAGGATGGGATCATGGTGCACTTTGCCGAAACCCACGACAACTTGCGCCTGGCCGCCCGTTCACCGAATTATGCGCGAATGCGAACGGCCCTGTGTGCCCTGTCTTCGCAGCAGGGCGGTTTCGGCTTTGCCAACGGAGTAGAATGGTTTGCAACCGACAAAATCGATGTCCACAATGCGCCTTCGCTGAATTGGGGCGCCGAGATCAACCAGGTGGCAGAGATCCGCCGCCTCAGTGCCCTGCTGCGAATTCATCCGGCCTTCGGTAAGAACGGGGATATTCAGTTGGTCCAACAGGGGGAGGGCAATCAACTGGTCCTGTTGCGCAGTCATCCGGCCTCCGGCAAAAAGCTGATCGTTGCGGTCAACCTCGATGATCAGCAACCGAGGACCGCTGTGTGGAGCGGTTCGGCAACGGGCATGACCGGGCCGCAGTTCTTCGATCTCTTAACCGGCCAACCGGTGGCGGTAGAAGCCGACGATGATCGGATTTCCTTTCGACTGGATCCGTGCCAGGTGCTGTGTCTCTCGCCCAATGCAGAGGACCTCGATCTGGTTCAAAAAGCAACCGCCGGTTTTCTGCAACCACCCGAGCGATCCTTGCAGCAGCGATATCGTGCAAAGGCGCTCGATGTGTTCACGTTCTACCATGAAACCAGGGACATCGGCTCGTTCGATCCGGAACGGGCCGCCGATGAGCTCCGCCAGGACCCGAAAGGCTTCTGCGCTCGTCTCAACCCGGACGGCGATGAGCCGCGCGTCGTCACATGGCAGTGGCCTCAGGATCAGCGCCGGCAGGTCATGCTGCCGCCGGGGCACTTTCTTCTGATTCGTATCGATGGTCCTTTTCGGGCCCGTATCACGGACCAAAAGGTCAGCCTTGGCTGTCAAGACGGTCTGCCAGCAGACGACGGGTCTTTTTTTGCCCTGTTTGCCCCTTTACCGCCGCGCGGGAAACCCTGTTTCCTCACCCTAAAGCTCAGCGTCTTCGGTGGCGAGAGCAGCCGGCACATCGAAGCCCCGCTTATCGGTCTGTCGAGGCCGCAGGATGTGAGAATAAAGCCTATATTCGGCCGCTCGCAACTGCTGCACTATACGTATCTCTTTCTGGCCACCAACGCTCGGGGCGGCATGCTGCGGGCCGGGGTTTCCTGGGGTGAGCTCAAAAGCCGCTACGATGCCCTGTTGGCAGCCAATCTGGACCCGGACATCCCTGAAGACCGCTGCATTCTTTTTTCCCGCTGCCGGGCTTGGGTGGTCTACCAGGGGTATTCGCAGGAAATAGGAAATGATTGTCTGACCGCATTTCATTATGACGGTGATCGAACGGGTAAATGGCGGTTTCAGGTACCGACCGGTCAGGGAGAGTCGATTGGTTTGAGCATCACCGCCGAAATGCTTCCGCTGAAAAACGCCGTTCGGCTCACATTTTTCCGCCATCCGGCCGGCATGGCCCGACGTCGGCTGGACGACCGCAATTCCGTCCAGTTGATTCTCCGGCCGGACATTGAATACCGCAGCTTTCACGAAACCACCAAGGCCTTTCTGGGACCGGAGAATCGTTGGCCGGCTGCGATCCGGAGCCTGCCCGACGGATTCTTGTTCACTCCCGCGGCGGCCGTTATGCTTAAGATGACGGTCTCCAGGGGAAAATTCGTTTCGGAACCCGAATGGCAGTACATGGTCCATCATCCACTGGAGGCTGAACGCGGTCTAGACCCGAATTCGGATCTGTTCAGCCCCGGTTATTTTTCTCTGATTCTCGGAGGTGACTGGACAGAAACCCTGACGGCCGGAATCGTCGCGAACGGTGGCGACGCAATAGCGGTGGCTGAATCCGACCGACCGACTCAAATGACGGCATCGCCCGGCGCTGCTGTCGTGTTGCACCCCATCGATGCCCTCAAAAACGCCCTCGATCAATATGTCGTTCGGCGAGGTGAGCTGAAATCAGTCATCGCGGGCTATCCCTGGTTTCTCGACTGGGGTCGGGATTCTTTGATTGTCGTTCGCGGATTGGTCGCCGCCGGTCGGTGGAAAACCGCCCGAGCCGTGCTGAAACAGTTCGGACAGTTCGAGAAAGAAGGCACCATTCCGAACATGATCCGCGGACAGGACGCCGGCAACCGTGACACCTCCGATGCCCCCCTGTGGTTCTTTACGGCCTGCGCCGACCTGGTGGCTGCCGAAGGCAGCGAAGAATTTCTGGACAGCACCTGGGGTGATCGAACCATCCGCGCGATACTGATAGCCATGGCAGACTCGCTGATACACGGTACCCCCAACGGGATCCGGATGGATCCGGCTTCCGGTCTGATCTTCAGCCCGGCGCATTTCACCTGGATGGACACCAATCACCCCGCCGCCACCCCCCGCGAGGGGTACCCGATCGAGATTCAGGCCTTGTGGCACCGGGCGTTGGAATTTCTGACGCAAATCGATCCCAACGGCCGGAAGCGATGGCAGAAACTCAGGCGGCAGGTCGCATCGTCTCTCGTCGCGCTCTATTTTAATGAGAACAGGGGCTATTTCTCGGACTGTCTGCACGCAGTGACCGGCATGGCGGCACAATCCGCCGATCCGGACGATGCCCTCAGACCCAACCAACTGTTGGTTCTGACGCTGGGTGCCCTCGTTGACCCGACCATTGCCCGTTCGGTTCTGGCGGCCTGCGAGGCGTTGCTGGTGCCCGGGGGCATCAGGAGCCTTGCGGATAAGGAAGTCGCGCGTCCGATCGCGGTCTTTCACAACGGACGGCTCGTCAACGACCCGCATCACCCCTACCAGGGAAGGTATGTTGGTGACGAAGACAGCCAGCGCAAACCGGCCTATCACAACGGTACGGCCTGGACCTGGCTTTTCCCCTCCTTTTGTGAAGCCTGGGCCAAGGTTTATGGGAAAGACGGCTGCCAGACAGCTTTGGCCTGGCTCGGCAGCAGTACCGAGTTGATTAAACAGGGGTGTATCGGTCATGTGCCGGAAATTCTGGACGGCGATTTCCCGCACATGCCGCGCGGCTGCGATGCTCAAGCCTGGGGGGTGAGCGAACTGCTGCGGGTCTGGGTGACGTTATCCGCTTATAAAAGTCCATCCCTTCGGGGGGTTGATCCTAAGCCGACCGATCATCAAAATGATCCTTTACATTAAGCCAATATGATATAAAAATGCCAGTTTTATGAATATGGCCCAATGATACCATCCATAACCCAATCACCTAAGTCGAGAAAAAGGATTCGTGTTTATGAGTCATTTTGAAACATTTCAGGTATTTCCGTATACACCAAAGCCCCTGCTTTTCCTCGAGACACTCTCCCGCAATCTTTGGTGGACTTGGAACCTTGATGCCATTGAACTCTTTCGCCGGATTGATCCACGACTATGGGAAGAGTCCGGCCGTAATCCAATTGTGTTTTCGACCATGATTCGACAGGAACGTCTCGAGAGTCTATCCCACGACGCCAGTTTCCTGGCACACATGGAACGGGTGAAGAAAAAATTTGAAACCCAAATTCTCAAACCGAGCGATTTATCGACGTCCACATACAGTAAAGACGATATCATTGCTTATTTCTCGATGGAGTTCGGCATTCATGAGAGTCTGCCTTTTTTCGCCGGCGGCCTGGGGGTGCTCTCCGGCGACCATCTCAAAGCGGCGTCGGACCTCAATTTACCAATGGTTGCCGTCGGCATGCTCTACCGCCGCGGCTACTTCCACCAGTTTCTCGATCCCTCAGGGTGGCAGCAGGAGGAATATCCGGAATCCGATCTCTATCATTTGCCGGTGCGGCGCGCCAAAGACCCTGCCGGCAATGAATTGACGATTACCGTCCAAGGCCCAAACGGTCCGTTTAAAGCCATCGTCTGGATATTGATGGTCGGCAGGATCCCGTTGTATCTCCTGGATACCAACATCCCGGAAAACACAGTCGAAATTCGTGAAATAACCGCCCGGCTTTACGTCGGTGACGAAAAGTTGCGCCTGGCCCAGGAAATACTGCTAGGTATCGGCGGTATGAGGGCGTTGACACTGTTGGGTATCGAACCGAGCGTCTGTCACATGAATGAAGGCCATTGCGCTTTTGCCGGATTGGAACGGCTGGTAGCCGTGATGGAAAAAAACAATATCGACCTGAAAACGGCCATGGAGATCGTTCCGCGTGCTATGGTCTTTACCACCCACACCCCGGTGGCAGCCGGCCATGACGAGTTTCCGATTGACAGTGTCCGGCCCTACCTGGCCCCCTTCGAGCAAAAACTCGGCATCGACGTCCGAGAAATTCTCGCTTTGGGTCAAGCACCCGGCTCCAGCATCGATAGCCCGCTTTCCATGTTCGTACTGGCCATGAATCTGTCGCAGTACTGTAACGGGGTCAGTGAGTTGCACGGCGCCGTGGCCCGCCGCATGTGGGCTTACGTGTGGGCCGGGCGACCGAACGATGAGGTGCCGATCACCCACATCACGAATGGCGTCCACATCGCTTCCTGGATCTCGATCGAACTTTCATTGCTTTTCGAGCGCTATCTCGGACCGGACTGGCAACTGCATACCTGGGACACCGAAATGGCTGAGCGCGTGGATGAGATCTACGATGAAGAACTCTGGCGCTCGCATGAAATGGCCCGCTCCCGGTTGATCCGAACGTGTCGGAGCCATATGCTCAAGCAATATGGGCGGCGCAATGCACCCCGCTCGGTAATGGAAACGGCCGAATCGATTCTCGACCAGGAAGTGCTGACCATCGGTTTTGCCCGCCGCTTCGCCACCTACAAACGGGCCACCCTATTGCTGCATGACCCGGATCGCCTGGAAGCGCTGCTCACCGATTCATCCCGCCCGGTTCAGCTTATCCTCGCCGGCAAAGCCCACCCGAAAGACAACGAAGGCAAGGAGTTGATCAAGCGCCTGATTGACTTCGCACGCCGTCCGGCGGTGCGCCATAGGGTGGCGTTCATCGAAGATTACGACATCAATGTCACGCGGCACCTCGTCCAGGGAGCGGATGTCTGGCTGAACACGCCCCGCCGGCCGATGGAGGCCTGTGGGACATCCGGCATGAAGGCCGCCGCCAACGGATTGCTTAATCTCAGCATCATGGACGGTTGGTGGTGCGAAGGATACCAGGAGGATCGCGGTTGGCGAATCGGAAACGGCGAAGAATACGACGATCACGCTTACCAGGATGCCGTGGAAAGCCAGGCTCTTTACAATATTTTAGAAAACGAGGTGATTCCCTGTTTCTACGAGCGGAAAAACGGCGATGCCCCGACGCGGTGGATCCATATGATGAAAGAGTCGATCAAAATGGCCATGCAGGAATTCTGCGCCCAGTGCATGGTCAAGAACTATGAGGAGAAATTTTACACCCGGGCGGCTAAAAATTATCGCACGCTGCTGCAGAATTCGGCCGCGGCGGCCAAGGCACTCAACCGGCAGCACGTGCGCCTCGGCAACTTTTGGAAGAACATACGGGTCGAAATACCGGTACGGGATGCGACCGGGCCTTTTCGCGTCGGAGAAGATTTCCGGGTATCGACTGTTGTCCATCTGGGCGAACTCAAACCGGACGAAGTCGATGTCGAGTTGTATTACGGCAGTATGAAATCAGTCGACATTTTGTCGGCCAGCAACAACCAACCGATGAACGTCGAAGAGGATCGGGGAAACGGCATCTACCTTTACAGTTGCTCGATAACCTGCGACACCGCGGGTCGCTTCGGATTCACTGCCCGTGTAACCCCACGTGGCGACCAGCGTACCAAATTCAATCCGAAATTTTTGACTTGGGCCGCATGACCTCTTGGAAAGGAACCTCCGCGATGAAAGATAACAGGCGGCGCAATCCACGGGTGCTCATCGTCACCCCGGAGGTCACATACCTGCCGGATCGCATGGGCAGTCTACCCAACTACTTCACGGCCAAGGCCGGCGGTCTGGCGGACGTCTCGGCCGCTTTGATCACCGCCTTGCTCGATCATGGCGTGGATATCCACGTCGCCATTCCCAACTACCGACATATCTTCAGCGACAACGTGACGCCCTTTTTAAAAAAAGAACTGCACCGAATCAGGCGGAAAATGACCGATGAGCGTGTTCACCTTGCGGAAGACCGCGCCTTTTTTTATCTGAATCGCGTCTATTCATCGTACGGTGAAGAGAACTTGAAACTGGCCCTGGCCTTTCAACGCGAGGTGATGAACACCATCGTTCCGCGCGTCGAACCGGATCTGATTCACTGCAACGACTGGATGACCGGATTGATCCCGGCCATGTCCCGGCAGATGGGGATTCCCTGTCTTTTCACCATTCACAATATCCATAC
>JBAVJU010000015.1:0-4195 GCA_049687935.1 Desulfobacterales bacterium | reverse complement strand
TTCCGAAGCCATCGCCGGTCTGCGGCACGTTCTCGTTTTCCACGGTGACGCCGACAGTGTCGTGCCGTTTGCCCATGCGCTTGAGATTATCGAGAAGGTGGAGGCACCGAAGCGATTGGTCCGGCAGAAAAATGGCGATCATTTGATGAGCGCCGAAATCCACCAGAAGACCTTTATGCGGGAAGCCGTCAACTGGTTCGCTTCCCGCTTGGGACTTACAGATACTTAATTTCCAATTTCGGGCGTTCGGTTGCCCGGCCGGCAAGGCGCTGTAAGGTCAGTCAGTTTAGTTAATAAAACCGATGATATCCTTTAACTGACTCAACCGACTCAACTTCTTATCAAGGAGATTCAATGGCAGACGAGCCTTCAAGAAAATTTCTTCGCCGAGCGTTCGTCAAAGCGATGCTGCGCCGGATTCTCGCGGTGCTCACCGTGGCCGGTATCGTCTATGGCGTGGTGGCAATGATCTATGCCACACGCACCATCTTCAAGGTCAAAATGAATTATGCCGTCGTGCTGGAACGGTTCGGGGGCAAACGGGAAGCGGTCACCGCCGTCGGGTGGCATGCCCGGTTGCCCTATTTCACCCGCATCGAACAGGAGGTTCCGCTGATGAACCAGCGGTTGTTTCTGGGTGGGACGACCGAGCCGATGCGGATCATTTCAAAGGAAAACGTCGCCTTATGGACATCGGCCGTGCTGACGTACCGCATCCGTGACCTTCGGACCTGGGCCATAGAAAACCTCGACCCTTTGAGTCTCCTGCAGGCGGACTATGACGGGATCGTCAAGGACAATCTTCAGGCCCAGCGGGTCAATGAACTGATCAGCGACCGGGAAAGCATCAAGGAGAAGATCTTCAGCGCTTTGAAGTAACGTCCGATCAATGAAGGCGGACCGACGCTAGAGGAAAAATACGGCATCGATGTGGTCAGCTTCGTTCTCAAGGATACCCGCTTCGGTGACAAGCTAGTGGAAGCCACCGAAGAAAAGAAACGGCGCGAGCTGATCGCCGAAGCCGAAAACTATGCCGCCGACCAGGAGGCCAGCCGCATCCGCAAACTCTACGCCGCCTACCTCGAAAGCATCCAGTCTCTGCAGAAGGCCATCGGACGGACTGACGGCACCACCGACGTCGCTCTCTTTGAATTCCTGACCCAGCAGAAATGGGCCGCGGCATACGAAAAAAACCAGGGCGACCAGCAAACCATCGTCATTCAGAATACGCAGACCCCGCCGGCATTGACCATTCCGCAAGCCGCGCCGGCACCGAAAGCCAAAGATCGTCAGGAGTAAATATGCCCCGCAGGCTGACCAAGGAAATCAGGTACGTCCGTCTTCCAGCAGAACGAATCCGGGAGATCGAAGACCTGGTGGCCTCATGGCCCTATGAAATCATGGTTTTCATGCGGGCCCGTCTGAACCAGTATCGACCCCCGTCGGACGTGCTCAATCAGGCGCTGGGTTTATTGCTGTCCCTCTTCAAGGCCGTCCCCAAAAAGACATTCACGGTGCTCAAGAACCCGGATATTCTCACCGACTGGCAGAAGCGTTTCGAAATATCCGGCCAGACCAATCCGCAGGAAGCCTGGAACAAAATTCTGGAAAAAGAAATATCCTTCAAGGATTACATCTATCTGCTGTCCTTGCTGGACCGCGAGCTCGCCGATGTCCACGTTCCGGAGGAATTGCGCACCTTGTTCGAAAAAGTCTACCGCGCCCATATCCGCAAGGAGTACATTTCCGATCCTTCGGTCCCCAAGGCCCCCCTGCTGCTGATCGTCGGACCGAGCGGCAGCGGCAAATCTTCAACGGTCAACGAGATCATCGAGAGAGTGATTTTTTCTAATGACATCCTGCCGGAAATCGACCTGAAGCAGAAAAAGGAAGAACTCCTGGCCTCGGAGCCCTTTTGGAAAACGATCGAAGAGATCGATCCGAATCTTTCCATGGAGATCGCCCGGCGCAAGAAAATCAAGTTCTACAGGCAGCTGTCCCGAATACCACTGGTTCGTCGGCTCTTCAAACGCCGCATCGGAAAGGGTCTTTCAGACCTGCAGGAGCAGGGTATAATGGTCGACTATTCGATGGTCACGCCCAACGATTATCAGACCGCCCTGGCCGGGGAGCCCGGTAACTATTTCAAGAAAACCCTCGGCGATCCGCGCAAGACCGCCATCCGTCACATCGAAGAAGCCCACAGCGCCTTCGGAAAGGCTGACGGCCGGCAATCCGGGCTGGAACGGCAGCAGCGGACGCTGATCGACACCGCCAACATCATTCTGGATGAAATCATCAACGGCCGTCGGGATTGCCTGCTGATCGCCACAACCGATCAGCCCGAACGCTTCGATCCGACCATCTATCGCCGGTTCGTGGAAAGAGGCCGCATCATCAACATCGCCGATTTCTGGAAAACTCCCGCCAACCTGAAAGAAGTTGTGCGCCTCGAGCTCTTGCGCCACAACATCCGCGTTGACGAGGCTGCGAACGCCCGCTGCAACGGCAACGCCGTCTGCATCGACCCCGGAGAACTCGATCGCGCCGTCACCAAGCTCTACGTCGTTTTCGACGAAAGGACCCTCAAAATCATCCCCTCCTACGTGCGCAAACTCGTCGATTCGATCATCGAAATCAAAGGCGGCTTTGCCCCTGAATACCTGGATGACGCTCTGCTGGTCCGCCAGGCGTTCGAACTGGTCGCCAGGAACTCCTATGGTGATCTGTTCGGCAAGGTCGTCGGGCGCATGGACCGCCACGTCAAATGGGAGGGGTACGTCGGCGAGATTAAAAACGTCTTTTCAGAGATGGCCAACAACTGCCTCCGCTACGGTGTCAGTGAGGAAAAGGGCGTCGTATTGAACGGCCCTCCCGGCAGCGGTAAAACCTTTCTGGCCCGCACCTGGTTGAGCGAAAACAAGGATATTCACGACGTTTCGGCCAGCCCCAACATGCTCCAGGACCCCGCCAATCCCATCGACGGTGCCATCGAAAACCTCGAAAAACTCTACGACATCGCCAAAATGATCGCCCCGACCGTGGTTTTCTTCGACGAGGGCGACTCTCTGGCACCCAAGCGAAGTCCCTCCGGCGGGTCGCCGTCCGATAAGCTGACCAACAAATTCCTGAACATCGTCGACGGCGAGATCCCGTTCAATCGCGTCTTCACCGTCCTGACCACCAATCGTCTCGACATTCTTGATCCGGCCCTGATCCGCTCCAAACGGCTGAAGGTCATGGAAGTGTCAGGCCACCTGCGAAAGAAGGACATCACCGGCATTATTCAAAAATCGATCGGTGAGGTGCCGTTGGCCGCCGGACTCGACATCGACGGCATTCTGGAAGTCGCCCAGCCGCTCTGCAACACCCCGGCGGAATACACCGCGTTCATCGAAAAGGCCCGCTCCCTGCGCAGTACGGAGTACGCGGTCCTGGTGCGGCTGCGCAGCCTCGCCACAGAGGAAAGGGGCAGTCTGGCCAATTTCATCAAGTTCAACTTTAAAACGTTGACCGGAATTCTGGAGGCGGTCAACGCACCGGCGGAGATCAGGGCGACGGTCAAGGAAGACTCCAAAGGGTTTCTCGATCAGTACGACAAGATTATCGCACTGCTGAAAACCATTGAGGGCGTTGACGCATACCCCTTGATGCCGTCGCACCTGAATTCGGCGCGCCAGGAAATTTCACAGAGTCCGGTGAAAAAGGGCAAGGTGCAGCTCGACCAGTTTCTCGAAGCCGAACTGAGCCAGGAACCGCAGGTGGGGTTCATCATCGGCGTCGGTGCCAACGATGTGACCGGGGTCCTGCTGCCGATCGCCACGAGCCTGACCTACAACCTCGGTCCGGAAAAAGTGATCGTCACCGGTGCGGTCTCCTCGGCGGCACCCGGAGCGGCGGAACTCGACATGGCGGTCAAGATGACCCAGCAATCGGCTCAGGAAGCCCTCACGATGGTCAAAAACTATCTGCAGGACCTGCAGCCGAAAGTCAGCATGTCACGCCTGCTGGGCGATTTCCTGGATCACTACACCATTCATCACCAACTGCTGACGGCCTCTTACAATGTCGGCGGACCGTCGGCCGGATATGCACTGGCCCTCAACACCTTGTCGGCCCTTCTGTTGATACCGGTGTTCAACGACTTCGGCATAACCGGGGCGCCGTGGACCAAGGGAACCAAACGGGGAGAGGT
>JBAVJU010000014.1:0-3311 GCA_049687935.1 Desulfobacterales bacterium | reverse complement strand
ATTCGAGATCAACCGCAACTTCAGAAACGAAGGCGTTTCAACCCAGCACAACCCGGAATTCACAATGCTCGAATTTTACCAGGCTTACGCCACTTATGAAGACCTGATGGTTTTGACCGAGCAGTTGGTGGCCGAGGTGGCCCGAAAGGTCTGCGGTTCGACATCCATCTCCTACCAGGGCCACACCATCGAATTCGGTGGCCCTTGGCAGCGGTTGTCGCTGCTGGAAGCCTTAACCACGATCGGCGGGGTCGAGGCCCGTCTGCTGGAAGACCGCGATGGACTGCTGGCTTTGGCGGAACGCAGCCAAGTGCAGGTGACCAAGACCGGGCGCCTCGGGAAGGTGATCACCAAAATCTTCGATGCATTGGTCGAACCGAAGCTGATTCAACCCACCTTCATCGTCGGGTATCCGGTCGAGGTGTCGCCGCTGTCCCGCAGAAGTGAGCGCGACCCGGGGCTCACAGATCGTTTCGAACTCTTTATCGCGGGGCGCGAGATCGCCAACGGCTTTTCCGAATTGAACGATCCTGCGGACCAGAGAGACCGATTCCTGCAGCAGGTGGCCAACCGCGAGGCCGGCGATGAAGAGGCCCATTTGATGGACGAGGACTACATCGAGGCCCTCGAATATGGCATGCCGCCGACCGCCGGCGAAGGAATTGGTATTGACCGCCTGGTCATGCTTCTGACAGACTCACCTTCCATCCGCGAGGTGATTTTGTTTCCCCACATGAAGCCGGTTGAAAGGGGCAGGGGATAGCTGTTTGACAGCGGCTGCGGCCGATCCGATCGGCCTGGAGCCAGTTACCGGACCTCAACGAATATGTCTTTCGAATATTTTATCGGCGGTCGCTATTTGAGGGCCCGACAGAAGCAGGCCTTTATCTCCCTGATCACGATCCTTTCCACTGCCGGTGTCATGGTAGGGGTCATGGCGCTCATCGTGGTGATCGCCGTCATGTCCGGTTTCGAATCGGACCTGAAGACGCGTATTCTGGGCGGTCAGGCTCAGGTTGTCATCATGCGCCAGGGCGGGGCATTCAATGATTATCGGCGGGTGGTCACCTATGCCGAATCGATTGACGGTGTGCTGGCTGCCGCGCCGGTGATTTACGAGCAGGTTATGCTGCGCTCCGCCCGCGGGGTTTCGGGAGCCATGCTCAGAGGAATTGATCCGAGCAGCGCCGGCAAGGTCATCAAGACGCTGGAGAACATCTCCCTGCCCGCCGGAGGTGAAGCGGCAAACCGCCCGGAGGACGCCGCTGGCGGGACACCCCCCATCGTACTGGGAAGAGAACTGGCCCGAAATCTGGGGGTGGTGAAAGGGGATATGGTCTACTTGATCTCTCCCCGGGGAATGCTGTCACCCATCGGGCACGTCCCGGCCATGAAGCAGTTTCAGGTGACCGGTTATTTCGAATCCGGCATGTATGATTTCGACGGCTCGTTCGCCTATATTCGCCTTGACGACGCCCAGAAGCTGCTGCGCATGGATGATGCCGTATCGGCCGTCGAACTGCGCGTCAAGGATGTCTACCACGCCCGCAAGATCGCCGATCAGATAACCACCGGTCTTGGTTTTCCATACTGGGCCTGGGACTGGGTGCGAAAAAATCAAAATTTGTTCACGGCCCTCAAGCTCGAGAAGACCGCCATGTTCATCATCCTGACGCTGATCATCCTGGTGGCCGCGTTCAACATCGCCAGCACCCTCATCATGATGGTCATGGGTAAGACACGCGATATCGCCATCTTGAAAGCCATGGGGGCGACCGACCAGAGCATTCGAAAAATTTTCGTGTTCAAGGGAATGACCATCGGGGTGGTCGGCACGGCCCTGGGGGTTCTGCTCGGCTCATTGCTCTGCACCGTACTCAAGCACTACAGCATTGTCGAACTCACCGGTGACATATACTATTTCACCACCAAACTGCCGGTTCTTCTCGAGCTTTTAGATGTCGTGATCATTGTTGGTGCGGCGCTTTCCATCTGTTTCCTCGCCACGCTCTATCCGGCGAGACAGGCGTCCAAACTCGACCCGGTCGAGGCGATACGCTATGGATAGAACCGGCACCCTATCCCTTTCCGGTCGGCCGGCTCCACCGGGTGACGCACTGATGGCCCTGCGGGACCTGAGCAAGAGCTACAACGGCAGCGGCGCCCGGATCGATATTTTAAAAGGGGTCAATTTCGATTTGGTTCCGGGCGAGACCCTGGCGGTGGTGGGGGCTTCCGGGATCGGGAAATCGACGCTGCTGCACATTCTGGGGACACTCGACCGTCCCGATAGCGGACGACTGTTCTTCAAGGATCAAGATGTTTTGCGCTATGATGCCAAAACGCTGGCACGGTTCAGGAACCAATCGATCGGCTTTGTTTTTCAGTTTCATCATCTTTTGTCCGAATTCAGTGCACTCGAAAATACGATGATGCCGGCCCTCATACGGGGGCGAAGCAAGAGCGCCGCGCAGGATGCGGCCGAGGCCATCCTGGTGAGGGTCGGCCTCAAAGATCGTCTTCATCATCGGGTCACCAAGCTCTCGGGCGGTGAACAGCAGCGGGTTGCTTTGGCAAGGGCCCTGGTTCTCAGACCCGACCTTCTGCTGGCGGACGAGCCGACCGGCAATCTCGATCAGGGCAACAGCACTCAGGTCCATGAATTGCTGATGGAATTGAACCGTGAACTTCACATGACCCTCGTTGTCGTGACGCACAATCTGGCACTCGCTGCGCTCATGGCCCGGAGGGTGACGATCGCAAACGGTCAGTTGGTTGACGCCGATTGATCGACGCCGATCTGGGTCCATTCGGCGACGGACGCCGGTTTGAGGGCTCACTCGAAAATAACGTCATATTTTGGACGCCGATGCCTCCTGTCCGTCCGCGTTGCGAAAACCCGAACTTTGCCGACTTCCTGTGTTTTCGCGTTTTGGCGGCCGTGTGCCTCAGCGCCTGGAATGGCGAACTTATTATTTCGTGAACCCTGCGGGGTTTTCCGGGGGGCTGCCGGATTGAAGGTATGGGGATCATGCTGAAACGCTTCTTCTGGTTAGCGGTTGGCGCCTTTTTTGTCTTGCCGGTCACTGTGCTGGCAGCCAAAAAACCGGTCAACGTGCTGATACTGCCGTTCGAGATCAATGCGGCCGAAGATCTGGCGTATCTCAAGACCGAAATTCCAAAAGTGATCGGCCAGAACCTCACTCAGGAGGGAGCTACGGTTTTGTCACCCCCCGAAGCCTTCGTGTCGCCGACAGGCAAACCGGATTTGAGCCCTGCAAACATCCGGCGGACGGGAGAGGAAAGCGGCG
>JBAVJU010000013.1:0-17242 GCA_049687935.1 Desulfobacterales bacterium | reverse complement strand
GACGCGCCAATCCGCGCCAGGACTTGCGGACCGTTTTGGGGGAGGGTCGGAAACGTCTTAGCAGCAATGTTTCAGTCGTCATTTTTCCCCAAACCACGCGCAGTGTTAATTTCGAACCCAGCAACTTCAATACGCTGGGGGTAAAACTCGCAGCGCGTGCCAAGGTGCCGGTTGTACCGATCGCCTTAAAAACAGACGCTTGGGGACTTGGACGCAAATTAAAGGATTTCGGAAAGATTCGTCCCGGCAAAACGGTTCACATCTGCTTCGGAGAGCCGATTCGGATCCAGGGGTCGGGTAAGGAGGAACACAAGATTGTCGTGGACTTCATTATGGCCAAGTTAAGAGACTGGCGATAGTATTCGAACGGATAGCGGGTTTAAAACAATTAATTTGAAGCATTTAGAGTGTATTCTTAAAGTCGGAATTCAACACCTGTTTCAATAGCGGTCAGCAAGCTCAATGATAATCAGCGTAGTGTCATTCCGGTTCAAGCGTGCTGGCTTAGCGTGCAAAACACGTTTATTTCATTACGGCTCTTCGTTCCCTATCCCCGGAAAGTTTTGCCTCGGAACTGTTTCTGCGGTCCTGTCCGCTCCGGCGTTCATAACCCGATCTTCTTTCGGGTATGTGAGCGACATACGAATAGACGCGTCTGTTTAAGCCCAAGCGTCTTCCGTCGAGTACCAAAGCATTTAAGCTCATCGATTTACCATTTTCCAATGATACCCCACCCATTATTTTCCGGCACCAACTCAGATTGCAACCGTAGCGCCTGGATGGTTCAGTTTGTTGGTTCAGTGCGAGAAAAAAATCCGATTAAATCGGTTCCCGGTAAAAAGCAATTTTCTTGATCCAATTCTTAATCTGGATTTTGATCTGTTCCTTAAAACTTATTTTCGGTTCCTTCTCGCAGTCTTGAATATGGCCTTTCAGCCACAACTGTTCCAGATATTGCCATGACAGGTTGCTGATAGATGAATACCGTTTCGGCAATTCCCACAGACCGGTATTTTCGTCCCGTAAAATTTCTGTCGATTGCCGGCACTTGGGGCACGTTAACGTCATAATTTTCATTGCGGTCCTTTAACCGGTTGAATCGAACGATGGTAGTCGGTCAAAATTCGACAAAAACCGCAGCATTCGTCTCACATAACCGGATTTGACGCATTACCAGAATCGACAACCTGAAAGGCTCGCAATTGATTAGCAAAAATCATGCAAGGTATTACACGTTTGCTATCACGCTAATATGACGCCATAATTTTTGTTCGTTTGGACGTATTACAGGGCTAAAGAATGGGTAATTGTGGTGGAAAGGTTATACTTTAATGGCAAAACATTTTCACAATTTACGATTAAGCCGAATTACCTGAAACATCCATAGTGCCATCAACCAATGGTGGATGAGCATTAATAAATGCTGTCCTACAAAATTGTAAAGTGCTTACTGTTCTTTCTTATCCTCACAAGGCGCATTTTTATACACGATCCGATTTCTGAGTTTACACCATATACCGATGAAGGTTCGGCATGATTTCGACCCATCGGACAATTCCTCCGGCCAATCGGCATATTTGCACTTGAGGTCACAAAATTTCATTCCTTCTCTCTCCAATCATTCAGAAACCTGCTTCTGTTACCAGATTAAGAATCGGCAGTTCCCTTCCCCTAAAAATGCGAACCGGGTGTTCCCGATATTGGATAACGATTTAATTTCAAGGCTTTGAATAACAATGACCCATTAATTAGACGCCCGGATCGGAAGTCGAGCATCAGTGAACGAGGGTAGGTTAAACCATCAATACAATACAATAACAATATATTCAACATCTTATAAAATAGGAATGATTCTTGCCTCATTCAAGCTGAGTGCCAATTGATTTTCATGTATGTATTAACGGCTTTTCAGACGGGAGGTTCGGTATGTCCCTGCTATATTCATCACTCTTTATCGCCCTTGCAGCACTGCTTTTCGGCATCACCTTAATCGGCGCCCGCAACCCAAGCCCACCACCTTGGGCCAAGGACTTTCTGGTGGCCAACGTTTATGTCCCCGCAATTGCCGGCATGGGGTTATTCGGTGCTTTCGGCATCATCAAGTTTATTCTGGACCTGTCTTCTAAAAAGATCGACATAATGGACCCTCTAGGGGCAGCGGTTGTTTTGATTGCAGCTGTCATTTGTTTAAAGCTTCTGCGGATCAAAAAAAGGCTGGCGGCATACGAAGCGCAGGAAACAAACGCCGAGGTCTTGAAACTGTACGTTTTCAAATCGGCAGAGCATACTGAAGAACCGATCCCTCCTGCAAAGCCGACCACTCCCCGGCTTGCCGCATAGCAGACCGATCGTGGATTAAGGGCTCGCGCAAAAAGACGGAGTGTTTGTAAGAATGAGTGTTCGATGTACCTGCAATGGCATCACATCCGCCGCGGCATGCAGCAGACGGGCAGTCAGACCCGGCGATTTTAGCGGAATAATTCAACTTATCTACTCGTTCCTGAGTATGTCGAGCACCTCGATCTTGGCCGCCTGCCAGGCCGGGTATGCGCCGGCTATCAGTCCGAGCAAAACCGAGCCGACCATAGGGCCGATGATAAAGATCGGATCGTAAGTCACTGGCATCTGGCCGATTTTGTAAATCAACAGCACCAGTCCGGCGGCCGACACCACGCCGACAAATCCGCCGGCGCCGGCCATCAATCCGGATTCCAGAATGAACTGGCGGATGATGTCTAGACGCCGGGCTCCAACCGCCCGCCGCACGCCGATTTCCATCCGCCGCGAGCGCACCAGCAGCACCATGAGGGAGAGAATCCCCAGACCGCCGACGGCAAACGAGATGCCGGAACTGAGCAGGCCCAGCGTCTGAACCAATTGCAGGGCCTGTTCCTGCAGCTGAATGGTGTCCTTGGCGGTCAGCAGGCTGAAATCGTCGTCTTCTCCCTGCCCCAATTGATGGCGCCGCCGCAGGATGTTTTCAGCCGTTTTTTTGACCACGTCGTAAGACTGATTGTCGGTCAACTGAAGGTAGACCCCGGTAATCCAGTCCTGGTTGGAGAACCGCCGCAAGAAGGTCGACAGGGGAACGAAGACCTGTTCATCCTGGTCGCTGCCGACGATGTCGGCCCCCTTGGGTTCCATGACCCCAATTACGCGCACCCCGGCGCGGAAAATGAAAACCATCCGCCCCAATGCCTGCTCGGGTTTGCCGAAAAGACGCTCGGCAATTTTCGATCCGAGCACGCACACGCGGGCCCGCCGGTTTTCGTCTTCCCAGGTGATGAAACGCCCCAAAACCGGGTTGACGCTCCGGACATCGGTGTAGGTCGGCCACGTGGCCACGATCTGGCAGGGAATCTTGATGTTTTCATAGCGGATCGGAAGCGTTTTGAGGGCAAAAGGCGCTCCGGCCTGCACCTGGGGAATCGATCCGATCAGATCCCGGGCATCTTCCAGGGTAAAGGTGGTGGTCGCGCTTCTCACCGCCGCCGACCCCGAACGGCGAAACACGACTTTTCCGCTGCGGGCCATAAACAAATTGGTCCCCAGTTTGGCGGTTTCCAACTCGGCCTTGAGGTACATGGCCTGTGAAACGTGCTGAACGGCCGTCAGCGCCAAGGCACCGAGAAAAACACCCACCATGGCCAGAATTGACCTCAGCCGGTGCGCCTTGAGCGAAGCGAGCGCAATTTTTAAACTAAAAAACACGGCCTTCTATCAATGCTCCCCTTTCAGCGCTTCGATCGGCGGCATGCCGGCTGCAGTGCGGGCCGGTCGCAGACCGAAAACAAGACCCATAAATGTGGCCGCCAGGGTGGAAAAGATGAACACCTTCCACGAAATCATGATCTCCAGCACACCGAGCTGTGCCATCAATTGCCCCAGAGACAGCCCCAGAATCACGCCGAGCAATGCGCCGGCCAGACTCAGAAAAACCGATTCGGTCAGCACCTGCATCAGAATTGCCCAGTCGGGAGCCCCCACGGACTTCTTGAGACCGATTTCGGATCGGCGTTCGTTGACGCTTAAATAAAAAAGGTTGGCCAGAACGAACCCGCCGACGATGATGGCCACCAAAGCCGTAATCCCTAAAAAGAGCATCAGTCCGCCTTTGAACATCGACAGGAACTTGAGGATTTCGTCCGCGGTGAGAATGGAGAAATCGTCCGGCTCGCCGGGTTCCAGGTTGTGCAGGTGACGCAGGAGGCTGCGTAAATTGGCGATGTGGGCCGCCATGTTCTCAGGTGCGTAGAACTTCACCCTCAGTGCCCGAAAATACTTGCGGTTCAGGTTGAAGCGCTGGGTCAGGGTCGTGATCGGTAAAATGATGCGATCGTCGACAGGATTCGATCCACCGCCGCCGCTGACACCACGATAGGAAAGTCGGCCGACAATCTGCACCGGCAGCTGGTCCACGAAAATCGTGTGGCCTACCGGCGATTCGTCGCCGAAGAGGTCTTCGGCGACGAGGTCGCCGATGAGGCCGACCTTGGCCCCTTTCTGAACATCCTCCCCGGTGAAGTCACGCCCCTCTGCCAGCGGCCAGTTCCAGGCTTCGGCATAGCCGTCGGTCGTTCCGACGATGAGGGGTACCTGCCGACTCCTCCCACGATAGCGGACGATAACGTCGCCCTTGCCGCGCATCGGGACCACCAGGTAAGCGCCCGGCATCGATTCGCGCAGTTTCTGGGCATCTTTAAAAGAAAGCGTCAATGTGCGCTGGCCCACGGCTCGGCTCTGGATGTCGCCGCCGAGCACGAGCGCCGTATCGGGGCCAAACCACTTGACGATCTCCGTGGCCTTGCGCTCGGCCCCGTCCACGGCTGCGACGATTACGGTAAGTGAAGCGATGCCCAGAGCCACACCGAGTACAACGAAGAAGCTGCGCAACTTGAAGGCCCACACAGCAGTGAGGGCCATTTGACCGATGCGCCAGGCCTGCCGGATCAAATCAATTGGACGTGATACGACCGTCACTGAGCCGGATCCTCCTGCGGGCATAACCGGCGACCCCATCGTCATGGGTCACCAGAACCACCGTGAGCCCCTGTTCGTGTATTCGGGCGATAAGCCTCATGATCTCACCGCTCGTCTGCGAGTCGAGCTGGCCGGTGGGTTCGTCGGCCAGCAAGAG
The DNA here is from genome assembly GCA_049687935.1 of Desulfobacterales bacterium. Taxonomy (GTDB): domain Bacteria; phylum Desulfobacterota; class Desulfobacteria; order Desulfobacterales; family SG8-13; genus JARFQH01. Next base: position 12,105 of record JBAVJU010000013.1, on the reverse strand, counting down.
CCGCGGGTTGTTGACGAGGGCGCGGGCCATGGCCACCCGCTGCTGCTGACCGCCGGAAAGTTGGTTCGGCCTGAAATGCATCCGATCCCCCAAGCCGACCTGGTCCAGTATCTGTTCGGCCCGCTGCCGCAACTCGCGGGCCGCGGTGCGGCTATAGAGGCCGGGAAGCATGACATTTTCAACGGCCGAGACATACGGAATCAGGTAAAAGGTCTGGAATATAAAGCCGACCGTCCGGTTGCGAAGGGCGCTCAGCGCATTGTCCGAGAGCGCGGAGACGTCCTGTCGACGGAGGAGGTAGCGACCCTTGCTGGGACGATCAAGCAGGCCGAGGATGTGCATGAGGGTTGATTTTCCGGAGCCCGACGGCCCCTGCAAGGCGATGAATTCTCCGCTGTCGATCGCGAGGGATATCCCCTTGAGAACTTCGATCTCGCGGTCGGCCTGCCTGTAAATTTTGGTGATGCCTTCCAGTTCTACGAGCCGCTGGTCCGCCATCACGGCTTGCCTTTCTTTTCCTTGTTGCCGGGCAGAACGAGTTGGGTGGCCACCCTATCCCCGGCGGTCAAGCCGTCCAGCACCTCGGTGTGCGTAACGCCGGCGAGGCCGAGCTTCGGCGTCACTTGACGGATTTTTCCATCCGTTTCCTGCACGAACACCACTTGACGACCATCGACCCATTTCAATGCGTTGTTGGGAATATCGAGCACATCCTCTTTAACCTCCACGATGATCTGAACCTGGGTGGTCATTTCCGGGCGCAGATACGTCGCCTGTTCCGGGTTGATCTTGACCAGCGCCTGGTAATAGACAATATTGTCGCGGATCTCGGGTTCGGGATAAATCGTGTCCACAGCGCCTTTGAAGATGCGTCCGGGATAGGCATCCACCCGAAACTCCACCGGTTGTCCGGGATGCACCTGACCGATATCGGTCTCATCCACGTAGGTCCACATCTCCAGGCGTGCCGGATCGAGTACCGTGATCAGATTGGCCACCTGCAATCCGGCCACGATGGTTTCGCCTTCCTGGGCCGTCACCTGGCTGACCACGCCGCTGATCGGACTGAAAATCCGGGTGTAGGATTTGCGCACTTCCAAGGCCGCCAGGGAGGCCTCGGCCTGTTTAACCGCGGCGCGCGCCTTGGCAGTCTCATCGGTGAACTCCCTCTGCAGCCTTTCGAGGGTAGACTGTTTGACGGATACCTGGTTGGCTTCCACTTCGGCCTTCTGGCGCACATCCTCAATGGTGTCTTTGGAAATGACGTTTCTTTCGGCCAACTTCTGTTGACGGCGGAAGTTGTTGTGCAGGTAATCTGCCCGGGCCCGAGTGAGCGCCAGGTCGTGTCGGGCCTCCTTGATTCTGAGGGGATAAAACTGTTCCACCCGGTTCAGTTCGGCCTGAGCCGCTGCGAGCTTGGCACGGGCTTCGGTCGCCTGGGCCTCCAGCTCCCGGCTGTCTATCCGGGCCACCAACTGGTCCTTTTCAACCGGGTCACCGACCTTCACCATCATCTTGTCGATGGTACCGGTTGCGCGGGTGCCGATCTTAACGATCGCACCGACCTGAGATTTAATGATTCCGGTCTGCTCGAGCACCTTGCGGACCGTGCCGCGCGACACGGTCTCGGGGGCCAGAACAGTGATCTTTTTCTCTGCGGTGGAAGATTTCCACCAGAGACCACCACCAACGGCCACCGCCAGGAAAACACTCACCGTAACAACTTTTTTAATCATCGGCTTTCCGTTTGAAATGTATTTGCCCTCCCGCCGTGTTTAAAGTCTCTGTCTTTTATAGCAAATCGTAGCGGCACGCAAGCCCCGCCGACGGGAGATCGTGACCCTCTTGCAAGAGCGGTCTCCCGGTTCCCCTATGAACCACTGTGCCATAGGGAATTGCCAATAACCACCATCGCGCACCCGCTCGAAAAGGGAGTTGATGTTCTGGAGTTCCTGTTGTATAAGTAAAAGCAAAAGGTTTTCGCTTTCAAGCTCTTCCTGCGCCTCTTTATCGCTGCGAACAGATGTGACCATGCCGCAATCGATCATCCACCGACTCAAGGATCGTCTCATTGGTTAAAACGACTTCTACATTTACCCCTGACCTTTTTTGCGACACCCATAACCTCAATTATATCAGGAGGTAAACAGATGAGTGACTATTTGATCGTGGTGGTCAACCGTGCCAGCGCCCGTTTTTTTGATCTCGAGCCGGTTGAATTCCCCGAACTGGAATCGGGACCGCGGATGGTAACGCGCAAAGAACTCAACAACCCGGAGATAAATGATTTCCAGCAAATGGTGACCGACTCGAAAACCGGCCGTGGAGCAGCTCCTCAAGGAGGTGGCGTCCACGGTTATGACGACAAACGGGATCAGCACCTGGATGAACTGCGGCGCCGTTTTGCGGTCAAGGTGCTTGACCAGATTCGGCGAATCGCCAAAACCGAACGCGTGCGAACTGTCATCTTGGCGGCTTCGTCACGCATGCGTCGATTTTTGTACCCCGAAATTGAAACTATTGGGCGACAAGGAATCCGGATCCACAAGCTCTCGAAGAACATGATTAATTTCACTCCGCAAAAGATTCATGCCTACCTGGCCCAGGAAGGGCTCGTTCCGCAAAAAAAACGGGTCACGGCATGAATGGTTTCCGGTGCCGTCAGGAGCGGTTGCCTTTGCTGCGCCCCGCAGGTCCAGGGGGTTTCAGGGCGCTCATGTTACAATCTGTCGGCTCAAGGCAAGCACTCGCTGCAACGCGGGGATGTTGCCGGAAAGGTCACTTATGGATCGAGGCGGTGCTGAACGGCATCAAGACTGATTTGAGAGGCCGTCTGCGATGTCGCGGTCCGTTTTTTTGCCGTAAAAAATCCGCTGGCTGGAAAGTGCCTTCCCGGATGCGAAGCGGATCTTTTTACGGATCGAAGCAAGAGGATAATTTTGTGCAGGCAGACGGGTAGGTTACGCCCGAATTGGGGTCAGAACGATGGTGACCCGACGGTTCATGGCCGCGGAACTCGAGATCGGTTGTGATTCGCCGAAGCCGATCGTCGCCAAACGTTCCGGATCGATACCGCGCTGCACCAGCGAATCCCGCACGGCATTGGCACGGCGTTCCGAAAGCACCATGTTGTAAGCTTCCGGGCCCGAGCTGTCGGTGTGGCCTTGAATCTGAATCATCGTCTGTGGGTAGTCGTTGAAAACCTTGGCAACTCGGTCCAACTCGGCATATGCGCCCGGTTTGAGAGTCGCGGAGTCGAAATCGAAAAACATGTCACTCTTGAACGTCGCGGTCAAAACGTCCTGGGATCGCTGAATCGAGGCCTGGTCGGCCGCCGTTGCCGCAGCCATTGCCTGCCGCAGCGCCTCTTCCTGCCGGTCCATGTAAGCCCCGATCTGGTTGCCCAACAGACCACCGGCAACGGCGCCGGCTACCCCCCCGATAATGATTCCCTTCGTCCGGTCTTTCTTGCTTGCGGCCGCGCCGCCGACGGCAGCACCGATAGCCGCCCCGCTGGCCGCGCCGACGGCTGTTCCGGTTTGCTGTTTGGTGTAGGTGCCTTGTGATGCACAGGCCAACAAAAACAGGGAAGACAAAACGATGCAGAGCGATTGGCGCATGACAGGCCTCCTTGTGTCGACAATTGATGGATACAAATGAATACAATGTATTATTTTATAAAATATACCACTTAAAATCAAATATTAAAATCGGCCTGCGAGGTGTGTGAACCGGCACAACTCCTATCGCGAAGTTGCCGGCCCCGGGATTGACATCAATCAATCACCTATAGATTTCTTGAATGGACATCACCCCGAATGACGGCGATGGCTATCGGATTTAAACAGCTGCTGGGCCCCATGCGTGTGCCGTTTCTCCTGCTCACACCGGCCTGTTTCTTACTCGGTCTCGGCACCGCAAGCCTGGCCGTCGACCGGGTGAATGCAGTGCAGGCGGTTCTCGTCCTCATTGGGGCCGTCTCGGCCCACATCAGCGTCAACGCCTTCAACGAATACGTCGATTTCAAAAGCGGACTTGATTTCAAGACCTGCCGCACGCCGTTCAGCGGCGGCAGCGGCACCCTGCCCGAAAACCCCGCCCTGGCCGGTACGGCCCTTAAAACGGCGCAAATCACCTTTTCGATTGCAGCCCTGATCGGTCTTTATTTCTGCTGGGCCAGGGGCTGGAGGCTCCTGCCGCTGGGGATTCTCGGACTCGTCGTGATCTATGCCTACACGGCCTGGCTCGTATGCCACCCGCTGCTATGCCTAGTGGCGCCCGGCCTGGGTTTCGGACCGCTCATGGTGATGGGCACCCACTTCGCCCTTACGGGCGAGTACAGCACGACGTCCGGACTGGCGTCACTGATACCGTTTTTTCTGGTCAGTGATCTCCTGCTGTTAAACCAATTCCCGGATGTGGAAGCCGACCGCAGCATCGGACGGCGGCATCTGCCGGTCGTGGTCGGTCGTCGGTTCAGCAGTTACATATACGGCCTGTTCTTGCTCTGCGCTTACCTCGTGCTCGTGATCGGGGTTTGCAACACTTACTTTCCGCCGGCCTGCCTCATCGGCCTGATAACCGCCGCAGTCGCCCTGCCGGCTTTTTTAGGCGCCGTCCGCTTCGCCGACCGTCCTCAAAAGCTGATACCGTTCATGGGATTGAACGTAATCGTCAATCTGACCATGCCGGTGCTGATCGCCGTCGGCATGCTCGCGGCCTGACAAGACCGCCGCGGCGATTGCGCCGCCTGGCCCTGTGGTCGGGACCGGACGAGCATGTCAACCAGAATCCATCGACGGGTTGCCGAAGGACGCCGGCGCAGGTCATCGAGCGGTCGTGTTGAACCGATTTAACCGGTTCAAGGCACTCATCGGCACACCGCCATAACGGCCCTGCTCCCATTTGTCGATTGATTCCAGGGAACGAATACGCTAACGTATTTTTCAATCCTTCAACCGTCAGGGTTTCAGAACCCGTCATCACTCTTAGTGCGGGAGAATAAAATGGACCGTTATGCGGAACCAACGCGGCAGGTGTACGAGGGCTGGGAGGAATTCTACAGCCAGTCGGTTGACGAAAAACTCGACTCATTCCGGCAGAACGGCCGAATCTTCGACGTCATCTATGCCCAGCAGTTCGATCGGGAATTTCTGGATTACCTTTGCAGCCTGGCCGAAAAGATCAGGCTGCTGGCCAAAACGAAGATGGGGTTGGGCAAGCTCAAACGCCTGTTGCAGCATAAAAGGGCGATGCTCTATTTCGTGCAGCCGTCGACACGCACGTTTCTTTCCTTTCAGAACGCCTGTTACACGCTGGGTCTGAGCGTTTCCGAAATTCGGGGCACATCAACGAGTTCGGAAGTCAAGGGAGAGTCGCAGGAAGATACGATCCGCACCTTTGCCAGTTATGTCGATTTGATCATCGCCCGCCACGCCGAAGCCGGATTTGCTGAAAAAACAGCCTGGGTGCTGAATCAGACCGAACGTCCGGTACCGGTTCTGAATGGCGGCTCGGGACCGGACCAGCATCCCACCCAGGCACTTTTAGACATCTACACCCTGGAGCGGGAATTTCGCAATCTCGGCGGCCTAGACGGTAAAAAGGTCGCCATGGTCGGCGACCTGAAGCGCGGCCGAACCGTGCGTTCCTTGAGTTATCTGATGAAGAACTACCGGAACGTCACCCTGTATTTCGTGGCGCCGGAGGTCTTCCGAATGCGGGAGGACATCAAAAGCTTTCTGACCAAACACGCCATTCGTTTTTACGAAACCGATGATTTCGAAAGCGTTATGCCGATAGTGGATGCCATCTACTTGACCCGGATTCAAAACGAATACGCCGAACATCCCTCGAGCGAGACCGAGACTTACCCGGCGTTTCACTTCAAGACCAAACATTTGACGATGATCCAACCTCACTGCGCGCTGCTGCATCCCCTGCCCCGGCGTTACGAGATCGAAGTGGCCGTCGACAAAGATCCGCGAGCGGCCTACTGGCGGCAGGAACGGTGCGGCATGTGGATCCGCGCCGCGCTGATCACCTACATCTTCAGAGTCGATCAGGTTATCCTGGACGAGTTTTCTTGATAATTGAACAAGTGGAGCAAAAACATGGCTTACAATCTGCGAAACCGCCATTTTCTCAAGCTGATAGACTTTTCGCCTCAAGAAATCATGTTCCTTCTGGAACTGGCAACCGATCTCAAAAAAGCAAAATATACCGGCACCGAGCAGCAGTGCCTGCAGGGCAAAAATATTGTCCTTATTTTCGAGAAGACCTCCACCCGTACCCGCTGTGCTTTTGAAACGGCCGCCTTCGACCAGGGAGCGCGGGTCACTTACCTGGGTCCGACCGGTTCCCAGATGGGCGCCAAAGAGTCGATCAAGGACACGGCCCGAGTTTTGGGCCGTATGTATGACGGTATCGAGTACCGCGGGTTTGCACAGGAAAAAATAGAAATATTGGCCCGCCACGCCGGCGTGCCGGTCTGGAACGGACTGACCGACGAATTCCATCCGACCCAGGTCCTGGCGGATTTTTTAACCATGATCGAGCATAGCGACAAGCCGCTTCACCAGGTCAGATTTTCTTATCTGGGAGACGCACGCAACAACATGGGCAACTCCCTGATGGTGGGTGCCGCCAAAATGGGCATGGATTTTCGCGCCGTAGCCCCCGACAGACTTCAGCCCGACCCGAAACTGACGGCCGAGGCCAGGAAGATCGCCGGACGGACCGGAGCAACGATCACCGTCACCAACGATCTCGCCAGTGGTGTCAAGGACTGCGATTTCATTTGTACCGATGTGTGGGTGTCGATGGGTGAGCCGCCAAACGCCTGGAAGGAGCGCATCGGTTTGCTGAAACCCTACCAGGTCAATCGGACGGTAATGGAAATGACCGGCAACCCGAAAGTTAAATTCATGCATTGCCTGCCGGCGTTTCATAACCGCGAAACCGTTGTGGGCGAGGAAATTTACCAGAAATTCGGGCTGAGTGCCATTGAGGTCACCGAAGAGGTCTTCGAGTCGGGCGCCTCAGTTGTCTTCGACGAAGCCGAAAACCGAGTCCACACCATAAAAGCCGTCATGGTGGCAACCCTCGGCGACTGAGAGAGACCTAACCAACCTGGCGCCTTTACTAAAAGCGTTCGGCAGCAAAGGTGTTGCATTGCCCGATATCACCGGTCTCGATTCCCTGCCTGAACCAGTGGACTCTCTGCCCGGAACTGCCGTGCGTAAAGGAATCCGGCGTAACGTATCCTCTGGATCGTCGCTGCAAGCGGTCATCGCCAATGGCGCTCGCGGCGTTGAGCGCCTCTTCGATGTCACCCCGCTCGAGGACCCGACGCGATCGGTCGGCGTGATGGGCCCAAACACCGGCCAGGCAATCGGCCTGTAGCTCGAGCATGACCGAAAGACGGTTTCCCTGAGTCTCATCGACCCGCCTCCGCAGGGTGTCGACCTTGTCTGCGATCCCTAAAAGTTTTTGGACGTGGTGTCCAATCTCGTGTGCAATGACATAGGCTTGAGCAAAATCACCCGGTGCACGAAACCGGTTCTCCAAATCCTCAAAAAAACTCAGGTCGATGTAGACCTTCTGGTCGCGCGGGCAGTAAAAGGGTCCCACGGCCGCTTGGGCAAACCCGCACGCCGACTCGACCGCACCCGAAAAAAGAACCAGAGACGGTTCCTGGTAAGATTGGCCCATTTGTCGGAAGAGCGTATGCCATGTGTCTTCCGTGTCGGCCAGAACGACCGCCACGAACTCGGCCAGACGATTTTCTTCCGGCGAACCGCTGCGAGACTCAGCGGTCGGTTCCGTGTTTCCACTTGGCTGTATGCCCGTGTTAAGGACAACCGACGGATCGACGCCAAGATACAAGGCGACGAGAACCAGCAGCAGCGCGCCAATCCCACCTCCGGCCACGCCGCGCGACACCCTGGTGCCGCGCCGATCTTCAACGTTGTCGCTCCTGCGACCCTCCTTCCAGCGCATGGCACGCCTCCATGAGATTCCTGCTGTTTTTTTTTAAACTGAAAAAATGCTGCCCGCGGCAGATCCGCTAAAGACATTTACAATCGAATTTTCGAGAATAATACCGAAAGAATGGCTGTCAATCTATTTATTAAGGAGCGGGATATGCGGCAGAGCGACTTCCGGCACCTCACTTGCGATTACTTTGCCATTGCCTTCTGAATGCTGCCGAACTCCCGGAGCCAGGGTTTCAGCGAAGCGAAGAGAGCTGCGGCTTTTTGGGCGTCGGAACGGCTCGAAAAACTGCCGTAAATGGCGATATACACACTCTGGTCTTTTTGTTTGATCCGACAATAGGCATAGGTGCCCTGCTGGGACTGTTTCTCGACCAGATCATTTGCCGCCTCCTCGTTGCTCAGCGCCGCCAACTGAAGGGTAAAGTTTTTGGGGTTCTGTTTTCTGATCCAAGTACTGTTTTCGACGCGCGCGAGTTTTCCGGTTGCTGCCGGAGGCTTTGACCCGGACACGGCGCTCCCGCGGGTGTTGTGCGGCACATCCGCCTCTGAAACCGGCGCCTCGCCACCCAGGCATTCCACGACGGCCAGTTCGTCGCCTCGATTGACCTGCTGATATTTCGCCCAGAAGGCAGCGTCGATTTTTTTCTGTTCGGCCGGGACCCCACTGCTGCGGTAGCGGTTCACTCGAGACGGTCCGCCGTTGTACGCACTGTATGATGCGCGGGCCAGGTTGGACAAGCCACCGGCTTTTTTATGCTCCTGCCGTTTCAATGCGTAATCGACCATGAACTTGAACAGGATTTCACTTCCGGCTCGGGCGTTGTAATTGATATCCCAACGCAGCTTGTTGCGGGAATAAAAGCCGCGCCATACCGTTTCGTTGATCTGCAACAAGCCAACGTCACCTGACCCGGAAACGAGGGGCACGATTTTGTTTTTCTGCACGACGTATTGACGCCAGCAACTTTCCTGCCATGCGGCGGCGAGCATCAGTTTCCGGAAAATGCGGGCGGGCTCGCCGGTGATTGTCGACGCTCGAAGGCGGGCGTCAGCTTCTTCCAGCAAGAGAAGGCGAACCTCACGAATATAAGGCCCCAGCTCGTCTGCAGTCGGTACCCAGCGATTCAGTCGATCTCTCGAAGTTGCCGCAAAAGCCGACGGGACGAACTGCAGATTGAAACCCTGAGATTTTTCCCGCGGACCGATTTCTTCTGGAATTCCCAAATCGAAAAGATTTTGAAGTTCCGGATCGATTTCGTCCAGAATTTGGAATGGATCGAGGCTCGGATTGTCGTTCAGCATGCGGGCCAGACGTCTCAGGCCGTCAGCGGATATGTCCAAACCGGCCGCCGGGCCGAGCCGTTCCAATGCCATGAGGGCGTCGGCCGCTGTGATGAACGATAAAAAAGGTACCGGATTCTGCTCAGGCGCTTGAGTGCTGATCTCGCGCATCACCGGTTCCAGTCGCTCCCAGCTGCGGACAAACAGTTTCTTCACCGGGTCCGAACTTTTTTTGGCGTCCGCAACGAGAACGGCCTTCATCTCGTAACGCGCATCCAGAAGTATTTCCAACAGGGCGGAACGAAGTGCTTCCGAGTGGGTGGCAATTGCCGCCTGCTTGACGACGAAGGTCAGAAAGGCATCCCAGGTCCGGACCGTTTGATCCAGTTGCTCCATTTCATCGGCATTCAGCGCCGGTTCCGGTCCCGCTTTAGGATTCTTGTCGACATCGATGGTCAGGCGCACGTCCAGCCCGTCGGGCCGCACCGAAATGTGGCCAATTCGCAGACTGTCGACCATAACGGACAACCGGTCGGCCGAATAACGCGGCAGCACGGAGGGTAGCCATTCTTTCAACCGATCGACTTCGGGACTCAGATCTATCCTGAGTTTGCTCAACGCCTGATGCAATCGCTCTTCGGATGCCTGGAGCATGGGAGTGCCGGACAGCCGATGTCCCTGTTGGTCGTAGAGCTCGGCCGTCTGCAACCTGAACTCAGCCGACAACGGCTGACCGTCAAGCAGTACCGGCTTGCCTTTGACAACGGTTCGACCCTTCCAATAGCCAATGGTAGTGCAGCCGTCAGTGGTATTGAGGCCGATGGTCGCATGGGTGGCGACCTCCACCCGCAGCAATTGGCCTTCGGCGGAGAGATGCGGATCAGAGTAAGTGACAAAGGCGCAACCGGTGTCATCCAGCCCATATCGGGCCGTGTTGTCCGGCCCTTTGAACATCTCCCGTAGGGCGAGAAAGCGAAGCTGCGGGTAACTAAGGAATATGGGGATGGCGACCGTTTCGGAAAGCGCCGGCAACGGTATGAGAATCAGGACCGACAGCAGAACAGTGCGAAGAATCCGTGTCAGAGGTGGTGGCATGCGTCCTCCAGCGACCACTCGATCGCAACCTTTCCGGAGCCCTATCAGATACCGAAAGGACCCGAAGTCGTTTTATCAAAATTGAATTCCATACCGCACTCCCACGACATCGAGCCCTTGATTCGGATCGGCGAGATAGGCATTCGATATATGGGCGAAAAGAATTGAGATTCGGTGGCGCACACCGATCGTTACACCGATTTCAAGCGGAATTCTGAACAGGACCCGCGACCCGAGCGATTTTTTTGGGTCGTCATCGGTTTCAAGCTCACCGTTGTGAACGGCCAGACCGAGGCCCGTGTTGAAAAAGAGGCCGGTTTTGGACACAAACTCCCATATAAACCCGCCGTACAGGATGCTGGTGTCACCCTGATTGTTGAGCGTTACACCGAGGTGGGGCAGGATGCTGCCCCTCCAGAGGAACAATCCGGGTTTCTTGAAGACGATCTCGGCATTCACGTCGAAACCGCCCTCGGCACTCGAACCGCTCCACAGGTTGTCCACATCGTGAGCCAGTAAACCGATGCGGCATCCGTATAGAAAGCTGGAAACAACATTTTTATCCGCCGTTTCCTCCGAATCAGCAGGTGACGTCAGCCCGCTCGTGAGCCCAATAATACAGAGTAAAAAGACGGATTTTCGAATCACCATATGTGAAGTGCCGCCATTTGCCGAAAGGACATTCAGAGAAGAGACATACGGCAGATCTTTCTTACCAAGTGCAGGTACCACTTGTAAAGCCTTGGAAAACGCGGCACATTTCGCCGATCGAGCCGAACGCAGCCATCGATGCACCTGGCCAAGAGATCCAGGAAGGGTCGGTCTTAAAAAAGAAAAACCGGACTCTCGTATAACACGGAACGGCGTTAAAAAGTTTAATTTATCAGGGCGAAGAAATTGAAACCGATACTTGCATATTTGGTAAAATCCCGTTAGAACGCTTCAGTTGATTTTAACAAAAGCTTTCTTCTCATTACCCCATACTGCTCAACCCAATCGCTGACCATTATTTCAATTTTTTTTCAAAGGAGGACGGTTTATGGCTAGTGCAGAACCAAGTGGGAATCCGGGCGTCGTCGGACTCGCCGGATTTGGCTTGACGACCCTGCTGCTTCAGTTTCACAATGTGGGGTGGATTGGCGTCGGTCCAGTCGTCTCAATGGCATTCGTGTTCGGTGGCATGGCGCAATTGATCGCCGGATACCAGGAATTCAAGGTCGGCAACAATTTCGGCTACAGCGCATTTGTTTCCTACGGCGCCTTCTGGATCGCCCTGGGCGTCATCTTCATGCTCAACCACTTCAACGTATACCATTCCAGCACGACAGACCTGGGCTGGTTCCTGAACGCCTGGACCCTTTATACTTTTATCATGTGGATCCCCGCCATGCGGATTCACACCGCCATGGCCATTACCTTTACCCTGCTGCTCATCGGCTTTCTTCTTCTGGACATAGCGCATTTCGGATATCCCGAAATGACCCGGTGGGCCGGATACGAGCTGATGTTATGCGCCCTCTCGGCCCTTTACATGATGGCCCATGTCATTTATGCTCAGGTTTTCGGTCGCAATGTTCTGCCGGTCGGACCCCCGTGGATCAAATAGGGATTCAGCGTCATTTAGCGGCAGGTTGCTTATTGCAAACCACAAACGCCGATGGCATCGCCTGCTGTCGATGGCCGTGCGGCGTTCTACCCCCGCACGGCCGCTCACTTCCGATCGGGGCTCGTT
>JBAVJU010000012.1:0-2230 GCA_049687935.1 Desulfobacterales bacterium | reverse complement strand
GTTACGGGATCGGCACGGCCAAAATTGAATTCCCGGTGACGGGAATGACCTGCGCCAACTGCGCCATGAACATCGAGCGGACCCTGAACAAAAAAGTTCCGGGCGTGCTCGCAGCGGCGGTCAATTTTGCCTCCGAACGCGCCACCGTGACGTACATCCCCGGAGTCGCCGGCATTGAGGACATGATTTCGGCGGTTGAAAAAGCCGGCTACGGCGCCATTGCCCCGGTTGAGGGATTGGACGCGGAAGACGCCGAAGAGCAGGCCCGGGAAGCAGAGATTCGGGAACAAACGCACAAATTTGTTGTCGGGGTGGTCTTTGCCCTGCCGCTGTTTGTCTTGAGCATGGCACGTGACTTCGGCCTCATCGGCGCCTGGAGCCATGCCGGCTGGATGAACTGGCTTTTTTTCGCCCTGGCCACGCCGGTGCAGTTCTACACCGGATGGGACTATTACAAGGGCGGTCTGAAAAGCCTTTCCAACAAGAGTGCCAACATGGACGTTCTGGTCGCGATGGGGTCATCGGTGGCTTATTTCTACTCACTGGCGGTTCTATTGATCCCCGGATTCGGAACGCACGTCTATTTTGAAACTTCCGCGGTGATTATCACCCTGATCAAGCTGGGTAAAATGCTCGAGTCGCGCACGAAAGGCCGCACCGGTGGTGCCATTCGCAAACTTATCGGGCTGCGGCCCAAAAACGCCGCGGTCGTGCGCGACGGGAACGAGGTCGAGATCCCGATTACGCGTGTGATTGTCGGGGACACGGTTATCGTAAGACCCGGGGAGCGGGTCCCGGTGGACGGCATCGTTCTGGCCGGTGAATCCGCCGTGGACGAATCGATGCTGACCGGCGAATCCCTGCCGGTCGACAAGCAGGCCGGCGACATGGTGGTCGGCGGCACGATCAACGGCAACGGACTGCTCCGGTTCACCGCCACCCGGGTGGGACGGGAAACGGTGCTGGCCCAGATCATCCGTCTGGTTCAGGAAGCCCAGGGCAGCAAAGCGCCGATTCAGGCTTTAGCGGACAGGGTGGCGGCCGTATTCGTACCCGCGGTTATCGGGATTGCGTTTGTCGTTTTTGCCATTTGGTGGATTGCCACGGGCGATTTCGTACCCGCCATGATCCGTCTGGTTGCGGTGCTGGTGATCGCCTGCCCCTGCGCGCTGGGCTTGGCGACACCCACGGCCATCATGGCCGGGACCGGCAAGGGGGCTGAAAACGGCATTTTGTTCAAAAACAGCGCCGCTCTCGAAATGGCGACCAAGCTCGATACGATCGTGCTCGACAAGACCGGCACGATCACACTCGGCAAACCCACGGTCTCGGATGTAGTGGCCTTCGGCGCGGTGGCCGGTGATGAGGATCGATTGCTTGAAATGAGCGCCGCGGTCGAACGGGGCTCGGAGCATCCGGTGGGAAGGGCGATTGTGAGCGCAGCCCGCTCGAGAGGGATTGCGCTGGAAGAGCCGGCCGAATTCAAGGCAACCGGCGGAATGGGTGTGCAGGCGCTGGTGCATGACAGGCCGGTTAAAGTCGGCAAGCCCAAGTGGCTTGAAGAGCAGGGCATCGATCTCCAGCCGGCGCAGGAATATATCAGGGCGCTTCAGTCGCAAGGCAAAACCGTGATGGTCGTAATCAGTGATGAAGTCCTTTGCGGTTTGATCGCCGTTGCCGATACCTTGAAACCCGAGTCCAAATCTGCCATTGCGGCGCTGCACCGCGAAAAACTGAAGGTTGTCATGCTGACGGGCGACAATCCGGGAACCGCCCGATCGATTGCCGAACAGGTCGGTATCGATGAGGTCGTCGCGGAGGTCAAACCCGACGAAAAATCGACCAAGGTCAGAGCGCTGCAGGCAGAGGGGCGAAGGGTCGGCATGGTGGGTGACGGCATCAACGACGCGCCGGCGCTCGCACAGGCCGATGTCGGCCTGGCCATCGGGACCGGCACGGATGTGGCCATCGAAACGGCCGATGTCATCTTGTCGAGCGGCAGCTTGACCGGCGTACCGCGCACGATCGCAATCAGCCGGGCTACCATGCGCACGATTAAGGAAAACCTTTTCTGGGCTTTCGGTTACAACGTGATTCTCATTCCCATCGCCGCAGGGATTCTCAATCCATTTGACAGCCTGCCCCTTTTCCTGCGGCAGCTCCATCCGATCATGGCGGCACTGGCCATGGCCTTCAGCAGCATTTCGGTTGTCAGCAACAGCCTGCGACT
>JBAVJU010000011.1:0-5531 GCA_049687935.1 Desulfobacterales bacterium | reverse complement strand
GCACACCGCTCGGACGGATCCGGGAATTCACGCTGATCGAGCAGCGCATGATGAAAAAATTTTCAACCGAGGCCCTGGCCGGGTTGGAGGAAGCCTGGTCGGTCGTGCACAAGGTCAAAATCGGTCTACGCCGGATCGAATCCAAGCCGGAATTCACCCATCTGGCGAGCGCCGCCGAGCCGATGGTCGTCATCGTTTTCGGGGTCAAGGGGCAGGCGTTTTCCGGCAACATCCACCTGTGCATTTCCTACCTGATGCTCGAGCCGATCAAGGAAGTTCTTGCGGCTACCGAAAGGCGGGAGAAGGATTCTCAACCCGCCTGGCACGCTCAACTGCGGGAACTGCTCAGGGACACGCCGGTCAACGTCATTGCCGAACTCGGGCAAACCTCCCGCACGGTCGGCGAGGTGCTCAACCTGCAGGTCGACGATGTGTTGCAGTTGCCCACCGGGCCCAAGGACCAGATCGTTCTCAAAATCGACGGGGTGCCGAAATTCTACGGTTACCCGGGCGTCATCAAGGGCAATCGGGCTGTCGAAATTACCCGCTGCCTCAACCGTTGAACCGCGGAGGCCGCCGACCAAGTTCACCGATCAACCGTACGCCGGTTGACGCCGAAGCGGAACTCTCAAGCACTTAGAGCCAGGAAAAAGTACCATGGCAGAAAATCAAATCCAATCAGAACCCAAGCCATCGGAAACAGCCGAATCATCGCCGCCGAAAGCGGCTTCCCGGCCGGACACGCCGCACAGGCCGCCGAACGGAACGGGAATGGAGTTCATTCTCGACATCCCGCTGGAGATATCCGTCGAGCTCGGCCGCACCCACATGGTGATCAACGACCTGCTCAAACTCGGCCAGGGCTCGGTGATCGAACTGGCCAAGATGGCCGGTGAAACCCTGGAGATCCGCGCCAACCAGAGGTTGATCGCCAAAGGGGAAGTGGTTGAGGTCAATGAGAAATATGGCGTGCGGTTGACCGAGATCGTCAGTCACGCCGAACGGGTGGAGAAATTGAAATGAACGCTTACCCCGAAATTCTCCCCTCGCTGCTGCAGATGCTGGCATCGCTGGCGGTCGTCCTGGGCGGACTGCTGCTGACGCTCTGGTTTTTCAAACGCTTCGTGCAGGCCAGGGCCGGCGGCGTCAACAACCGGTTGATCCGGGTGTTGGCCAGCACCACCATCGGTTTGAAAAAAAATATCACCCTGGTGGACGTCCCCGGGGCGATCCTGATTTTGGGGGTGACCGGGGACCGGATCAGCCTGCTCGCGCGCATCGAGGACCCGGAAACCATGCGCAAGATCCGGGGTGAGATCCCGTCCAAACCGGTCATCCCGTTTGGCGAACACCTGCAGCTCTTCTCCGCCAGGCTAAAAGGAAGACAGCATGACCGGTAGTTGCACACTTCGCGGTGCTTGCAGAAGACTGTCCCTGCCGGTGGTGGTGGCGCTCGCAATGCTCGGCGCCGTGTTGCTGCTTCCGGCTGCGGGCTGGGGGGAGACATCCGCCACCGGACCGCTGCTGAGTATCGATCTGAACCGATCGGCCGACACCGGCGGCACTTCGGTCGTGCTCCAGATTTTTCTCCTTCTGACCGTGCTCTCGATTGCGCCGGCTATCCTGATCATGTTGACGTCGTTCACCCGGATCGCCATCGTTCTTTCCGTTCTGCGGCGCGCGATCGGTACCCAGACCATGCCGCCCAATCAGGTGGTGTTGGGCTTGTCGCTTTTCCTGACGTTTTTCATCATGAGCCCGGTATGGGAGAAAGTCAATCAGGACGCTCTGCAGCCTTACCTCGTGAAGCAAATTACGCAGCAGCAGGCCCTCGAGAAGGCCCTGGCGCCGATTCGGGCCTTCATGATCAAACAGACGCGCGAAAAAGATCTGGCGCTGCTGGTCGACATATCCAAGACCCCGCGGCCGAAGAGCATCGCGGATGTCGGCACAACCGTGCTGGTACCGGCGTTCATCCTGAGCGAGCTCAAGACCGCTTTTCAGATCGCGTTCATGCTCTACGTGCCGTTCTTGGTAATCGACATGGTCGTGGCCAGTGTGCTGCTGTCGATGGGCATGATGATGCTGCCGCCCATCATGATATCACTTCCCTTCAAGCTGATGCTCTTCGTTCTGGCCGATGGCTGGTACCTGATCGTCGGATCTCTGGTGAAGAGTTTTGGATAGAGAAAAACTTACAGGGGGAAGGGGACCGAAGGCGAGTTTCAATTTTCAAGTTTCTATTTGAGGGAGGAAAGGACCGTATGACCCCTGAGTACGTGACCGGCTTTTTTCTGGAAGCGATCAAGATCGCGATTGTGCTGTCCGCGCCGATTCTGCTGGCCGGCCTGGTCGTGGGCATGCTGGTCAGCATCTTTCAGGCCGCCACCTCCATCAACGAGATGACCTTGACCTTCATTCCCAAGATGCTGGCGGTTGCGGTGGCGTTGCTGATCTTTTTCCCCTGGATGCTGCAGGTGATGATCGAGTACACTCAGAACTTGATCAACACCCTGCCGACCGTGATCCGCTGATATCGTCTTCAAGAAAAAGATTTTGGCTGTGTTATCGGTCGTCGGCGTATTATACAATTCAGCCTTCTCCCCCGAGCCTTGCCAAAATCTTTTTCTTAAAGCCGATATGATAACATAAACCGGTACTTCCTAGATTGGTTCGGCAGCGATGACCACGCTCAGCTTTCCTCTGGCCCAACTGCAGCTTTTTTTGATCGTTGTTGCCCGCGTGGCAGCCATCATTGCCAGCATACCGGTTTTCGGCGGCCGCAACATACCGGTTTTGCTGAAGGCCGGCTTGGTCCTGGCGATCAGCGTTCTCATCTTCCCGCAGCTCTCGCTCGAGCAGAATCCCTTTCTCAAGGACGGCATCTCCTTCAGCGTGGGGCTGGCCGGCGAGGTCATGCTGGGGGTGGCGATCGGGCTGATGGTCCAGATGATCTTTGCCGGGGTCCAACTGGCCGGCGAGCTGGCCGGCTACCAGATGGGGTTGGCCATCGCCAACGTGCTCGATCCGGATTCCAACGATCAGATTCCCCTGATTTCCCAGTTCTACCAGGTGTTCACGGTTCTGATTTTCGTGACGGTCAACGCGCATTATTTGTGTCTGGGGGCCTTGATGGAGAGCTTCCGGCTCGTTCCGCCATTTGGTTTTCACCTCGAGAACTCCCTGATCGAGCAGTTGATCCGACTCGGCGGCGATGTCTTCACCATCGGCGTCAAGGTCGGGGCACCGGTCATTGTGGTTCTTCTGTTGACCAGCGTCTCATTCGGGCTGATCGCCCGCACCGTGCCGCAGATGAACGTGTTCATCGTGGCCATACCGCTCAAAATCGCCGTCGGACTGCTGTTTGTCTTCTTCAGCCTGCCGTATGTTTCCGCTTATTTGCAGCAGTTGTTCACAGCGCTGGGTGAAAGCATCCTGAAACTGCTGTCGGCCGGCGGTTAGGGGCACTGCATAATGGCGGAAAACAGCTACCAGGACAGAACCGAAAAGGCGACGCCCAAACGGCGTCAGGACGCCCGCAAAAAGGGCCAGGTGGCCCAGAGCCGGGAAGTTCCATCGGTGATGATCCTTTTGATGTCGCTCGGGGTTTTCTTCTTTGCCGGCAGCTGGATGTTCTGGAACCTTGCCGGCTACATGAGCGACGCCCTGCGCTCATCGGCCCAGTTTCTGATCACCGATATTCCCGACGCCACGGTCTTTGTATTTCAAACCGCCAAAACCGTCTTCAAGATTCTGCTGCCGCTGCTGCTGGTGGTCTTCGTGGCGGGACTGGCCGGAAATGTCATTCAGTCCGGATTTTTGCTCAGCTCCGAAGCGCTGGCGCCGAAGTGGACCAAGCTGAATCCGGCCAGCGGGTTGAAGCGGCTGTTTTCCCTGCGATCGCTGGTCGAACTGGCCAAATCGATCGCTAAGATCCTCTTCGTGGCAACCGTTGCCTACCTGATGATCAAACAGGACCTCGATCTGATTCCGACACTCACCCGGCAGAGCGTGCTGGACATTTTCGCCTTTGCCGCGCGGGTGGCGTTTAAGATCTGTCTCAATGTCTGTCTGGCTTTGGTCTTGTTGGCGATTCTCGATTATGCCTACCAGCGCTGGGAACACGAAAAGAGCCTGAAAATGACCAAGCAGGAGGTCAAAGACGAGAACAAGCAGACCGAAGGTGATCCCAAGGTCAAGGCCCGCATCCGAAGCATCCAGATGGAGACGGCCCGGCAGCGGATGATGGCGGCCGTACCGGAGGCCGATGTGGTCATCACCAACCCGACCCACCTGGCGGTGGCCCTGCGCTTCGATGCCGCCCGGATGATCGCGCCGCAGGTGGTTGCCAAAGGCGCCGGTTATGTGGCCGAGCGGATCAGGCAGATCGCCGCCGAGAACGGTGTGCCGCTGGTCGAGGACAAACCGCTGGCCCGCGCTCTCTACAAAATCGTCGAGGTCGGAAACACGATTCCGGCCGATCTCTACAAGGCGGTGGCCGAAGTCCTGGCGTACGTCTACCGGCTGCGCGGCATACGGCCGACACTGTAGCCTCACCGGCCGTTTCACCCGCATCAACTCCCACAACCGGCTCAACGGACTCAACCTATTAGGAAGTGCCTAAAGTGAACTAAAGTGAGCTAAAGTGCCTAAAGTGAAATGAAGTGTCTGAAGTGTCGTCAACCGGCTCAACGGGCTCAACCGGCCCAACCGGCTCAACGGACTCAACGGACTCAACCGGCCTAACCGACTGGGCGTCAAGGTTCCCGCACGCAGGCGTCAAGGTTTCAGCACCGCAGCCGGGCCGGTCGGCCTGAAGCGGCGGCGGGTGATCCGGCCCGCAGCGTCCCGCGGCCATTGACCGCACGACAAGCGGTGTCGCGGTCGGTTGATTCCGGGAACGGTCGTTCACAAAATTCCACTTCCCGGCATGAAACATGCATTATGGCCTGATGGATCGGACGCCAGACGTCTCGAATTTCGGCAAAGAAAGGGTATCGACACCGCTTGGAGCTTGCCAGCGCATCAAACACCACGGGACCCCTCCCGCTCATTACCCGCAACAGCGATGTTTTTATGGCGGTCGCGGTGGTGGGTATTCTGGTGTTCATGGTCATTCCCCTGCCGACAGTGATGCTCGACCTGCTGCTGGCCTTCAACATCACCGGCGCCCTGGTGATCCTGCTCTCCGGCATGTATATTTTAAAGCCGCTCGAGATGTCCTCCTTTCCATCGATCCTGCTGCTGGCCACGCTGTTCCGGCTGTCGCTGAACATTGCGTCCACCCGCATCATCCTGCTCCACGGCCACGAAGGTGTCCTGGCGGCCGGCAAGGTCATCAAGGCCTTCGGCGGGTTTGTGGTCGGCGGCAACTACGTGGTCGGCATCATCGTCTTTCTGATCCTGGTTCTCATCAACTTCATGGTGATCACCAAGGGTGCCGGCCGCATCGCCGAGGTCGCCGCCCGCTTCACCCTGGACGCGATGCCGGGTAAACAGATGAGCATCGATGCCGATCTGAATGCCGGCAT
>JBAVJU010000010.1:0-4248 GCA_049687935.1 Desulfobacterales bacterium | reverse complement strand
CCGCAAAGATTGCGCGAATACCTGCCGCAACGGCCCTTTTGCGACCATCAGTCCCAACAGTCGAGGAACCGGGTCATAAAGCGTTACGGGGGGATGCCGATTTCTGACACTTACATGCGCTTCTTAGTCTACGAACTCAAACCCTTCGTTGACAGCCGCTACCGCACCCGACCGGGGCGGGAGTTTACCTTTTTGATGGGGTCGAGTATGGGGGGATTGATTTCATTGTATGCGATCTGTGAATATCCGCATGTATTCGGCGGGGCCGGCTGTCTTTCAACCCACTGGCCCATTGCACACCGGCCTTTCAGTACATATCTGAATACGCGGCTGCCCGAACCGGGACAACATAAAATATATCTGGACTACGGCAACGAAGCCACTAATGCCGGCTATCGTTATAAACAGAAGCGTGTGGAACATATCATAAAGAGGAGAGGCTACGAGTTCGGATTAGATTGGCTCAGCAGATGGTACGCTGGCGACCCCCACTCCGAAACGGCCTGGCGTGCCCGGGTCCGGGTGCCGTTGCGGTTTCTGCTGAAAAATGACCAACAGCGATCGGAAATTACCTTTTGACATAGGAGGTTCTTGTGAATCTTCATCCGACTGCCTTGATTTACAGCTCCCACAACCGCTGTGAGTATCTGCACCGGAATTGGATCGTCCAGCGTGCGTTAGGCCATTACCACAACAAAAGCGTATTGTACTTGCCATTTGGCATGGAAAGTCGCGAGTCCCAGGAGTTCTCATGGGGCACCTTCAAATGGTATTTCGACCACTTTACCCCTTTTGGCCTCAATGCCATGGTTTTTTTCTGGAGCGACACCCTATCACGCCACGATGCCGAGATCTTTTTCAATATGGTCGAACATGCCGAAGTCGTCATACTGGGCGGTGGCGATGTGAATATAGGTTTCGAACGCTACGATGCCATGGGCGGTTATTTCTTCGATGATTATGACCGGTTTAAGAACTGTCTTCACCAGCGCCAGAATACCGGCAAATTGACGGTGGGGTTTTCGGCCGGTGCTGCTCAACTGGGAGATGTTTGTGCACAAGACGATTACCATCGTTGTTACGCCCTGATCCATAATGTCACCACCACTTTGCACCATGAATGGAGCCGGGAGGCGGATTTGCGCCAATTGGCCTGGCGGTTTCCGGGGCATCTGGCGTTCGGCCTGCCCAACGATTCCGGTATTGCTTCCAACCAGGGCTTTCTTCCCTCGGGCAACAAATGGCAGGTATTGCAGTTTATCATCGATACTTCCTGGGATTTTCCGGAAGACAATTTTCACATCAAGACCCGCCAGGGAATGGGCATCGAACACATTTACCATGACGGCCGCAAATGGACCTTTAACGGCGGCGATGTGATGATCAGGATCATTTCGCCGGACTACAGTTATCAAGGCACCTGGATCATTACGCCCAACAATCCGACGGTTTTTGATTACTGGAGCCAGTCACCTTCCAGGTTTGTCAATATCGACCATATCATGGCCGAGCATTAGCGGGGTTAAAATAGTGGGTGAATAGGAAATGGAGCTGCTGTGGCGTCCGCATAGGTCTTCGAACCTTGGCCCACAGTGGTCAGCAAGAGCTGATCGTCAATGATCGATTAATGGGGGTGAAAATGACAAAAAAAATCGGAATTCTGAGAGGCCGGGAGGATAATTTTCCCAATGCGCTGGTAGAAGCCATTAACCATAAAGGAAAGGGGGACGTGGTGGCCGAAATGGCCATCATGGGCGCCGGACGCCTTGGCGAAAAACCGGTCTATGATTTAATTTACGACCGCATTTCACATGATTACCCCTATTATCGGTATCTGCTCAAGGCCGCCGTGGCGCGCGGTACCTATGTGATCCCCAACCCCTTGCTGTGGAGCGCGGACGATAAATACCTGGGGTTTACATTGGCTGCCGACCTGGGATTGACGATTCCCAAGACATGCCTTCTGCCCATCGCCGGATCGACGCGCCTGTACGACATCACCGCCGAGTCCCTGCGCAACCTGAAGTACCTGGATCATCACGATTGGCAGGCCATTTTCGGTTACATCGGGTTTCCCTGCTGGCTGAAGCCCGTTTCGGGCGGGGGCTGGCTGGCGGTCAGCAAGGTCCACAGCGCCGATGAATTCTTCCACCTCTACAACAACGAAATCTTCCATACCAAACCGGTTTACCCCGAAGACGCCGGCCAGGACATGGTGGTGCGTAATTGGCTCAGCCGTACGTTGGTCTTCATGCTGCAGGAAGACATTGCCTTTCAACAGTTTGCGCGCTGTTTTTATATCGCCGGCGATGTCACCACGGTCCGTTTCGAGCCGCCAGACCGCGTCGCCGGCGAGCGGCTGGGGCGCTATTCGGTCGATCCGGACTTTTTCGGCTCCGAACTGCTGGCGCGCATCGAAGCGTATGTCCGTCGACTGAACCAGGCCTTGGGCTATGAGATCAACACCACCGAGCTGTTGGTCAAAGACGGGATCCCCTATGCTATCGATTTTTTGAATTTTGCCTGTGATTTCGACGTCAATTCGGTGGGCGCCCATTTGGCCGACATGGGTGTGGACAAGGTTTCCGATTACCTGATCAACTGTGTGACGGACAAAAGCGCCCGGTTGCAAAGCAATGACAATGTTTGGCGCAACCTGATCCACGGCGGCTTCAACTAAATAAAACTCAATGCACAGGATCCTGGCGCCGAAGCTTTTTAGCTGCAGATGGTTCGGTTGAATCACCCGCCGGTGCATATCAGGATATGTGCCGGATCTGGAAATATAAGCTTGTAATCTTCGGGGAAAAAATGGGATATGTTCAGGCGGCGATATCGAAACCCGCATTCCAAATTCTCAACCAGGGAGGGCATCATGGCGGTAACCATTATGATCCGACGCACTTTCGACAGCACGGAAACGGCAGCCAAGCTGGCCCCATTGATCGTGAAACTGCGGTCTTTGGCCACCGTCCAACCGGGGTACATTTCGGGTCGGACATTTCGCTGCCTGGACTGTTCCGGCGAGTATCTGGTCATCAGCACCTGGAACAGCCTCGATGAATGGAACAGGTGGCTAAACAGCGAGGAACGCCGGTTGCTTCAAAACCAGGTAGACGATTTGGTGGGCGAAAAAACCGAGTACCGGCTTTACGAACCTCTGGTGGGCGGCATTATCGAAAAAAGCAGGCCAAATCAATAACTGCTCATTTTACCCTATCGAGATTCGTTTCCCCGGTGATCAGGCGGGGTTGGGCTCGCACAAGCGGACCACGACCGGCGCGCTGTCCATATCCTATAACTGACAAAACCGACTTAACCGACTCAACCGACTCAACTGGCACAACCGCTCCAACACGAAAGCAGAATCTTCATGCACCGTGGCGCCCAGAGCCACGTGCATTTGGCACTCATATCCAGTTCCTGCCGATAAACAATAAACTCCTATGGTGCAGTGCATCGGAGTGCCAGCCTGGATTTCTGTTGATTTCCGGCTTGTTTTTCCATACGCTGCCAGGCGTCGTGAAAGCCTTCCATTTTGTGGGCTGCTGTTTTCAGCAAATTGGCAGGGATGATGATGAAGGCGCAACGGATTATTCTGGGTCATTGAGACCAAAGAGTCATAACGTGCTGGTCCAAAGGAGATAAAGACATGCGGCGTGTGATTTTTAATCAAAAAGGCGGTGTGGGAAAATCGACCATAGCGTGCAACTTGGCTGCCCTGAGCGCTGCGACCGGAAAGCGGACCCTGTTGATTGACATGGACCCCCAGGCCAACTCCACCCAATATCTGATCGGCCCAAAGGCTGCCGAAATCGAGACCAGCCTCGTTGACTTCTACAAGGAATGTCTGTTTGTCACCTTCTTCCCGAAGGGGATTGTTGCCTGTATCCAGTCGACGCCCTATCCCGATTTGGATCTTCTGCCGTCGGGTGAGGAGTTGAGCGAACTGATGTACCGTCTGGAATCCCGTTACAAAATCGGCAAACTAAATGATGCCCTGGACAAATTAGACGCATACGATGCGATTTATATCGACACGCCGCCGGCGTTTAATTTTTACACGCTTTCAGCCCTCATCGCCGCTGACAGATGCCTGATTCCTTTTGACTGCGACGAGTTCTCCCGGCGCGCCTTGTATCGACTGCTCGAACGCGTGCATGAAATACAGGCCGACCACAATCAGGACCTGCAAGTCGAAGGGATCGTTGTCAATAACTTTCAATTGGGCGCCAACCTCCCCCGGAC
>JBAVJU010000009.1:0-15757 GCA_049687935.1 Desulfobacterales bacterium | reverse complement strand
ATTTTTTCTACATGTGCTCGGCCACACTGACCGTTCGGTCGCCCAGCATGTTGACGTAGCTGCCCATCTCGTTGTCGTACCATCCATAGATGACAGCCTGCGTTACCGGAACACGGATCAGCGTGTTGGATAGTTGATCGATGACTTCCTGGTTTAGCCCCGGAACATTTGCCAGGTCGATCGCGACCTCTGCTGTGCGGGTGTGGGTTTCATGCCCTTCTATAATGGCTGCCGCACGTGGTGCACCGATGATGTCTCCCGATACGTTCTGTTTTTCAGAATAGTGAAGATAACCGTTGGGATCGAGCTTCGCCGTGCGACGGTATACCGCATTGATGGTCTCTCGCCGGATCGGTTCACGGCTCGGCTCTTCCTGCAGGTCGGCCACCAGTATGATCAACGAACCGGTCACGGTTGGGATGCGGACAGATTCCGCGATGAAGCCGATCTGCCGCATTTCGGGAATCACCAGCCGCAGGGCCTTGGCCGCACCGGTGGTCGTCAGGATGATGTTGTTCATGATGCTGCGGTTTTTGCGCAGATCTTTCTTTCCCGCCTGTGGCAACCGGTCCAGAACCGCTTGTGAACCGGTTGCCGCGTGAACCGTCGCCATGGAAGCGGTCAGAAATTTGTGCGGTCCGAAGTGATCCAGAAGCGGTTTTATCATGTGCGCCAGGCAGGTAGTGGTGCAGGATGCATTGGAGATGATTCGGTGCCGCCGGGGATCATAGTCGTTGGTATTGATCCCCATCACCGTGGTGACGGCATCCTCCGGCATCGTTCCGGGCAGATCGGCTTTCTGGTCCTTCATCTTGAAGGGTGCCGAGACGATGACTTTTTCGGCACCGGATTCGAGGTGGCCCCGAACACTGCCGCCGGGGTGGTCGCTCGGCAGTGAAGGGTCTATGAATCGCCCGGTTGTGTCCACCACCAGTCTGGCCCCCCACTTACGCCAGTCGATGTCGACCGGGTTACGGGCAGAACGCAGTATTCGGACCCGCACACCGTCGACCATGATCGTCGCCTGTGTCGCGTCGATTTCAGTAATCACCGGTGCCGCATTGTAGCCGTGAAGATAGCAGTTCAGAAAGCCGTAGGTGGAGTCACGCTCCAGATAGTGGGCCACATCCTGAAGAGACGTGCCGGCTTCACGACCGATGTTCACCACGATTTCTTCGAAATACTTCCTTCCAACATGGTGCCAGACCGTTAACTTGCCGATCCGGCCCAATCCGTTGACGCCGAGTTTTAATCCCTTTTCACCGGTAGCTGCACTCATTGCCTTTTCTCCTGTCTGCGGACGTGTTACTCTTCATTGATGTTCAATTTACCCAGATATACCGATCCCTCACGACCGTCAATGCTGATGAAATCGCCTGATGTGACGCACCTGTCCCTTAGAGTGAAACTCTTCTGCTTTTCATTACAGACCAGCTCGCCGACGCAGACCACGCAGGTTTTACCCAGGCGGTGGGCCACCACGGAGGCATGGGAGGTCACACCGCCACGGGCCGTCAGCAAACCGTCGGCCGCGTAGATCTCACGTATGTCATCCGGTACGGTGTCGCTGCGGGCCAGGATCAAGTTGGTCTCGGGCTCATCCTTGCGCCATTTGTAGATCTCCTCGAGGCTGAAGACCACCCGTCCGGTGAGGGCACCGCCGCCGATCCCGATTCCGTGCCCCAAGTAACACTCATCGGTGATGCCGATCAAATCGAAGGTCCGCACCTTTTTGCGTTCCCGCATCGACATATCACGGCCCTGCAGCAGGAAGAGATCTTCAACCGCCGGGGACTCGAACGTGAACTCCATCTCTTGAGGGGTCCACCCCTTTTCGTAGATGAGGTGGCTGGCCCAGCCTTTCAACGCCGCGTAAATCTCCGGGAAATGCGTCTCCAGGGTGATGTCGGTCGGCCTCATTTCCACCTCTTGCTGATAGATGGAAATCGGCAGGGTGATCACCAGGCCGGAAACGACGTCCTCCCCCTGATTGCCGAGGGTGAAATCGCCCCAGAGTTTCAGGGTTTCGCCCGGCCAACGAGGGTTGTGGGTAAAGAAGACGCCGGAGCCGGAGTTCTGCGTCAGGTTGCCGTAAACCATCGACTGCACCGTCACGGCTGTGCCCCAGTCATCCGATATACCCATGATCCGGCGATAGGTTCTGGCCTTGTCGGACTCCCAAGAGTCGAACACGCTCTTAATGGTCATCGTCAGTTGGTCGAAGGGGTTTTCCGGTATCTCGATCCGGTTGTCTAAGAGCATCGATTTATACGCCAGGGCCACTTTTTTCATCTGTTCGCCTGTGAAATCCCTCTTGTAGGCGATGCCGGCACGGCTTTTCAGTTCGCTGATGACGGCGTCGAAGTCGTCGCGTTCGAGACCGAAAGCCATTCCGTAGCACTGCAGAAACCGGCGGTAGTTGTCCCAGGCAAACCAGGCGTTACCCGTTCCGGCAGCCTGTCCGCCGGCGATTTCTTCGTTGATGCCGACGTTCAGATAAGTGTCCATCATCCCCGGTTGGCTGATGGAAGACCCACTGCGAACCGAAAAGAGGAGCGGGTTGCGGGGATTGCCGAAGGCCTTTCCGGTCGTCTTTTCCAGCTTGATGATGTGACGGGCAATCTGGTCTTTGAAGTTCTGCTCCGCCGGCCGGTAGCTGTCGATGACCTTCCGGCAGCGGTACACCTCGGTGGTGATGATGAAGCCCGGGGGAATCGGCAGACCCAAGCCCTGGAGCACGACCAGGTTGAAGCCCTTGTTCCCCAAGTAGATCAGGCCGGTGACCCGATTGTCCGGCTCGAAAATCGATGTCATGGCATTTTCGGGATCGTAGAGCAGCAGTTGATAGAGATTATCCCTGTTTAACTTGTCGGCCTGTTGAAAAAGGATATTGAGGATGCGGCTGAGGAAACGGTCCAGTTGCTGAAGGCCCAAAGACAGGGCGATCCGGTCCCTGAAAAAGATCTCGGAAATCCGGTGCTTGTTTTTCTCCCGGTCGATACCCTCGTGGGTCTCCTTCGGCAGGTATTTGCAGAGAATCTGGTCGCCGGGCATCCGGTCGATAATCTGACTCAGATTTTCTTCGTGAACATTTTGGAAATAATCGTTGATGATGTTCTTGACCGCCGCGGCGAAACCCTTGAAGATGTCGAGATATTGCGTGAACGTGAACCCTTTGACCTCTAGGGAATGGGCCAGCAGGTCGAGTTGTCTTTCTATTTCGACCGACGAAATGCCGTCCAGTCGCAAGGCTTTGTCGAAGAGTCGAATCCGGGCATAAATCTGGTAAAAGGTCGCCTTGGTGATCAGACTCAGATCGATGCTGTCAATCAACTCCTCTAACAGCACGTTGACCAACGATTCGATGCGGTAGGTCAGCCCCAGGGCATCGAATTTGAGTTCGTGATAACTGCCGTACATGGAAGGGATATCGATCGTGATGTGCCGTTTCTTGTAAATGTCTTCCCGGATTTCAAACTCATCCGATGCGAGGATGATCGATTTGAGCTGCCCCAGATATTCGAGCAGCACGAACAGTTTTTTCTTCAGATCCGTCTCCGACAGGGCATTCCGGAGACGGTTGAGATCTGGGAAAGCTTCGGTCGACAGCTGGGAAATGTGGCTTTTCAGTTCGATGTAATCGATGTTGTATTTTTGATGGAGCAGTTTGTAAAACGCTATCAGCAGGGCGACCCGCTCACGATCGGCCTCGGTCACCTCACCGGACACGTCGGCCATCATGCGGTGGAGCTGATCATCGGGAAGCGTGAGCAGCAGCGCTTGGCGGTCGATCCCCTTTTTTTTCAGCCCGGTCATGATTTTGTGAACCCCGTCGATGTGAGGGCCGTGCGTGTCGATCTGCTCGAAGACATCCGCAGGCACGACCTGCTTCAGCATTTTCTTGTCGCGCGTGGCCCAAAAATAGATGGTCGCTTCCATGAAGTCGATGATCTGGTTGCTGCTCTCGACGTGGCTCTGTTTGCGCAGAAAATGGATCAGGACGTCTCGACGGCGCGAAATCTCGTCGATGCGCGTCGATATGTCCCTGAGTTTACCCTCGGCACCGATGTCGTTGAAATAGGCCGGGAAAAGACGGGTGAGCTGCTTGGCCAGGTTATACACCGGACCGATGTCGCTGTTCAGAAAACGGGTGATGTCCCGCGGGAAGAGATCCGTGTCTTTGATGAACACGCCGGAAAGGGCCAGGTGTATGGTCAGCACCGACATCAACCGGGTCGACCACTTGGGATTGAGTTCGATCAGTTCGAGCCAGGTACGGATGTTTTGAATATGGGCGCTGTTGACCTTGATCTGCCAGTCTTCACCGACGCCGCCGATTCGCGGGGTTTGAAACGGCAGTTCGATGACATGATGGATAAAATAATTGACCAGTTCACTGTCGTCGGTCCGGTAAACCCCTTTGCCCATGTTCAGTATGCAGTTCAAGGCCGTGGCCGTGTAACTGACGGCCTGTTTTTGCAGTATGGAGAAGGTTTTTTGAAGCAGCCTGCGGATGTGCAGATCCGATTCGTTCGCAATGAGCCAGCTGACGGTTCGATTGATGTCCCTGAGAACTTCCTCGTGGATCATCGTTAAACCTGATTTGGCCATCATACGAAAAAGGAAGATAACCTTCCATTGATTCCCGTGTCTCTTGCCACCGGCTTCGAGGAGTTTCTGTGGCATCTGACGGTATATTTCGACAATTTGACTGTATCCGTCCAAGGAGAGAAGTTCGCGCAATAGCGTGCCGGAATCGGCCGGCAGTTCGGAGCCGATCTCGTCGAGCCGGCGATTTAGATCCGCTATCCGGCTGCGGGACATGTCGGCAAAGATCGATGCGCTGTTTTTAAGATCCCCGGCGGCATCCGCTTCCCGGGCTTCCTCCTCAAACCAGTCGCGCGGATCCCTGAGACTGAGCCAATAGGCATAGGTGGTCCGAAAATATCGTAATAACAGCGCATTAAGGGCGCCGAAACCGCCGGCCGCCTCTCCCGAGCGATGCCATAGCATCTCGCCCAGGCGCTTGAGCTGGTAGAAGCTCTTCACGAAAAGGAAGAAAGTGTCGTCATCCAGCTGACGGATGGCATCGAAGGCATTGTCGAGAACCGGAAAGAAACGCTCGATACCGGAGTGGGATTCTTTGATGATCTTCTGGAGAAACAAGACCAGGTTGTCGACCGCCTCGGTTTTGACCTCCTCCTCTCTGGTCGATTGGATGGCCGCCATGAAAATATCGACAAACAACCCGGCCCCATCCGGTCCCGCCGGATGACTGTCCATCAGATGGAAGTATTCGAGGCTGTAGCGTCTGGCTTCGGAAACGATGAAATTCCAGTTCCGGTACGGGTGGGACAGCTCTTTCAAAAAGGTGTTGAAACCCTCCATGAGACCGTAGTAACGGGAAATGATATCCTGCAATATCAAGTATTTTTCATCGATGCTGACATCAACGCGATAGCTGGCCAGGTTGACTTCGAGTGCCTTGGATTTGATCATTTATACCAGTCTCCCTTATCACCGCGATCTTTTCGCTCAGAGGCGTGCGATACACTAAAAGCTATCAAAGGTATCCAACGATTTCAAGAAATTATGGACACGACCTGTTTATGGTGCAATGACCGCCTAATGATGCTATAGGCTTTACGATTCGGAGATCTGATTCATGGTGTTCAAGCAACCAAAGTGGAAGGGATTTCGGGAAGCGACGGCGATTCTGTGTATCGCCGGTTGCCTGGCATTCGGGTTCAACGCTCTCCGTGAACATTCACTGCCGCTGCCGGGAACCACGCAGGCCGTCAATCACTCACCGACCGCGATCAACGAATCCGATGGGTCGAACACCATAGGGGAACTGTCGATTGAAGAGGCCGTCCGCCTGTTCGAGGAAGGGGCGGTCCTGTTTGTGGATGCCCGTTCGGAAGCCGATTACCGGGCCGGCCACATCAAGGGAGCCGTCAACATTCCGGACCTGGGCTTCGAAAATCACATCGGTTCTTTTTTGGAGAAGACGGCCGCAGAAACCGTGCTGGTCACCTACTGTGAAGGCGATTCCTGCACTCTGTCGAAAAGCCTGGCCGAGAAACTGTCTCTGGCCGGTTTTGAAAACGTCTTTCATCTCAAGAACGGTTGGGGGCAGTGGAAGGAACGTGGCTTGCCGATAGCGCGTGGGCAGGAGTGACCATCTTACAATTCCAACCCGGAAGCCTTCTCACGCCTTCGACAAAGCCGCCAGGCGATAAACCACCATCCCTGCCAGCCAGGCGGCATCTTCGGGTGACAGGTAGTCACCGGCGGTTTCGTCGAAAAGGATACTGGCATCGGGTGGAAATTCATCGTCGCCCTGCCATAAAATCAAGCGCAGGGGCACTTTGGGAAAAACGGTGAAGTCGAACCCCGCATCACCGGTATCGGTGGGCGTTCCGTTCAGAAGTCGGGCCGACTTCTTCACGGCGGCGGTGTTGTGGCCGAAGATGTTTTTCAAAGGATCGATGGCCCGTTTGACGAAGGCGCTGTAGTAGAAACCGGCTCCGGGAATTTCCCGGTAAGCAATCCAGTGCCCACTCGGCTGCCGGTTGCTCTCGGACATCAGGTAATGCAGAATCAGCACTTGTTCCTGGATCGGAACGTCGGTTGCCGCGTCGGCAATGTCCGAAAAATTAAAATCCGTCAAATCGACCCGGTAAACACGGTTCAAAAAGGGCACCCGTATGTGCTTTCCGGGCTCTGCTTCGAAACCGGACCTGTTGATGGTGGCGTCGAGATCCTTCGCAGCCAAGGTGGCGACGGCGATTCGGCGGGCCTGCTTGTAATCGTCGATGCGGGGCATGGCAAGACCTGTCGCCTAATCGGCTCCTGAATAAAAAGAGCCCCGGCCCGAAGGAGCGAGGCTCATTTTATTCAGAACCGTTATCAGAGGGCCTCGGATCCGGTTATCGGTTAAAAAGGAATGCCGTATCCGATTTAATCCGTCAACACGCAGCCCGAAGACTGTTTATATTTCCAGCCAAGAGTCCGAATAGAGCGATTTGCCGAGAATGACGTTCACGGTTTTGGCGTAATCCTGAAGTTCTTTCGGCAGGCTCGCGACATCCGGCTCGTTGCCGTCCATCATCCCGTAAATGAGGTCGACGATGTCCTGGCGCTTGCCTTTGGCGATTTCGGCCAACTGGATATCGAGCGGGTCTGCAATCACTGAAAGCATCCCGCATTTTCCGAGCATGACCATAAACGTCTGATTCAGGATCGGACGCAAGTGGTCCGGCGGCCCGTTGGAGATGTTGGACAGACCGCAAGTGCTCTTAGCACCCGGTGCGATGTCCGCCAGCATCTTCTGAAACTCCATCAGGCTGATCGATTGGGGTTGCTGAATGTTGACCGGAGTGACGATGCCGTCGACCCAGATTTTTTCATTCGGAATTCCGGCTTCATTGGCAAAGTACAGCAGTTCGACGCACAGCGCCGCCCGTTCGTTTTCATCCCGCGGTAGCCCTTCCGGCCCCCACATAAGGGCGATGAAGTCCGCACCGTGTTCGGCGGCGATCGGCACCATCCGTTCGTAGCGTTCGGGGCGTACCATGATCGAATTGATGATGTGGGACGTGCCGCTCTTGACCGGTTTGATGACTTTGAGTGCCGCTTCGATGGCATCGATGTTGGATGTATCCAGCGCCAGCGGGATGTCATCCACCACTTCCTGAACGGTCTGGACCACCCACGGCATCAGCTCGTGCCCGTCTTTCTTGGCCGGTCCCAGGTTGATATCGATGTAGTCCATGCCCTTTTCTCGCTGAAAAAGAGCTTCCTCCTGGATCGGTTTGGGGTCGCGTTCTTTGAACGCTTTACCGATCTTTTTTGAAATGACGTTTAAACTTTCGCCTATCAGCGGCATCGACTCTCCCTCCTATGTGGCATTTCTGAATTTTTCGACAAGCGGTTGTAGAACGGCAGCCGACCGTTCTTCAACCGACAGTGCCAGTTATTGTTTGCCCTTGAGAAATCCGGAGATATGGGCGGCCTCGCGCGGCCCGACGGTGACGTTCCAGCCCGGCAATTCCTCTTCCATATCGCCGGCGATCGCGGCGGCGTATCCGGGTATGATAATCTTCTGGTGCTTGACTTTATCGGCGATGCCGCTCTTCTTGACGAAGGTGCCGACATCGTCGCCGGAAAATTTACCGGCGGCCCAGGCCGTCATGACCGACAGGCCTTCGGAGTCCTTGATCAGGAGCCAGGAGGGAACCCGGCTGCCTTCGATTTCACCGGATACGATAAAATAGGTCAGGGCGAAATTAGTGGTGACCAGAACCGGCGAATTCTCATCCGGGTTGCCGATTTCGTAAATGCCTTCGGTTACCGTCATCGGACGCTGCGGGTCGGTGAAGATGTTCAACCTTTCCAGGAGCAACGGAAAGAGGCTCTCGCTCTTGAAATCCGAAAAAACGACAATCCCGGCGTACTTGCCGATGTAGACGGCACCGAGCATCGTTTCGACATCCAGGTTGGAGGCCATCTCGCAGGGAAAGGTGATGGTCGGAAATCCCACCGAGCGATTGGCATTTTTCAGCGCCGCCCGCCGGATCGCCACCTGGTCGGTAAAAGACTGCTTGAGTTCCCTGGAGCCTGGATCGAGAACCAGATCCTTAAGTCCCATCCCGGTCAATTTATCCGAGAGGGGAATCAAGGCTTCCACCGAATCGGCTCTGACGGCCAGGGGCAGATCGTTCTCCTTGGCCAAAGCGCCGAAGGCGTCGACATTGGCCGCGGTGGCGGCATACAGCAAGGGCCTCTTGAACTTGCAGGCCTCGACACCGGCCTTCATCACCTCGGGATCCTCGCTCATCAGGATCAGGTTGAATTCGGAGGTTTCGGCGATCGTCTTGGCCTTTTCGGCAAAGGCGGCCGCATCACCGCCGACGTCCTTCAGCGCCACCAGTTCCGGGCGCAGGTTCAGTCCGACGCGTTCGAACTGAAACGCGTTCCAGGTCTTCAGTTTGGCCTCCAGCTCGGCCTGCGGGATGTCCGAGCCGACAAGGGCGGCCAGGCCCGTCTTGTTGTAAAAGGTTTTTTCGTGACGGCTCAACACAAGTTCACCGCCGACGGTCAATTTGCGGACGCCCTGCCCGATCACCACCGGACGGATGGGCGGTGCGGAAGCCTCGGCCAGTTGTTCGCGCGCTTCGGCGGACACATAGGGGCAGCTGTCGAGTTCAGCCTTGCCCGAAGCCAGGTTCATGGCAAATGCCAGGCAGGTCGGAACCCCGCATTCCTTGCAGTTGGTCTTTGGCAGGAGTTTGAAAATCTGTATACCGGTTAATGCCATTTTTTTCTCCTTCGATCGAATTGGTCGAGTTGCCGGTTCCGGGTCGTGCACTGCGGCGGGCGGTCGAACTTCATCGACCGCCGTTCGCAGCGCACAACACACGACATAACGGGTGAATTTACTGGATCAACGGCTCCATGGAGAGGGCCGGGTGCCCCTTTTCCTGCAGGAAGGGCAAAATCTCTTCCTCTGTGAGCCCGACGGTCTCATCGGCGATCTTATCGATCAGATCCGGAACGCCCATTTCGGTTCCTCTCTTGATGATCCGCTCCTTGATTTCTTCCTTCAGGCTCTTGGGCATCCAGACCATCCGCAACAGGCCGCCGTCTCCGACGAGGAACTTACCCTGGGTGATGTTGAACTTCGAGTGCCCGACGAAACCCGGCGAGGAGGCACCGCCGCCCATGACACCGGCCAGGGTGGTGAACTTCATGCCGCAGGGGGTTTCCCCGGTGTAATCCCGGTGAACGGTCATGACACCGTTACAGGCCGGCAGCATGGCCGCGATGCACTCGCAGCAACCGCAGGTGGTCATCGGATCAACGACCAAGGAGTAGAAATTGTAGTGATCGATGGCCCCACGGGAGGCTTTCCTGACGAACTCGTTGACGCCCTTCCACTGGCCCAGCTTCGGGTCGAGGCACTCACCCTTTTCGATCGGCTGGTTGGGGCCGGTGGGGTTGATCTCGAAGGAAGCCTTGCAGTCCATCCAGTTATAGGCGCCGCATAGCCCCGTGCGCTCCGGGCTGACCGTGCAGACGTGCGTGGGTGCGAAGGACTGGCAGAGGGTGCAGGAGTAGTAAGTCTCCACGTCCTCGTCTCTCATCTTCTCCACCCGTTCGTCCCTGGTCCTGTATTCACCCCGGGCGCGCTTGGTGAGCTCGTCGACTTTCTTCTTGTCGGTGATCAGGGTGACCTGAACCTTGTCGAGGATGTTGCCGAAATCCTGGTGGAACTTGGCATGCAGCACGACGCCGATATCTTTGATGGTAAACCCTTTTTCGATGGCCGCCTTGCCGACCCGCACCCATGCAATATCCCGCTGGCCGATGTGCATCACGCCCTGGATGTAGTTGATCAGGTGGTGGATCTGACGCTCGATGATCGGCTCGAAATCGGTCTGGAACTTCCGACCGGCCACCTGAACGTAAATGCCGAGCGGCAGTGTCTCGCCTTCCTTGATGTCGGTGACATTCGGACCGTCGACGATCACCTTGCCGTCTTCGATCTCGTTCATCTCGGCCATCTTGACCAGTTCGGTGGCCTGGGTCTTGCCGCCGCCCATCTGACAGAACAGATCGGCGCCGCGCACCCGCTCACCCTCGTAAGCCGGACCGAAGGCGCAGGGAATATCGATTTGAGACACGGTGGTCTTTAGGCCGCGGACCTCCACCGATTTTTCGACCATCTTGTCGTGCGGCACGTTGGCGACGACATGCTCATAGGTGCAGACACCCGTGGGCAGGATCTCGGGAATGTCGGTATCGGCCAGGGTCGGAAAGCCCCAGTTGACCGCACCGGCCGCCGCCGCCGCCCATTCGGCGTTCACATCCCCCAGGGCGTTGACGAAAGCGAAGATCCGGTCCTTGTTGTAGAGCAGCATCTTCTTGTAATCACCGGGTTTAACACCGCCGAAGGCCATGGCCGCCCGGTTGGCGAACCCGAGAGCGAAAACGGCCGATGAAATATCCGGGCCGAAGGGAACGATGCGGGTGTTCCAGCCGACCTGAACTCCGGCCTTTATGAGTTGCTCGATCACGGTCGTGCCGTTTTGGTTGGCCGCACAGAAAATATAAAGGCTGCGGCGTTGATACTCTTCCACGATCATCTTGGCGGTTTCGGGATCCGGTGCCGAACCGACGATGGCCGCAAAACCGGGGGCCGAACCGTCGACGAACTCCACGCCTCTTTTACGGAAAACCGTGTCGTCGGCCGCTCCGAGCCAGATCTTGCCCGCATCGATGTCCGGTTCTTCGGAATGCAGGTAAAAATCGGGCTCTTCCAGATACCGCAGCGCTTCGTCGATCTCAAATGCCAGGATGGCCGCCATGCCGGCATCCAGCAGGGGTCCAAGATACGGGAGGTGGTTATGGCCCTTGACGTGGGGCGGCAGCAGTCCGCGGGCAAAATCGAGAGGCTTTTTCATATCCTCCAGCGTTTCGACCTTCAGGCCGATCAGGGAGTAAATTACCGGCAGGTAGTAGGCCGTGTTGGGAAACCCCACCTGGGTGTCCGCATTGTAGGTCTGCAGGGCTCTCTTGTACCTTCCTTCAACCTTGGAAACGATATTGTAGCCACCCTGAATAGCGGCAAATGCAACAAGTCTTGACATACCTTCATCCTCCTTCGTTGAGGTCGTTAAAAGTGAAAACTGTTAAATCGTCCGGTTTTTCAACTGCCGTTGGCTCATTGCGGATCCGGCATACCGTTGGTTCCGGCTGCCGGGGCCTTTAGTCGATGCGCTTGTGAATGCGGTTCAGTTTGTAGAGCATCTGTTCCAGCTTGCTCTCCTGGTCGACAGCCGGTGTCACGCCGGCCTTTTTCGCCTTGGCGGCTTCTTTTTGCTTGGCCTCGAGAGCCGCTTTCTCAGCGACCTTTCCCTTGTCGGCGGCCTTGCGCTTGGCATTCAGGGCGTCGCGCTCTGCCATCCGTTTGGCTCGGATTTTGTCTTCCTCTGCCTCGATTTTGGCATTGGCTGCGGCCTGGGCCTTGGCTTCCGCTTCAGCTTTGGCCATGGCTGCGGCCTCGGCTTTGCGCTTGGCCTCTTCCTCGGCCTTGGCCTTGGCTTCTGCCTCGGCCTTGGCCTTGGCTTCCACGTCGGCCTTGGCTTTGGCCTCGATTTCGGCCTTGTCTACCTCGACTTTTGCCGCCGCCGGCTTGGCCGCCTCTACCGGTTTGGGTGTAGCCGCCGGTGCCGGTTTGGGCGCGGCTGAGGGTTTGGCCTCTGCAGCCGGTTTAGCCGGGGCTGCCTTGGCCGCCGGTGCTGCCTTGGCTGCCGGGGCTGCCTTCTTCTCGGCTGCAATGGTCAGGTCCGGTTGCGGCGCCAGCGACGCATAGTCGATGTCGACATCGTCCAGGGACTTTTTGATGGGGGCCACGTCGGCCGCGGACCCGCCGTCGGCAATCAGGTCGATGTAGGATTTGACCATTCGGATGGCCTCCGGATGGCGCATGATCAGAATGTTGCTCCCGGCCGTCAGGTAGGAGACTGCCGCGGTGGCTTCCATGAGGATGGCCCGCCGCTCCGGGTCGCCAAGAATGGGGGTGCTGGCCGCCGGCTCTTTGGCCTCTTTGCACTTCCAGACCTCGTTGGCCACGTTGTTGATGATCGGAAACTGCAGCTTGTCGTCGCCCTGCGTCAGAGCCGCCATGCGGATGCGCTCCATGACGGAATAGGAGTATTCCAGACCGTACCCCAGACCGCCTGTCGTGGGATCGATGATGACCCGGTCGCTGGGCATGCCGAGGTTTTCGAGCAGGATGTTGATCTGCTTGGCGAGGTTGACGTCGATAGGTGAGGATGAGATGATCGTGTGCCCGTAGCCCATGGCCGCGGCGGCGATGCCTTTGTGGTTCTTGTCTTCCACCGGCCCTATGACCAGGGACTTGTCCTGGCAGATTTCGGCGACTTTCTTGAGGACCTCCTCGTCCTTCTGAACGTTCGCGCATCCCCAGACGATCAGCGGCACGTCGATGGCGTCGGCCACTTTTTTGACCACGGTGGCCGCGTCGGCAGCGCTCCTGTTCTGCCCGTTCGGATCGATGCTCTTCAACTGGAGCACGATCAGTTCGGCGCCATAGTCGTCGACGCATTTTTTGGCCCAGGCCGCCGGGTCGGCAATCACATCCTTGAACGGACTCAGGGCGGCTTCCGGCCAGTCTTCCGGCTCCATGTCCCAGATTTCCATGGCAATTCTGGGTTTGTTGGGCACGTCACCTTCAAACTGGTAAAACGGATAGCAGTTTTCTCCGCCGACGGTCACCGCCTTCGCGCCTTCCCCCAGGGCGATCTCCTTGATCTTTCCCGTGTACGATTCCTTATAAAATTCGAAGCCCAATGTTACCTCCTTCATCTCAATAAATTTAGTCATTCGATGAGGTTATACTCCCCGCGAACTTGCGCACACCAACCGGACCAAATGAGAATCGCCCGGATAATCGAAGTTTTACCCCCCCTTTCGTCTTTTGGATTTTCAGGTCTATTCACTATTCTAAAGCGTAGACGAATTACCGCAGGTTCTTATTATTTTTATAATATGATGTAACGGCCCGCAGGGCGCTGGTGATGTCGTTGCAACAGATGAGGGAACGTCAAGCCGCAAAAGGCGACGATTGTCCATCGCGTTCAATTGGATGTTGCCAAAGTCGTTTCCTTATATTGGTAAACCATCTTTGTCAATAGATGAGTCCAAAAATCAAGCGATGTCGGGGCAGCACCGGTTCTACGAATTCAGCAAGGCCCTGCGCTGATCCAGACGGGCCTTGAGCCTCGGGAACTGGTTGAGATCGGTGTGGGGCAGAAACAGTGCCGCCACATAATTGTCCATGAAAGACGGCGTCTCCGACAACTCGAAGTTGGTCATCTTGCGGGTGACCTCCACCACATCGCGGCGAATCCGGTTGGTCAGGGCACTCATCTTGGCACCCATCAGCGAACCGTTCCCCACAAACGTCACCCGATCCGGATCGATCTCCGGCAGCAGACCGATGGTCATCGCCTTGGCCAGATCGACGTAGCTGCCGAAGCCGCCGGCCAGGACGATGCGTTCGATGTCCGCGATGCCCATGCCCACTTCGGCCAGCAAAGTCACGCAGGCACTGTAAATCGCCCCCTTGGCCCGGATGAGGTTCTCGATGTCGATTTCCGTGATGACGATGTCCCGGTCGATCTGGGTCGCGTCTTTCCAGGCCAGAACGTATTCCCAAATGCCGTCGGTTTCACGGATGCGCGGTGTGTCGAGCTTCCGGTTGAATTTGCCCTGGTTATCGATGAGGCCCAATTCGAACATCACCGCTACAAAGATGATGAGACCCGAACCGCAGATGCCCTTGGGCCGTACGTTGCCGATGGTGATGATCATCGGCTCCCGGGTCAGCGGATCGATCGAGAAATCTTCGATGGCGCCCTTGGCCGCCCGCATGCCGAAGGCGATGCCGCCGCCCTCGAAGGCCGGCCCGGCCGAAGCCGCCGCACAGGCCAGCCAGTCTTTGTTGCCGATGACGATTTCGGCATTGGTTCCGATGTCGATATAAAGGGTCAATTCCTCGGTGCGGTACACGCCCGATCCCATGACACCGGCGACGATGTCGCCGCCCACGTAACTGGAAACGGAAGGAAACACCAGCGCGGAAACGTGGTCGGCCAACTCCAAGCCCAGGCTCACGGCGTCGATCGGCGGATAGAGCGTGGATGCCGGCACGTAAGGCGATCGCCGAATGTAGCGGGGATTGACCTTCAGAAAGAGTTGGGTCATGGTGGTGTTGCCGGCCAGAGTTATGGCGGAAACTTCTCCGGTCTCGATACCGGCCCGCCGGATAATTTTTCGAATCACGGTATTGATGGTTTTAAGCACCACCGTGTGCAGCCGTTCCAAACCCCCGGGTTTTTCAGCGTAGACGATCCGGCTGATCACGTCTTCACCGTAGCTGATCTGACCATTGAATTCCCCGAACTGGGCCAGCACCTCACCGCTCACTAGATCGATCAGCTGGGCGTAAATGGTGGTGGTCCCGATGTCCACGGCAATGGCGTAGTTGCGGTCGGCCGTGTCGCCGGGTTGCACGTCTATAATGCGGGTTTTGCGGCCTTCGTGAACCGGCCTGGCCAGGGTGGCCGTGATCCGGAAATCGTCCTGCCGCAAAGCATCGGGCAATTTTCGGATGACCGGCAGCTCGACCACCAGCCGGTGCTCGTCGTGCTTCAATTTCAAAAAACTCACCAACCGGGTCGCATCGGCCAGGTTGTCCTGGACGGTGGGGGGAGGCAGCTCCAGGTATTTCTTTTCCACAGGCGGCATGAACAAGC
Organism: Desulfobacterales bacterium; assembly: GCA_049687935.1. Classification (GTDB taxonomy): domain Bacteria; phylum Desulfobacterota; class Desulfobacteria; order Desulfobacterales; family SG8-13; genus JARFQH01. Next base: position 410 of record JBAVJU010000009.1, on the reverse strand, counting down.
CCTTTTCCGTCAACTCCTCCAGGTTCATTTCCTGGATGCGCGCCGTGCGCCGCGGTGTGGCCTGCATGTTTAAAACGGCCGCATCCACCTCGGACTCGATCGGAATGCGCACCACGAGGTCTTCGACAACACGGCTGCGGCAGGCCAGCCGGTAGCCGCTCTCCACGTCCTGGCGGCTGAGCTTCTCGCTGATGCCCTCCTCGACGTGCCCCTCTTCGATCATGACACGGCATTTGCCGCAGAGTCCTTCTCCGCCGCAGGAGGCGTTCACGTGCACCCCGGCTTCCAAAGCGGCCCGGATCAGAATTTCGCCTTCATCGACTTGAATTTCTTTTTTGTGGGGTAGAAAGGTGATTTTCGGCATAAGCTGACTGGGCGCTCCAATAGTTTTCGTCTGTTACGGTTTAACC
>JBAVJU010000008.1:0-11674 GCA_049687935.1 Desulfobacterales bacterium | reverse complement strand
CGGGCGACAACCTGGACGGGTTCAAACGCTCGGTCGATTTCATCGTTGAAAATGACCTGCAGCAAGATGTACAGGTCTTTCCCCTGGCGGTTTTGCCGGGTACCGACTTCCGAGCGCGGAGCCGGGCCCTCGGCCTGATTTTCGAACCCGAGCCGCCCTATCCGATAATGGCCACGCCGGCCTTTTCCGGCGAAAACCTGCTGGAAGCGTTCGATTACGCCGAAGCCCGCCTCGACGTCAATCTGTATCCAATGCCGGGTCTGGACATTGCCTGGCGCAATCCCCGCAAGGCCGGCGACCGGCTGACCCCGGACCACTATGTTCGCCTGGGAAACCGCCTCGGGCTCTCGAAGCTGATCCTGGAATCTGTCCGGTCGATGTCCGAACTCCAGAAACTGGCCCAAAAATTGACCCAGCCCTATCAGGTCTTTATCGGCCCGAAGGTGAACGATGCGGACTTCATAGCCCGGGCACTCGACATTCTGACCACCGCCAACCCGTTCACGCCCTTAGAGGTCGTCTTCATCGAACCGCAAGACGTGCCAAACACCGACCGGCTGCTCGAGACCGTTCGATTGAAACGCCCGCATTTTCTCGACCTCGAACACCGCTATCTGTTTCCGGCACCCGGCAACCGCAGCGTCCTCTTCACCCTCGTCACGAAACAGCAGCGGCCGCGATTCACCGGTGATATGCAGCGGCAGGTCTTCTGGTGGGACCATCCGAAACTGCCGGAACTCTCCGATCTTCACCGGCTTGCGGAACTGGACGGCCTTCTCGTCGATTCCCCATGCTCGGCGGTGCATCTGAAGGCTTGGCAGGATTTATTCCTCCCGCATGCCGCCGAATACCTGTATATCGGTTTTGCGGACGTGTCCTTGCAGCAGCGCTGGCTGCTGTTGACCGAATCCGAAATATTCTCCCCCGGTGCCTTCGAGGTTTCCTGATGGGCGAACCGGCCTCAGAGAGAAGAGTGAGTGACCCGGGAAACCGCCCCCGTGCTGTCAAGGAGTGCGCTTGTCCTGGAAAATGTGGTTGGAGATGACAATGCGCTGAATTTCCGAAGTGCCCTCGTAAATCGTGAAAACCCGTGCGTCTCGGTAAAACCGCTCAACCGGGTATTCGCGGATGAATCCATACCCGCCGTGCATTTGGACCGCTCGGGCCGTCACGCGGTTGACCATTTCGGAGGCGTAGAGCTTGGCCATCGAGGCCTGCATGCTGTAATTAACGCCGCGATCTTTCATGGCCGCCGCCGAGAGCATCAACTGCCGGCCGGCCTCGATCTCGGTAGCCATGTCGGCAACGATCCAGCGCAGCCCCTGAAACTTGGATATACTCTGACCGAACTGTTCACGATCCTTGGCGTATTGAACGGCGGCATCCAGTGCCGCCTGGGCCACCCCGACGGACTGGGCCGCAATGCCGATACGCCCGCCGTCAAGAGCCGTCATGGCGATTTTGAACCCCTCGCCTTCGCTGCCCAGAAGGTTTTCGGCCGGAACCCGGCAATCCTCGAAGATCAAGTCGGCGGTGTCCGAGGCACGCAGACCCATCTTGTCTTCCAGATGACCGACGGCAAGACCGGCCGCGCCCTGCGGCACAATGAAGGCGCTGATGCCGCGATGCCGGGCGACCTCGTCGGTGTTGGCGGTAACGATGATCAGACCGGCGTTCTTTGCGGTGGTAATGAAGCGTTTGGTCCCGTTCAGCACGTAATGATCGCCGTCGCGGACGGCCTTGGTGCTCTGGCGCAGGGGGTCGGATCCGGCATGGGGTTCGGTCAATGCAAAAGCGCCCAGGAGCTCGCCTGTGGCCAGGCGCTTGAGCCACTGCTGTTTCTGCGCCTTACTGCCGTAACGCAGAATACTCTCGCAGACGATTGAGTTGTGCACCGACATGACCACCGCAGTGGCGGCACACGCATAGGCCACTTCGGCCAGTGCCAAGACATAGCTCACGGTGTCGGCGCCCGAACCGTTGTATTCCGGCGGCACCATCATTCCCATGAAACCGAGCTCGGCCAGCCGTTTCAGGTTTTCGGCCGGGAAAGCCTTGTTTTTGTCTCTGTCGGCGGCTGTGGGGGCAATAACCTCCCGAGCAAAATCCCTGACCATCGACTGAATCATCAACTGCTCATCGGTGAGCTGTATCGACATAGACCAGACCCTCCCCTGTCGGTGGAAACCGCGTTATTTCATCAAAAGCTCTCGATCAGAGAATCTCCGGGCGATCGTCCGACTTCAGTGGCCGTAAACCACGACAATGAGTTCGGCATTTTCCTGGCCGACATTGCGCATCTTGTGCCGGATCCCCGAGTTGAAATGCAGGGAATCGCCGGGTTTCAGCCGGTTGACGTGATCGCCGACGATGATCTCCATATCGCCTTTCAACACGTAGACAAACTCCTCGCCCTCGTGCTGATAGCCGACGCCCTTGTGGTCCTGCTGGGCGTCGACAGTGACTTTGAAAGCCTTCAGGTGTTTGTTTTCCGCCCCGGGCGTCAACGTCGTATAGGCATAGTTCTCGGTTCGTTTGGTGAATGCTTTGATACGCTTTTTCAGATTGACTTCCTCTTCCCGCAGCAGAAAACCAGCGTCGAGTTCGAGCGCGCGCGAAATTTGCAGCAGCGCACCGACCGGCGGAATCTCTTTGCCGGACTCGATCTCTTTAAGATAGTCGACCGCGAAGCCGGTTTCGTTTGCCAGCCGGTCGAAGGTGACTTTCTTGGCTGTCCGTGCTTTTTTAATTCGCTTTCCGACCGGTTCCAGCTTTTCTGGCTTTTTCCTTGGCATAGCACCTCCTCTTTGACGGCCGCTCAGTGATGTTGTGCGGTCGCTGTCGTTCACGGTCACTGCCGTGTGCCTGTCGCCTCCGGCCGGAAGGCCTCCCATATGAAGACCGACTCTATTCGGGTGACGGCACCGACGTCAGGCACATCAGTTTTTGAATTCTATAGCACCGGAACGGACTCCCCGCAATCTTCTTTCCGCTGGGAGCTGTTTACAGCCGTGTTTCAACGGATTATTTTAAAAGTTGTTTACAAACGGCATCTTTCGTTATGATTTCGATGTCTCATATTTTTTGTCTAAACGGTAACGAGCGGCACGATAACAGGAGTGTGGCATGGAGGATGATACCTTTTTGGTCAATGCGATCTTCGGCGTTCTTGATATCGGACGGGTGCGAAACTTTACCGATCTCGCTGCAGACGAAAAAACGCTTGATGTGATCCGCCGATTTCAGGAAATTCATGCAGAATTCCCGGCAGCCGAACTGGACGAAAAGGGCATCATTCCGGAAGCGGCGATGAAACGATTGAGACAGATCGGTTTTTTCGGTCTCAACATTCCGGCGGCGTATGGCGGGAAGGGCCTCGGCTTGCAAAATTACCTGAGAGTAACCGAGGAGATCGTTGCCCAGAATATATCGCTCGGTTTCACGGCCCTGGCACACCTGTCGATCGGCACCAAGGGCATTTTACTCTTCGGAACCGAAGCCCAGAAGGAAAAATATCTCAAACCGGCTGCATCCGGAGAAATGATATTCTCGTATGCGCTGACCGAACCACGGCACGGTTCGGATGCCAAAAGCATTGAAACCACCGCCGTTCTCTCACCCGATGGTCGGTACTACATCCTCAACGGTCAGAAATCCTATATTACAAACGCCAACTACGCCGGGGGGCTGACCGTATTTGCGCAAATGGATCCGTCAACGCCCGGCTTCATGGGAGCCTTTATCGTCGAAACAGGCTGGCAGGGTGTCACCATCGGCAAGGATATGCCCAAAATGGGTCTCAAAGCCAGCTCGACCGCCACCATTCGGTTTAAAAACGTGCATGTACCGCGCGAAAATCTTCTGGGAAAACCAGGCGACGGGTTCAAGATCGCCATGACGATCCTCAATCACGGACGTCTTGCATTAGGAGCCGGGTCCGCCGGAACGATCAGGCAGGCACTTCAGGACATGAAAAAAAGATCCGCCACCCGACATCAGTTCGGCGTCCCGATCGACAGCTTTGAACTGATCCAGGAAAAAATGGTCAGGGCAAGCGTCAACGGATACGTGGCATCAGCCATGACGGCCTTCACCGCCGACATGCTGAATGATGATCCGCTCGCCCCGGTGGCCATCGAAAGCTCCCACTGCAAACTCTTCGGCACCACCCGGGCCTGGGACACCCTTTATGACGCACTCCAGGTAGCTGGCGGAGCGGGCTATCTGGCCACTCAGCCATACGAAATGCGGATGCGGGATTTCAGGGTCACCACCATCTTCGAAGGGACGACCGAGATTCATTCCATCTATCCCGCGCTCTACATGATTCGCCGATTGGCCAAAGGTTTGCAAGCTGTTTCCAATTCGAAAGGCGCCCAAATCGCTTTTCTGTTCAAAAGCCTTTTCGGTCGCTCCCGTTGGCGATTGCACTTCAACCAGAAAAAAATGGACCGGGCCTTGCGCGAAGCCGCCTCGAACGCCCGGTGGATCAGCGTAATGGTTCATGCCGTTACGCTGATCTTCGGCAAGAAAATCTATGCCAAAGAGTTCCTTCTGCGCCGTATCGCCACCCTCAGTCTTCACCTTTACGGCATTATGGCCGTTCTCGCCCGTATAGAAGCCGCCCGGCGCGCCGGCCGAGAAGTGGCGGCGGATCTGCTGTTGCTCGACTACTTCGTAGAGGAATCCCGCAGGCAGACCGCGAAAGGATTCGGCAGCCTTTTCTCTACCCCCCAGGAGCGGCTCAACCGTAAAATTGCTCAGAATATCCGTTTTTCCAGTTTGCAAGGCGTCGGCGGTGATCGTCAAGGCGCCGGTCTTCAGCCGTCAAAGCCATAGTGTTTGTCTCCTGGTGCATGGGCCCTCAAGGTCATCTGCGCTTAGAGCTCAATCGAGTCGCCGGGTTTCATGACCGTCACGGCGGCTTTCGTTTCTGCGCGTACTTTTTCAGCCCAGGCGTCCGGGTCCTGTTTGATGATGTCGAAGGTGTTGTAATGTATCGGCACCACCCGGGCCGGTTCGATCAACTTGACGGCCCTCAAGGCGTCGACCGGGCCCATTGTAAAGTTGTCACCGATGGGCAGAATGGCCAGATCGATCCCCTCTTCTCCGATGAGCTTCATGTCGTAAAACAGGCCGGTATCACAGGCGTGATAAATTTTTTTACCCTGAATGTAGAAAAGAAATCCGCACGGGCTGCCGCCGTAACTCCCGTCGGGCAGCGCCGAACCGTGCTGTGCCATCGTCAGCTTGACACGTCCCCAGGGGTAGTCGAAACCTCCGCCGATGTGCTGAGGATGCGCGTTTTCCACCCCTTGTCCAACCAGCCAGTTCTGTATTTCAAAGTTGGCAATCACGGTGGCACCGGTTCGCCGGGCGATCGCGACCGTGTCGCCGACGTGGTCGCCGTGGCCGTGGGACACCAGGATGTAGTCCGCGACAACACTATCGGCCGTGACCGGCGCCAGTGGATTGCCGGTCAGGAATGGATCGGTCAGCAGTTTTTCATCTCCTGTGTCAATCAGGAAACAGGCGTGACTATACCAGGTAAGCGCAACGGTCATAATGTCCTCCTTCCGGTAAAGGGTTACGGATATGTTGCCTCGCACAGGTTCAACAGGCGTCAAACTGCAACGTTTCTTTTTCTGAATACGTCCAGAAAAGCAGCCGGCACGGGCACCATCTTTTGACGGTTGTAATCGAAAAAAACGATACCTGTCTTGGCACGGGCCACTTCCTTGCCCCCGTTTTTTCGAATGACTTTGTAAAAAAAGTCACAGCCGTATTTGTTGAAGTCATCCACGGCCGCAAAAATGGTCAACAGGTCACCATGAAACCCCTGCGATTTATACAGGATGACGGCATCGGTCAGGATCAACCCGCAACCGTCGATGTCCAATTCCGAGAATCCCCGGCTCTGCAGGAACTGCAATCTGGCTTCGTGGATCAATGAAAGAACGGCGTCATTGCCGAGATGGTTGCCGTAATTGATGTCGCTGATTCGCACGCGAACGTCGGTAGAGAAAGAAAACATTTCGGGCAGGTTCAACTCGATGCGTGCCACGTCGATTCACTTACTCCCGGTTGGCATTCAGTCACGGTGATTGACAGTTTTCAATGCATAGTTAAGTTAATCTTAAAGGTTCCAAACAGTGCTGTCCAAGGGGGAATGTCATGCAATACCCGAATCTTGGTGAAACATACTGGAGCAGAAAAAGGGCCGATTTTTATCTGTGGACGATTCGACGTCAGCATTATATATCGGCCGTCATTCGAACCCAAATGATGACGGCCGTGTCTGTCGTGCTGTTGCTCAGCATCCTGCTGCCGATTCGGCTGGAAACCGCACTCCACATCATCTTATACACCGGTTTGACAGTCATCGGGCTCTTGTGGGTTCTTATCGAAAGGAGAAGATCCTGGCTGCTCGGTATTCAGGATCCCGTCCTGAAAGAATCCGCCCACCAGGCAATGATTACCTATTTGAGGCAGAGGACTTCTTTCGGCCGTCCTCAGGGCCATTGCAGTGATGGCGGCTGTACCTGATCCGACTGCTGAGCCGAAACCACCCGTCGGAAGCCCATATGTTCTTTATGCCGTACTGCGGTTTTTATTAGTTTACGGGCTTCATCGGCTGCTCGGCGAATTCTCGCGTGTCAATCAGAAATAACGCCTTTGATTAATTTTCCAGGCAGCGGCTCCTTTGTTTTTCTCTGTACAGGCAAATTTGCGGCAACCCAGACAAGCCACCCGCCTTTCAAGACGCGTACGTTTGTAAAACCTTTTTCGAGAAGGCTGCGGGCCACATCGAGACTGGTCTTCTCCTCAGGTGTGGAGCAGTAGAGCACGATGGCCTGATCAAGGTCGTAGTTCACAAACCAGGCGGCTGTGCGAGGATCTTCATGCACGGCGTTTTTAATCTTCGTGGTGCTCGTTTCCCAGTTCAAGCGAACATCGATCACCGTTAAGCGCTCATCTTCGAGCATTTTCACCAGTTGCTCTTTTGAAATTTGCAAAACCGGCCGGTTCATGGCCGCCTCCTTATGACAGCTTTTAGTCAAAGGTTATCGGTCAATTTGATTTTAGAATTGACGCTTTATGGTTCTTACACACGGAGCAAAAATCCCAACCGCTTGTTACCCTTATCCCACCCGAAAATGTCCTTCTTCGTCCGCTTTTCAAACGCCCAAGAGCGACCGGCGGAAAAACAGCGTGTCGGCGCCGCCCATTGCCTATCCTAAAATTTCAACGATTGCACGGGCGCAATCGGCCTTGGCATCCTCAGGACCCTCGAGGTTGATGATCTTTTTATCGAAATCGAAATCTACGATTTTGCAGCCATGTTTTTCAACCACATTTTGAACGACGGTCAGCAGTTGGGCATCGTTGAGTTCTGTCATGGCTCTTTTAGTCCTTTCGGTTTGTGCTTAAGTATTTTGAAACAGAGCGGGTTAAGATCTGATTTGTTCTCCTCGAGTAACATTGTTTTATAATAGCCATCAATCCCTCATTGACAAGCAGGACTTGCACCGGGCCTTTTTGCGCATTAATGTTTTCTTTAACATCAATTGAGACTTTTGGGTCGAGGGTTGTCGGGCGACGCAACGACACGATTCCCGGCTTTTGAAGGCGAGAGGAGTTCGTGCAGGATACGAAGCGCTGGAGATGAAAATGGTGAAGGACTGGATTCCATTTGAAGATGGTCGCTATAGTGTGCCCGAAGCCTTTCTTATGGCTGCCGGCAATGCGGCGGTCGAGCTTCACAGCCCCTATATCGAAATATTTACCGGGCGGACCGGCAAACGCTGGCTCAAGGGCGGCAGTCTGGTGCAGAATTTGCTGATGGTCGAGTTGATGGAAGAAAGCGACGAACTGGACATCCTTCTGAACGCCGGGGAAGATTTCGGGTTCCTGATGCAGTCACCCGAAATTCAGGCCGGCAAGGTGTTTTCACCGTCGGTGAGATCTTCCCTTAAATTCATGCCGACCGAACCTTGGCAACCGTTGACGCCGGAGGAGTTCAGGCAGCTGAAGTCCGCTTTGAAGCTCATTCCGCCCGAGAACCGCTAAAAAAACAAGGTAGATACGGTAATGATCCATTAGTACGGGTTTCATCCGGATTTTCGCCGGACCCTCGCTGCTTTCCGTCAACGGCTGACGGATTGGGCCACATCGTTGAGCCGTTCCCGCACTTCGATCAGGTACCTTGCCATCTTGCCGCGATGATCGGCCATGACGGAGTCATGGTCCCCCCTCAGCACGATCAACGGATCGAAGGTGCAAATTTGATTGATTCCTCTCATTGCAGTCCGTATGTTTTCGGCCCCACCCTTTTCGCTGATTTCCGGATAGAGATGAAAGAGTGCCGTCAGTACATCGCGCAGAACTAAAACAACCCCCTGGGTGTAATAAATTCTGTCATCGAGTTCCGAATACGACACTTCGCTGTTGCTCTGAACCAAAAGCCCGAGGGGTTGATCGAGGAACTGTTTACCGGTGATAAAGCTCAAGAAATCGTAGCGGTCGTCAGAGCGCATGTTGAATACCGCTTTGTTGGCGCGAAGGTCGGCCTCGTACTGCTGCATGAGCGCAATGCCTTTGCGATACTCACTTTCGGTCGACGGAAACCACCAGCTGTCCTCGGTGAAGGCAAATCGTTTTTCTCTGGCCTCCTTGAGCAGGGGATTTTCGGCATCCACGGCGCCGAGTTTGGAAAGGTGGGTGGCAGAAAAATTGAGGAACATTCGAGTTGCAAAAATCGTCCCTTTCTGCCGGTTGGCGCGGTTGTCGAGCCAGCGCGTCGGAGAAATCCACAAGTCGTTGACCGACCAGCCGAATGCCGAAGTCATCTCCTGATTCAATCGGTTTCGCAGCGCCATGGAAAGCGCCGCACCTTTTTCAGGTTCGGGCGCATCGGGCGGCGTTTTGTCGAGCGTCTCCTTCAGTTCGGTGTCTAAGCTCGGAAAGGTCATGCGATCGACAAGTGTGTAGCCTTTGTAAACCAGGGTGTATACGCCGACCGTCAGGGGCCAGATGAGCATGAAGGCCAGCAAGGACAGGATGATGCGCTTTCCAAGGATCGTGATGCGGGGGAGTTTTTTGTGTTCCATTATAAAGAATTTCCTTTTAACGGCAGCGGAGGTCTATCTGACGTCACAAAACCAAGCCATTCTGACGCGAACGAAAATTACGGATCTGCCTCTGTTTGAATGTCGATAGTGCCGGCATGGTAAGCACATCGTGGCCAAACGTCAATGCCGCACCGGCGACATCTGTCGGATACCCGTCAGAATGAGATAAAAGTGTCAAATTTTAGTCGGAAAACAGGCCGTTCCGTCCCCCAAAAAATGCGCTGCGAAAGAGCCGAAACAGTGAGCCTATTGCTTAAAGTCTTGACCGGCGGTGATTCCAACATAATACCGTTTTACCTCGATTCACATGGCATATAATTTGCTTTTTCGAACCGGTCAAAAAGGCAAAAACTTTGTTCTAAAGGGCTCGCATACCAATATGTTTGTCAGAAAACAGCGGTACCGGATGCCGAAGACTCTGGACGATGCGGCCGAAAAGGTAATTTCGGACTTGCCCGGCGGCCATCAGGAAATTCTTTCAAGAATGACTGACAAGCAATTCCACAGATTCTACGAGAAGGTCGCAAAATTCATACTGGACGATTTCGACCTTTGGCTCGGCAACGAAGAGCTTCTCCGTTCTTGTTACAGCACCCATCCTGACGATAATTCCACCAGTGATCCCGCCAAAATCATTCTCGATCGGGTCAGGGAAAAACTGCAGGAAATCGCCGGCATCGTGATTATCACGTAACGGTTTTTATGCGGTTTCGATTCCGCCGAGGTGACGAATTTCACTTTGGCAGACGATGCTTCACGATCCTCGTGATCGAGCCGTCGTCACAGACTTTTCCCGTTGCCGTCGGCAGCAGATTCACCCCCCTCCCTCGCAATGCTTGTTTACGATTCCGTTGTTCTTGTGATATTTCATAGCTCTGATAAGTAAAACTGAGATCGGGTCTGAGAGAACCGCTGTTCGGCAAAGGGACACAATAATACATGCGGATCCCCAAAAGCCTCGGCATGAACTGGTGGACGACCGCCTGTATTAGCTTTTGCGCCGTTATCGGCGTCAATCTGTTAATAATTTCCCACTGGCGGATCCCTTTCAGCTGGGCCCGGTTTGTCTTGCCGCTCTTGCCGCTGATCTATGTGTTGGCTGTATTGCGCTCGGGTCTGCCTCTCAACCACCGACCCGGTGAAACCCAAGTGCTGGCACACTTGGGTTTGGCCAACGGCATTACGGTGCTGCGAGGGGTTCTGGTGTCCGCGTTGGCCTGCTTCTGGAACTGGCCGGCAACGATCCCCTTCTCGATTCATCAATCTTTGGCCTGGCTTCCGGGCGTGATTTACATAACGGCGGCCCTGCTCGACCTGGTGGACGGAATGGTGGCCCGGCACACCGATCATGTCACCCGCTTGGGTGAAAGGCTGGACACCCTCTTCGATGCCCTCGGGCTCCTCACAGCCGTTCTGGCCGGCATCGCCCTGAACCAACTGCCCCTGTCTTACCTTGCAGTGGCCCTGGCCTATTATGTTTTTTCGGCCGGAATTTGGGTCAGACGCCGCACTGGCCGAATGGTGATTCCACTTGAGCCCCGGCCGGCGGCGCGTCTGATCGCCGGCTTCAACATGGGCTTCGTGGGGGCGACCTTGCTGCCCATATATCGTCCTCCGGCCACGACAATTGGGGCCATTATTTTTATGGCACCTTTTTTGGCCGGCTTTCTCCGGGACTGGCTGGTGGTCAGCGGTCGTATGAAGACAGGACACTCGCAACCGGCTCCGTGGGAAAAAAAATGGCGGCGCCTGTTCAGAGAAGTGCAGCCGGTAGTTTTGAGGGCGGTCCTTTTATTGAGCTTTTTAGCTGCCTTAGAAAAAACGGCGGCCTGCTTCAGTGGAAACGCAATGGGTCCGTTTTATTTCTTCGGGCCGATTGTCCGACCGATTTTTCTGCTGTCGGTAGTTTTGGTCTCTCTCGGCGTCATGGGACGTCTGGCCGCATTACCGATCCTGCTGCTGAGTGGTCTTTGGGTCAGCCATCGGGCAAGCGATCCATTGTGGTGTCTGCTCATGATTGCGGCAGCCGGCCTGTTGATCACCGGCTCAGGAAATCTCTCCTTGTGGCAACCGGAAGAAAAATATCTGGGTGTGTCGACTCACCCCCTTGATCCGCAGGAAAAACTGTTCGTGAGAACCCATGTCATTAATAAAGAGGCCGTTTTTCAATTCGAAAGTGGTAGGGTCAAAAAAATTGCCTTGCCTGGGGATGAGATGATGGCAGCTGATATTAACAAGGCCGAAGAGGCCGTCCAAAAACAAAAGGGTGATCCACGTCTTAGTGAACCACCCTGATCGGAGGAGTTGGTGAAAAATGCCCCGTTACAATCCTCCAAGACTATAGAACCTGTTTCCTCCTTCCTTGCGTTTCTGTTTTGATGATTTCAATGCCACAAGCTTCCGTCCACTTTTCCGATGTATAATCAGGACGCGCCAATTAAGCTGTCTGCATAACCAATGGGTGGCCCACGACCGTGGGCCACCCGCTGAAAGGAGGTCAGATGAGAGATGAATCATCTAACTTGAGAAGGTAAGAGTCGACC
>JBAVJU010000007.1:0-4663 GCA_049687935.1 Desulfobacterales bacterium | reverse complement strand
GTCAGGATTCAAAACGACCCGGGGGCATCAAAACCGTTTTCAGATTAACTTTCGCAATCACCGCAAGCTGCTGGTTGTAGATGGGCGAATTGGCTTTATCGGCGGACTCAACCTGGCCGACGAGTACCTGACGTATCGGGATACCCACATGAGAGTGGACGGTCCGGCCGCCCAGCACATTCAGTTCTCTATCTTAAAAGACTGGTTCTGGGCAACTCGCCAGATCCCGGAAGTCAGCAAAGAAATCCAGCTGGAGGCAGCCGATGACCAGAAAGTGGCCATCGTGAACACGGGGCCGGCCGACGCTATGGCCAACTGCAGCGCCCTTTATGCAACCATCGTCCATACTGCGCGTCAACGGTTGTGGATGACGAGCCCCTACTTTGTGCCAGATGATGTCATGGTGCGCGCGCTCCAGGCCGCGGCCATCCGCGGCGTCGACGTACGAATTCTTCTCCCCGGAAAGGCGGATCACCGCTTCGTGGAGCTGGCCTCATTTACCTACTACAGCGAAATGATGAACTGCGGTGTGCGGCTTTTTCGGTACCAGGACCGGTTTCTGCATCAAAAGGTGTTGCTAGTGGACGAATGTTTGGCAGGGGTTAGCACCGTCAATCTTGACAACCGCGCCCTGTACCTGAACTTTGAAGCCACAGCACTTGTTGCTGATAATCGCTTTGCAAAGAGAGTGGAAGCGATGTTGAAGAGCGATCTGGCGCTATGTGAAGCGGTTGGTAGCACTCATTTCGACGATAAACCGTTTCGGTTTCGTGTCGCTGCCCGGATTGCTCGTCTGGCCTCGCCCCTGCTGTAAAGCCCGCAGCTTCTCTTTCCATCATTATGCTCTACGAATTTCGATACGTGCTTTTTTTTGACGCACATGTCAATCTGCAAATTCGAATCTTCCTATTTATTCTAAGTTTCAACCACCAATACAATTCGATTAAAATCCTGGAATTCAGAAATCTGTAGTATTCTGCTATGCTATTCCATTTCTGAATTTTCTAAATTCGTGTATTATACCGAAAGAATTTTGCTTTGGTAAAACTACCTTAATATCAGATCAGCTCATCCGACATCAAGTGCTGGTAGACCTCATCCGATTCCTTCTCCAATATCGCTAGCAGGCGCTTGTATTGCTTCATAAGATTTTCAGCAAATGGAGTAAGTCGTGAACCCTTGCCGTCTCTGACGACGAGTTCTCGGCCGATTCTTTTTTCCGACGCACGAATCCGCATCCATACCGCCCGGTAGCTCATCTTCAATTCCTTGGCGGCAGCCTGAAGAGAACCGGTGTCCTGAACCGCCTTCAAAATGCGATACCGGCCCAGGCCGAACACCACCTTGCCGTCCGGATTTTGGATCCAGATTTTGGTTCGAATCAGATATGGCGGCGCATTCAACCGTATACCCTATCAGATAGAATGTTAACGGCGTCTGTATTTCGGGTTGCCGGTCAGCTGCTTACCGAAGACCCGACATCTTGGTAACGGCGGCGCTGAGACCAGCGAAAGAATGTTGCCGGCGGTGTGTGCTCAGCCAGCGGATGTCCCTTCGTCTGTATGCTTTCCCGCCCAATCGGTGAATTGAAGAATAAATCTGTTAGTATCAGTGGCTTGAAGTTATTTCAAGGAATTTTTCTGCTGGCACAGACACATTTTATCCATTTTAACTATATCATTATTGACATACTTTGCCTCCTTACTGTAGGAGTACAGCGATCAACGGCCGTTCACTGAGTTTGCCTGATGATTCATTTCGAATATGGGAATATACGACTGTCATCCAAGGAGTATGACATTACAAGATATATCATAAAAGATATCATTAGGGAGGGCTGAAACATGGCGATTCGGAAAGTTTACAGCGTCTGCGGCATGTGTACCGTGCGCTGCCCGATCATGGTGGAAGAGGAAAACGGACAGATCCGGTTCATCCAGGGTAACCCGCATTTCGAGGGCATCAACGGTGCTTTGTGTGGCCGCGGTGCCGCCGGTGCAGCCCTGATCAAAGACTCGGAGCGCTTGCAAAAACCCATGATCCGCCGCGGTGAACGCGGTGAGGGGAAATGGGAAAGCGTTGGCTGGGAAGCGGCCCTGGACTACACGGCCGAGCGGCTGCAGAACGTGATCGACGCCTACGGCGGCAGGAGCGTGCTGTTCTCGGACCGCGGCGGGCCGTTTCGTGACCTGCACCGTGCTTTTATGCGCGGTATCGGCTCCCCCAACTGGTCCAATCACGATTCCGCCTGTGCCCGCAACGTCCAGCACGCCGCCCAGTCCCTTTTCGGCTTCGGGCGCAAAGGGGTCGTGTACGACCTGAAAAACGCGCGCCATGTGGTGCTGCAGACCCGCAACATGTTCGAGGCCATCAACGTCAAGGAAGTGAACGACCTGCTGGAGGCCATGGAACACGGATGCAAGCTGACGGTGATTGATATCCGCGCCAATGTGCCGGCCACCAAAGCGGACCGTTTTTTCATGATCCGACCCGGTTCGGACTATGCTCTCAACCTGGCGGTGATTCATGTGCTGATCGAGCACAAACTCTACGATGCTGATTTCGCTTTCATGTGGATCAAGGATTTGAGTGCCCTGGCGGAGTTTGTCAAACCCTACACACCAGAATGGGCCGAAACCGAAACGGGCATCGGGGCCGACGACATTGTCGCCTTCGCGCGCGATCTGGCCAAAGCCAAACCGGCCGTGCTGTGGCATCCGGGCTGGATGAACGCTCGCTATCGCGATTCTTTCCACATGTCCCGCTCCATTTACATCATCAACGCGCTGCTTGGTTCGGTGGGCTCCAAAGGCGGCCTGCCTCTGGCCAACAAGCCCGGGGATGCGGGGAGAAAGGGGCTGAAGGCTCTGATAGATCTTTTCCCCAAGGTCGAAGAAAAACGCGCCGACGGGGTTGGCTGGCGCTATCCTCAGTTCGATGATGGACCGGGGCTGCTGCACCTGGCCTTTAAGGCCATCGAAACCGAGGACCCCTATCCGGTCAAGGCCTATATTGCCTATCGACATGACCCCCTGATGGCGTATCCAGACCCCGAAGCGCTGAAAGGCTTGTTCTCCAAGCTTGATTTCCTGTTGTCGGTAACCTTCACCTGGAGCGATACGGCCTGGTTTGCCGATGTCGTCCTTCCGCTCTCCCCTTACCTGGAGAGAGAATCCATCCTGGCCTGCAAGAACGATCTGACCCCTTACTTTTTCACCCGTCGGCGCGGTGTGCAACCCCGCTACGATACACGGGCGGACTGGGAGATTTTATGCGGTTTGGCCAAAAGGCTCGGACTCGACCCTCTGTCCTTCGACAGCATCGAGCAGATCTGGAATTATCAACTCGACGGGACAGGGGTTAGCGTCGGTGATTTCGATGCGACCGGATTCGTACCGCTGGCCGCAGGACCGCGCTACCGCGGCCGGAAAGAACTGGTTTTCAAGACACCTTCCGGCAAAATCGAAATCGTCAACCCCAAGTGGGAAGACCAGGGACTGCCGTCGCTGAAACCATACGAATCCGTCCATCCGCCCGATGGCAGCTTTCGCTTGACCTTCGGCCGCTGCGCGGTTCACACCCAGGGCCATACCGTCAACAACCCTTTGTTGTTTGAACAGGTTTCGGAGAACACCCTGTGGATGAATCTGGAAGCCGGTCGCAGCCTGGGGTTTGCCGACGGCGACCTGGTGTGGGTCTCGGGCAATGGGCATACCGCAAAGATGCCGGTCAAGTTGACCGAGATGATTCATCCCGAAGCAGTTTTCATGCTGCACGGGTTCGGACACACCCTGCCGGTGGAGAGCCGAGCCTTCAACCGCGGGGTGGCGGACAACAAACTGATGTGCGGCGGACTCGACCGCTGGGATCCGGCCGGTGGCGCCGTGGCCATGCAGGAGAACTTCGTCGAGGTCAGCCGCGTATAGGCAACGACAAGGATCCGATCCCATCAGACGGAGTTGGGTACTCTCGGTCCGGTATGGTCTGATCCCATAGGTGATCGAAAGGGAGTTTTATTGAAAACCGATGCCAAGGTCGGAAGCGACCTTCAAATTGAACCAAGCGGCGGGTCGCGCTTCGATGCGTTCGTCGAAGCAACGACCCGTTTTCACGGCTATCCCGCACCGGGCGTGTTGCTCGGCTGTTACATGGTGGAGGCCGCCAAACGGCACATTCCCGAAGGGGTTTTATACAATGCCGTCTGCGAGACCATCTGGTGCCTGCCGGATGCCGTGCAGATCCTCACCCCCTGCACGGTCGGCAACGGGTGGCTGCGCGTTCTGAATCTGGGGCTCTATGCCCTCAGCCTCTATGACAAATACACCGGTGAGGGGGTTCGGGTCTACCTGGACGCCCGCAAACTGAACCAGTGGGAGGATGTGGCCGACTGGTACCTGAAACGGAAACCCAAACTGGAGCAGAATTCCGAACGCATCCGGGAACAGATCCGTGTGGCCGGCGATCGGATGGTGACCGCGGAACCCGTTTTGATCCGGGACGATTTCCTGATCAAGCGCAGCAAAGGCCCAATTCGTTTATGCCCGCTCTGCCATGAGGCGTATCCGGAGCGCCACGGCGAAGTTTGCCGGCGCTGCGGGGGCGATTCGCCTTACGTCAAGTGCGGAGAATAAACGATGCACCTGCGGTCGCAACCTGTCATGCG
>JBAVJU010000006.1:0-6313 GCA_049687935.1 Desulfobacterales bacterium | reverse complement strand
TAATTGTCATGTCCACGCGAAATATCAAGAAAAAAAAAGCCGACCGCAAAGCCAGGCTGAAAGAGCGGCGCATCTCGCAGCAAGCCGGCCTGCGATCTGAAAAGGCAGAATATTTTTTTTATGAAGCTCAGTGGTACGAGGATCAGGGCAAATACGAAAAGGCGCTGCAACTGCTGCGAAGAGCCTTAAAACTGGATCCCAAAAACGCCGATGCCATGAGAGAGCTGGCCTATTTAGGCCATGAGATGAATGATCCTGAGGTTGAGCTCGATGGATTTTCACGGCTGCATCAATGCGCTCAGTTGGAAGATCAATACCTGCCCAAGTATATCGATCTGCTGAGAACAAGCGGTAAATTCCGGCTTGCTCTGGAAGCGTCCGAGGGGCTCCTTGACCGGCTGCCCAAGGCAAGGCTTGCCAACAAACGCAGGCTGCGCGCCGACCTGCTGCGGGTCCGGGAGTATTGTCGCTATCGCCTCGAATCCCGACAAATAGACACGGCGCCGACAAAACCCGCAGGCAGCCGCGCCAAGAAGCAGGAACCCAAAAAAGAAAACGACACCGCCAAAGCGCCCTCCCGGCTTATCAAGCCGAAAGCGGCCAAGGTGCCGCTGCCAACGATTCCCGTGAGTGTCGTCATCGACGAGGGGTCTTTTCGAGCCGCTTTGTCCTCAGGGGTCGTTTCGACCCCCCAAGAATATGACGTTGCCTTGGAGGCTCAGCGCATCCGTTTCAGGGATTCTTTTGAAAACCTGATTTGCCTGTCGAACCTGCAGAACATCCGGTCTTTTTGGTACCAGGAGGAAACCGCCCGCAAGGTCTTGAAAACATTCCGCGGGCGTGCCCTGCTATCTGACGAAGTCGGACTGGGCAAGACCATTGAGGCCGGCATGGTGTTGCGGGAATATATTCACCGCGGCATGGTCAAAAGCGCGCTGATTCTTACCCCGACACCGCTGGTCAGTCAATGGCAAGAGGAACTAAAAACCAAATTCGACCTGGATTTTCCATCCACCGATGACCCGGATTATCGTAAAAATGAGGAGGCTTTCTGGGGTCAGGCGTTCATTCTGGCGTCGATCAATCTGGCCAAAAGCAAACGCAACCTGGAGGCCGTGACTCGCAGGGAATATGATATCGTCATCGTGGACGAAGCACACCACCTGAAAAATCGCCAAACCCTTAACTGGAAACTGGTCAATGCGCTCAAAAAACGGTTCCTGCTTCTGTTAACCGCCACGCCGGTGGAAAACAACCTCATGGAGCTGTACAACCTGATTACCCTGCTCAAACCCGGTCAGCTCAAGACCGCCACCGCCTTTCGCGAAGAGTTCATGACCCGCGGTGATCCCACCAGCCCTCAAAATCGCTCGCGGCTCAAGGAACTGTTGGGCCAGGTGATGATCCGAAACACCCGGGCATTGGCCAACATCAACATACCCCCACGCTTTGCCGAGACCATCCGGGTGGAACCCACCGCCAGCGAAAAAGACCTGTACGAGCGGATCAATCAGCTGGTTGCCGCCATCAACTCCACTAACGGTATCGGAAACAAGCTGCTGCTCAAAAACCTGCTGGCCGAGGCCGGTTCATCTCCCCGTGCGGTGGAGTTAACCCTTACGCGCATGCTGGCCAAAAAGGACCTGCTTCCGGATCACCAGAGGCAGATCCAGGCGATCCGCAACCTGTGCCGGTCCATGGCGGATACCTGCAAGAACAGGTTCCTGCTCGAGCTGGTCCGATCCAGAGCAGGCAAGAAAATCATTTTCGTCAAATTTATGGGTACACTGGAACAGATCACGGATTTTTTAAGCTGGGAAAAGATCCCCCATGCGGTTTTCCACGGCCAAATGAGCAACCAGGCCAAGGATGAACAAATCCAAAGTTTTCGTGAGGGCAGAGATATCCTTGTCACCACGGAAATCGGCGGCGAGGGACGCAATCTGCAATTTTGCCACCAGATGATCAACTACGACCTGCCCTGGAACCCCATGAAAATCGAACAGCGGATCGGCCGGATCCACCGCATCGGGCAGGAAAACGAGGTGCGGATTTATAACCTGTGTGCGGCGGGGAGCATCGAGGACTACATTCTGGAGATCCTGGATCGCAAAATCAACATGTTCGAAATGGTCATCGGAGAGATCGATATGGTGCTGGGACGGGTTAGCGGTGAAAAAGATTTTTCCGACCGGGTGTACGACATCTGGCTGCAGTCGGCATCACCGGCGGACCGGGTAAAAGGATTCGCGCAGCTGGCCGCGGAGCTGAAGCGATCCAAGAAGCAATATGAAAAAACACGCCTGCTGGATGAGAAGCTTTTCGGAGAGAATTATGAACTCTGATTCCAACTCCGGCCTGGATGCGTTCGTGCGGAATTTTTTCACCAGCCAGGGAGCGGAAGTCGAGGCGCATGGATCCCGCCTGGACATCCTGTCGCCGCAGGAACTGGCCCGGCGTATCGGTGTTCCGGACTTTTGCAGTTTAAAGATCGGCCCACAGGAGACCAATGGGTATGCCGTTCACTACGGCTCGCCGCTGCTGGAAAAAATTGCGGAGGCGGCCAGCGAAAAGATTCCGTTTACAGTTGTCCGTCTGTCTTTTCACTATATCAAAAGCCAGGGTTTCGACAAGTTGATGCAGGATCTGTTCACTTTTCACGGTGCACGCGTTCGGGTTGAAAAGACAGCCCAGGTGCAAACCGAGTACCTGTTGCTGACCTGCCGTTATCTGGCCCAAAGCGACGAACAAAAAGAAGGCCTTTTACCCCTGGCCTTCAATCTAGAAACCGGCGCCCCGATCGCCAACATCGACACACTGCTCGACTTAACTGAAAAAAAACCAGAGACCGGTGGTCATTTCACCGCCTTCGAAGAAGGAAAAATGCACCGGATCATCCAATGGGTTCAGCGCCGTGCTGCGAAGGTAATGGATGCGCAAATCCAAGCCTTTCGAGACAGTATGAACCGCAGGTTTAGTCGGGACGTTGCCAACCTGGAGGCCTATTACGCCGATTTGAAACGGGAGATGACGGAAAAACTGGGGCGCCCGGGCCTGTCCGAACAATCGATCAGCGAAAGAAGAGAAAAGATTCGCCTGATTCCGGATGAAATGGAAAAGAAAAAACACGATTTGTTTAAAAAGTACAGCATCAAGGTCAACTTCAAACTCAGCGGGGCGCTGCTGATACGAACGCCGGCCGTTAAGCTGTTGTGCAGCGCAACCATCGGACGGCGGCTAAAACAGCTCTCGTTCTACTACAACCCCATCGACAAATCTCTTGACCCTTTGGTGTGCAGCGGCTGCGGCGAGGGCACTTACCACCTTTACTTCTGCGATCATCTGCACCTGCTATGCCCTCTGTGTGTCCCAAAATGCCCGCTCTGCACCCAGGCACATGCTCATGCGTAATCGGCGCAGTCATGCATAGACGCAGGCATAATCGGGCAGGGTTGGTTTCATGGTGTCAAAAACTGAAGCTGTCGAACCGATTCCCCTCGAGGTCGATGTGCAGCATGCGGTTGCGGATGAGCTGCCCGCGGTCAAGCAGGATCTTGATGACTTCCATGGCCTGAATTGTGGCGACGATAGAAGGCGTCAATGCTGGAACACCTAATACGGCTTCCGGACGACCGGGATCGTTTTCCGGCGTTTGTGCTTCTCCGTAAATTCTCTCCAATCCGGGATCTTCGGGGAAAATGGTCATGACCTGCCCGTCGAAACCGGCCAAGGCACCGTGTACGAGGGGCAGCCCGAGTTTCTGTGCGGCGCTGCCGATCGTCATTCGATCCGGGATGTTGTCCAGCGCGTCGACCACCACGTGCACCTCGGCCAAAATGGAATCGGCGTTGGCCGCCTTTATTTTTTGTCGAAACACGCTCACCTCAACCGCCGGATTGATTTCGCGGACCTTTTTGGCAGCCTCCTCTGCTTTGGCCACGCCGATATTTGCGGTGTCGGATAGGGCCTGACGGTTCAAATTGGTTTCGTCGAAAACGTCTCCGTCAACCACCGTCAAAAAACCGATCCCGATGCGGGCCAACAGCAGAATAACCGTTCCCCCTAGCCCGCCGGCACCGATAACGGCCACTCTGGCGTTTGCCAGCTTCAGCTGATCTTCCAGCGCGAGGATGTCGCGGTTGCGCACGTAGCGATGCGGCCAGATGCCTTGGTTGAGCGCTGCAAGGTAGATATCACGCATGCTGCGGGCGCAGCGCTCGGAAAGGATCCGGGCCGGGCCATCTTCTAGCACCCAAACACTGCGATGGGCCGGGTCGGAAATTTGCCCCGATATATCGCGAACCAATTTTTCCAGTTGTGCGGTCGTGACCGAATCCATATATGGTTCCTTTCCAGCAGCAGATGCAGAACAAACAAGATGCCTCCACCTCTTCCCTGATAAACCCCTGCCTTTAAAAAGGCAAGTGCTCCGGCTTTGACAGGGTAGCGAAACGTGACCGGCTTAGCCTTTCGCTCGAGAAAGACTTGAAAAAGGAATCTTTCAGTCCTATTGTCCAAAAGATACGGTTTCATAACCGATGTTTTCAGACGAACGGATGAGTGGGATAAGATGAAGATTGAAGCCAACCTATACGCCACTTTGGCGCGATACCTGCCCAATCAACATGAAAAAGGTGGCTGCGTTGTGGATGTTGCCGATGGTGCCACAGTGGAAGACGTACTGCGGCAACTGAACATACCGCCCGGCCTGGTAAAGCTGATATTTGTCGACGGGATTCATGCCAGCCGGGACTCGAATTTGAAAGACGGCAGCCGCTTGGGGGTCTTCCCACCGGTAGGCGGCGGTTAAGGGATCACTGAGAAATAAGGTCATATTTTGAACGAATGACCCGATGATCCGGTGGTCGCCGGAAAGATCACAGCTGAGCTGATAAATGGTTTGAGCTACTCGGTGTCGACTTGAAAAAAGAGGGTGTCTTTGTCTTTTATACGTGACCTCAAATCATCAAGGCCGATCGGGCTGTCGCCTAACATCGCCCGCCGGCATCCTTTTCTGATCAGATCTTCACACCGGTCAAGTACTTCCTTCAGCTCGTTGCCTTCCATCCAAATGCCGCGCGCCAACAGCAACGGTCCGACCTCACGGGTGGTCATGTTGAAGAGCTTTACAATCACTTTGCCCTCACAAGTTTCACGGGCCGAGGCATCGTTTCGGTAGGTGATGTTTTTGCGGAGGGTGGCTAAAACGCCGCCTTTCCTCAAAACGGCACCGGCCAGACCGGGCATGGCGGCCGACAGCGCAACGGTTGCGCCCTCCCCAACAGTCGCCCGGTTGACGTCATCAACGGGATGTCCATTGAGAAATACGGTTTGAACCCTGTTCTCCAAATAGTCTTCCGCCAATCCGATCTGCCGGCACATCAAATCCTTCAAGCTGCACTCCAGGCAAGCGCTGACTTGGACCCCTCGCGAAAACAAGGGCGTGAAGCAGGGTGGTATAAGGTCCGGTTCAACCTGAAGCTGCACTGCCGTGTGGCTGTCGTTTCCCATGATCGTCAGGAGTCCCCATTCTATTTGCTGCAGGGCGGCCGCTTTCGCTGGGTGTTGAGGTCTCAAATCTCCAATTTAAGGTTGCGTCCGGCTGCTTCTCGATACCGGTCCTGCAGAGATGTTGAATCGAAAAAAAATGGGGAAACCGCAAACGGTGTTCCCCATTCGGTTGATGTCGAGCGGTTAACTACCAGTTGAACACCTGGTCCAGTTCCTCGTCTTTGACCTTGAAGGTGACGTTGTGCGGGGGCAGTTTTTCCTTGAGGAAATATTCCGGCAGCCGGTCCTGTTTGGATGTAAAACCGGCGCGGGTGTTGAAGTCTCTTTCGGTCTTGAGCACCGACTTGCCCAGTTCGGCCACTCCGTCCGCCGTCAGCTCCCCGCCGTAAAAGGCGTTGATCATATCGATCAAGGCCTGGAAGGTCTCGGGCTGATCGAGCACCGCAAAGGCGATGAACAGGCACATACCGGTGGAATCGACCGCCGCGGTGGCAATCTGCAGGTTGCGGGAGAGCTCCACCTGGCCTTCGGGGGTCAGGGGGTCGACCTTGCCGCCCACCCCCAGGATGTTGGTGGCGACCGCGTAGCCGGCGGTGTGATCGGCGCCCATGGTGCTGGTGGCATACGTGACCCCCATGCCCTGTACGCCGCGCGGGTCGTAAGCCGGCATCGCCTGGCCCTTGACCGTCGGTATCCGCTCGACGCCGAAGACCTTGCCGGTGACCTCGGCTCCGCTGCCCAGGATGCGTCCCAGCGGTGTTCCCTTGCCGACTTCCTTCACCAGGTTGATGGCGGCCTGGGC
>JBAVJU010000005.1:0-3253 GCA_049687935.1 Desulfobacterales bacterium | reverse complement strand
ACGGGGCCGGGAACATGGTCGCCGTAATATTTCTTGATCTGGTCCACAAAATCCATAAAGCTGGCTCCACTTTCGGCCGATCACAAAAATATAACTATTTAATTCAATTAATTATAGATGACAAATGCGGAAGGTGTCAAGCAACATGAAGAGCGTACCGGCAATGGACAAGACAATTTAGGGGTGACGAAACACTAGGCGCGCCGAACGATTTCGTAGATTTTCTGCAACGCCTGATCGAGATTCTCGGGTTTCGTACCGCCGGCCTGTGCCATGTCCGGTCTTCCGCCGCCGCTGCCGCCCACTATGGCCGACAGCTCTTTGACAATGCGGCCGGCGTGAAACCGCTGGTTAAGGTCTTGGCTCACCAGGGCGATCAAAAAGGCTTTGCCGCCGGCGGCGGCGCCTAGTACGACGACCCCGGAGGTCATTTTTCCTTTGAACTGGTCGGCCAGTTCCCTCAGGGCCGCAGGGCTGTCGGCTGCCACCCTTTTGGCCAGAACTGTTACCCCGTCCACGGTCTGCGCGTCGTCTTCGGCACCTGAAGCCGACAGGCTCGTCAGCTTGGACTTAAGCCGTTCGACCTCTTTTTCGAGGGCCTTGTGCTCGGCGATGAGCTTGGTCACCCGCTGGGGCAAGGCCTCAGGCGCATCTTTCAGCAAACGCGCCGTCTCGTTCAGCAGACGGTCATTTTGCCGGCTGTGGGCCGCAGCGGCTTTCCCGGTCAGGGCCTCGATGCGCCGCACACCCGAGGCCACACTCGACTCACCGATGATCTTGAACAAACCGATGTCGCCCGTTCTCCCAACGTGCGTTCCGCCGCACAGCTCCTTGCTGAAGCCCGCCAGCGACACAACGCGCACCCGGTCGCCGTATTTTTCTTCAAAAAGCGCCATGGCGCCGGACTTGAAGGCCTCGTCGGCCGCCATCTCCACGGTCTGAGCCGGGACGTTCTCGAGGATGCGGTCGTTGACCAACTCTTCGATGCGGCTCAAGGTGTCCGGTTCGATCTGAGAAAAATGGCTGAAGTCAAACCGCAGCCTGTCCGGTGCCACCAGTGAACCGGCCTGTTTGACGTGATCCCCCAGAACACTGCGCAGGACCGCGTGAAGGATGTGCGTCGCCGTGTGGTTGCGCTGGGTGGCGCGCCGCTTTTCACCGTCGACGGTCAGGGTAACGGTCTGGCCGGTTGTGATCCGTCCGGACAGAACTCGCCCCTTGTGAATGATCAAACCGGTGGGGTCCTTGACGGTGTCGGTCACCTCGACCTCGAGACCGGGACCACTGATGCGCCCGCTGTCGCCGACCTGGCCCCCGGCTTCACCGTAGAAGGGGGTTGACTCGGTGACGAGTTCGATGTCGCTGCCGGTCCCCGCCAAATCGACCGCCTCGCCGTTTTGCACCAGCAACACCACCTTTGACGTGGCCGTGGTGTGCGCGTGCCCGACAAATTGGACGCTGACGCCTTGGGATGTCAGTTTTTTATAGGCCTCACTGATTTTGGCAAAGGTCGCCTTCGACCGGGACTGGGCCCGCTGTCCGGCCATCGCCGCCTCGAATCCGGCCATGTCGAGACGGATGTCCTTTTCTCTGACGACATCGCGCACGATGTCGACCGGAAATCCATAGGTGTCGTAGAGTTTGAAGATGACCTGGCCGGGGATTTCATCGCGCCCGGCGGCCTCGAGATCGGCCAACGTGTCGTTGAGCAGTCTCAGGCCGGTGTCGAGGGTCTCGATGAACCGCAGTTCCTCGTTTTTGATAACGTTGGTGATGAACGATCGGGCGTCCATCAGCTCCGGGTAGGCCGCCTGCATGATCTCGAACACGATCCCCGCGGTCTGGTGCAGGAAAGGCCGGTTCAAGCCGATGGTGCGTCCGTAGCGGATCGCCCGGCGCATGATGCGCCTTAGGACGTATCCGCGGCCCTCGTTGGAGGGAAAGACGCCGTCGCCGATCAGAAAGGCGGCCGCCCGGCTGTGATCGGCGATGACCTTCATGGCCACATCGGTCGCGGTGTTTTGCCCGAAATCTTTTTCGCAGAGGGTCGCGGTTTTTTGGATGATGGGAAAAATCAGGTCGATCTCGAAATTCGTGGCCGCCCCCTGCAGGATCGACACCATCCGCTCGAGGCCCAGACCGGTGTCGATGCTCGGCTGGGGCAGAGGGGTCAGGGCTCCGGAGGCATCGCGGTTGAACTGCATGAAGACCAGGTTCCAGATTTCCAGGAATCGATCGCATTCGCAACCGAGGGTGCAATCCGGACGGCCGCACCCAAAGGCTTCGCCGCGATCCAGATGAATCTCGCTGCAGGGGCCGCAGGGGCCGGTGTCGCCCATGGCCCAAAAATTGTCTTTTTCGCCGAAGCGTTTGATCCGCTCTTCCGGTACGCCGACTTGTCTGTGCCAGATGGCGTGAGCTTCGTCGTCGTCCAGGTAGATCGAGACCCAGAGTTTGTCTTCCGGCAAGCCGTAGCCGTTGGTGAGCAGGTCCCATCCGAAGTCAATCGCCTTTTCCTTGAAGTAATCGCCGAAGGAGAAGTTGCCGAGCATTTCGAAAAACGTGTGATGCCGGGCCGTGTAGCCGACGTTTTCCAGGTCGTTGTGCTTTCCGCCGGCCCGCACGCACTTCTGGGAGGTCGTTGCCCGGTTGTACCCGCGTTTCTCCTCTCCGAGGAAGGCGCGTTTGAACTGAACCATGCCGGCGTTGGTAAACAGCAGCGTCGGGTCGTCCTGCGGCACGAGCGATGAACTCCTGACCACCTCGTGCCCGTGCTTTTTGAAGTAATCCAAAAATTGGGTGCGCGCGTCATTGCCTGTCATTTGTCGTTCTCCGTTTTCGACTTTCCGTCCTTCGGTTTTTCCGCCACCGCTTTTTCCGCGAGTCCGACGGCTTCCCTGACCTTTTGGAGGGCCGCGGCATAGATGTCCGGATTTTCCGTCAAAAAGCGCTTGACGTTTTCACGGCCCTGGCCGATCCGCTCGCCCTCAAAAGAGTACCACGAACCGCTTTTTTCGATGACGTTGACCTGCACCCCAAGATCCAGCAGATCTCCGGTTTTCGAAATGCCCTCCCCGTAGGTAATGTCGAACTCGGCTTCCTTGAAGGGCGGCGCCATTTTGTTCTTGACCACCCGAACACGCGTGCGATTGCCGGTCGTCTCCTGGCCTTCCTTGATCGCACCGATCCGTCGGATGTCGAGGCGAACGGATGCGTAAAATTTCAAGGCATTGCCGCCGGTGGTCGTTTCCGG
>JBAVJU010000004.1:0-4946 GCA_049687935.1 Desulfobacterales bacterium | reverse complement strand
CGTAACACCTGCCGGTCGTTCTGAAAGGGAAGCAGTCGGGTGAGAGCGCTGTCGAATTGCCTTGAATTCATGAGACTGATGCCCAGAGAGATGTTGAGATGGTCGTGGTCGGGGAAATGCCGAACGGCCTCCTGGAGGATGTCAAGCGCGGCATCGTGCCGGCCGGCCTTCTGAAGCAGGATACCCAGACCCAGGAACGCCCGCGGATCCGGATGATAGTTCAGTGCTTTGCGATACAGGAACTCGGCCAGCTCCAGCTTGTTCGGGATGGCGTCGACGGCGGCGTAATCCCCCTGGTCGAAAGTCATGGCCAGGCGGGAGAGAAAATCGGCATGCAGCGCGTAGAGATCTTTCCGTTCCACCAGATCGAGGGACCGCACGAAATCCGGTAAATTTTCGTGGAAAGCGGCCCGCAGCATGCGGCCGAAGGACAACACCTGGTCCCGATTCAGATTCGGATCGGTTTCGAAGTAGAGGATGTCTTCGATGCGCTCGAGCCAGATGTCGTCGGTTAAGCCGAAGAGCCGTCGATAAACGTCGTAAAGGGCAGTTCCGGGAAAAAGGTCGAGAATGTAGAAGACGGCCCCGAGCGGTTTGACGCGGCGCATCAGCTCGATCGACTCCTGAATCGTCTCACGGCTCTCGCCCGGGCAGCCATAGATGAAGTAGGCCCGGGACAAAATGCCGTAATGGGTGGTCAGGGAAAAGGCCCGCTCGATTTGAGCGGTGGTGAAGCTTTTGTTCAGGAGACGCCGGATCTTCGCCGACCCGCTTTCCACGCCAAAGCTGATCTGGATGCAGCCTGCTTTTCGCATCCAGTGCAGGATCTCTTCATTGATCATATCGACCCGGGATATGGCCTGCCAGGTGATGTCGAGACCGCGATCGAGGATCAGACGGCACACCTCGATAACCTTGCGGCTGTTAACGGTGAAGGTATCGTCGCAGAAGAAAAAATGGCGCACGCCTTTCCGGTTCAGGAGTTCCAGCTGTTCCACAAAATACGCGGCGGAATGAAAGCGGACCCTGCGATGCCAGAATCCGGGGGAACCACAGAAGGTGCAGTTTCCGGGGCAACCGCGGGTGAGTGAAACGTGCTGGTAGGTAAAGAAGCGGGCCGGATTGGGCAGGGTATCGAGGCTGGCCACCGGTTGGGCCGGTTCGGTGCAGGCCGGCTTGCCGTCGCGCCGCAGCGCGAGGCCGCCAATGGCCGGTATGTCTTTTACCCGGCCGGATTCCAGGCAGCGGATAAGTTCAAGGAAGCCGGCCTCCCCTTCCCCCAATACGACGTAATCGATGTCGGCGAAGTTGGCCAACAAATGCTCCCACAAATAGGTGGCGCCGATGCCGCCGAAGACGATGTGCACGGCCGGGTCGATCTCGCGGGCGATTTTGGCGATATCGATTCCGCCCCACCGGTTGGCGTGTAGAATCGAAAACCCGATGACATCCGGCCTGATTTTTTTCAACGTCTCCCGAATCTCTTGCGCCCTGCGGTGGCTGTCGTACCAGTTTAAAATCTCGACGTCGTAGCCGTGCTGCCGGCAAAGTGCCGCCACGAAAAAAATCCCCTGCGGCAATACGCGGATCTCCTCGACGTGGACACGTTCTTCGAGGAAGTAGGGATAAATGAGCAGAATCTTCATGCTATATCAGCTTTCATTACACTGAGAGCCAATGATCCCGGCCGTTATCGATCGGCCATAATGCAGGATCCTCATTTCCACCGAGAATGGCCGCGAAGACCCGGCACCATTTGACATTTGAGCGTGATAGCGTATCATAAAATCCGCATTCAGAACCTCGTTTCGGGTAATGGCCATGCGTCACTCCCGGAGCGATCGAAACCGCATGGTCCCGAGATGAAAAAAAAGCCCCGTTACATCCGTGCCGTTCTCTTCGACTTCGACGGCACCCTCACCCGGCCGGAATCGCTCGACCTCAACGTCATCAAGCGCCGGATCGGTTGCCCCGAGGGTCGCTATTTACTCGAATACATCGAAACGCTGCCGTCAGCGAACGAACGGCGGAAAGCCCTCGCAGCGGTCGATCGTTTCGAACTGGCCGCCGCAGCGGAAGCCAAGCCGAACGACGGTGCCGAAGAGCTTGTCGGCTACCTGCACACTGTCGGGGTGCGGGTGGGAATCGTCACCCGCAACAGCCACCAATCGGTTCTGCGCGCCCTGCACAATTTCAAACGGATCGACGTCGCCGACTTCGACATCATCGTTTCACGGGACGAACCGGTCGATCCCAAGCCAAGCGGCGACGGGATTCAGCTGGCAGCGCGCCGTCTTGACGTCGCGGTGGAAGAAGTGCTCATGGTCGGCGACTATCCGATCGACATCGAGGCCGGGAATCGGGCCGGCGCCATAACGGTTCTGCTCGACAACCGCCGGCCGAAAGCCGCAAAAAACGTACCGAGCGACTTTACCGTCGAACATTTGGCCGACATTCAGAAAATCGTTCGGCACGGACGGCCCCTGACCGGCGGGAAACTCCCCAATGACCTGCTGGAGGAGCTTCTGGTAGAATTCGGCTTCGACGATCCGGCCGTGTTGACCAAGCCGGGCATCGGCGAGGATACCGCAGCCGTCGACATCCGGGAGGATGAGGTCCTGGTGCTCAAATCCGATCCGATCACCCTCGCCACGGAGGGCATCGGCAAATACGCCGTGCTGGTCAACGCCAACGACATCGTCACCGCCGGCGCAACCCCGCGCTGGTTCCTCGCGACCTTGATGTTTCCGATCGGCACCAGCGCCTTCATGATCAGGGAGGTGATGGAAGAGCTGAGTGCCGTCTGCCGCTCAAACAGAATCACGCTTTGTGGTGGGCACACCGAAATAACCGATGCGGTCACCCGGCCGGTTGTCACCGGGACCCTGGCGGGAACCGTTGCCAGAGGCGGCCTGATCGACAAACGCGGCATCAAGGCCGGAGACCTGGTGTTGATGACGAAAGCCGTCGCCGTCGAGGGCACCGCCATCATCGCCCGGGAATTCGGTTCCCGGCTGCAAGACCTCGGCCTGGCGCCGGCCGAGATCGAGACCTGTCGCCAGTTTCTTGACAACATCAGCGTCTTGCCCGAAGCGGCTGTCGCCGCGAGCGTTAACGGCGTCAGCGCCATGCACGATGTCACCGAAGGCGGGCTGGCAACCGCCCTGGAGGAACTCAGCAGTGCCGGTCGCCACCGCATCCGAATCGACATGCATAAAATTCCTGTTTATTCTGAAACAGTCCGCATCTGCGGTCTTCTGGAACTCGATCCTATGGGCCTGATCGGCTCGGGCAGCCTGCTGCTGTGTTGCCGACAATACGCTTGCGATCAGCTGCTGCGGGAAATACGCAAGGCCGGCATCGAGGTGAGCGTGATCGGCGAAATTCGTGAACCCGGCAAGGGAATCGACGCCCGGCTCCAACTCCAGCCGGTCACCTGGCCGCGATTTGAGGCGGATGAAATCACCCGCCTTTTTTCCGCATGACACCTTTCTTGAAAATAGCGAAGGAGAGATCGAGGGTTTCCCGCAGAAAATCTTTATCGGCGTTGATGATGCGCTTGCTGCTGGTCCAAAGGACGACCCCTGAAAAAAGCGACCAGAAAATATCGGAAAGTGCCACCGGATGCATGTCGACAAAAGTTCCGTTTTTGAGCCCCTCCTTGAAGATGCGTGCCATGCCGCCGATCGACTTGCGTGACAGCTCTTTGATCTCCTGGAGGAGTTCGGGCGACAGGTTTTTAAGGGTTTCGCTCGATTGGAGGTGAAACATGTTAATGATCACGAGTGGGTCGAACTCGTAGACGTCATACATGGCCTCGATCATCGCATCCAATTTCTGCTCCGAACTGAGATCCTTGGTATTCTCAACGTGTTCCACCCGGATGTGGAGGTACTGCAGAATTCTGAGTGAAAGCGATGCATAGAGTTCTTCTTTGTTCTTGAAATAAAGATAGAGCGTACCCGGACTGAGTTCGGCTTCACCGGCGATATCGTCCATGGTCGCCTTGTTGAACCCTTTTTCAGAAAACACCTTTTTGGCAGCGACGATAATCTGCTGCCGCCGTCTTTCCCGCTCCCGTTCCTTCCGTTCCTGTATCCCCATAATCACCCAGCCTCGTGAATCAGATTTATTTTCAAAACAGTCTGTAGTTTATTTGATGGATTTGGTCAACATTAAGTTAACAAGGTCGACGCCGGCCACTAGGGGGGATACCGTTTTTTAATCCGATGTTGACAAAAAGAGGGTTAAAAGTATACTCTCACGTCCTCTTCCGGTACCACGGAAACGAAAACCCCCTGACATCGAAGGAAGGCCGCTATGGATATGCCCTCGGCCGAGCATACCCGCATTATTCTCGACAGCATTGGCGACGGCGTCTTTACGGTCGATTTGAACCGGGTGATTACCTTTTTCAACCGCGCCGCCGAAAAGATAACCGGTGTCAAACGCTCCGAGGCCGTCGGGCGGCACTGCTGGGAAATTTTCAAAACCGGTACCTGCCAGCAGGGCTGTTCCGTGCAGAAAGCACTGGAAAGCGAAAAAACCGTCCTTCACTCGACCGTCTTCATCGTCAACACCGAGGATAAAAAAATTCCAGTGAGCACGTGCACGGCTGTGCTAAAAGACAGTTCGGGCCGTGCGATCGGCGCCGTCGAAACTTTTCGGGACTTGAGCGTCGTTCAGCAGTTGCGCCATGAGTTGGCCGACAAGCATACTTTTTCTGAAATCGTCAGCAAAAACGATAAGATGCTGCGCCTGATCGATATGTTGGAAATGGTCGCCGAAAAAGAAATTCCGGTGCTGCTCGAAGGCGAGCGGGGAACCGAAAAAGAACTTTTTGCCAAAACCGTTCACTCCCTGAGCGGCCGCAGCATCGGTCCGTTCGTCAACTTCTGCTGCGGATCGCTCCCCGAAACTTTCCTGGAAACCGAGCTCTTCGGTCA
>JBAVJU010000003.1:0-7334 GCA_049687935.1 Desulfobacterales bacterium | reverse complement strand
AAAGACGTCTTCCTCCTGCGGGCGTTTGAGGCCGGCGCCGATGCCGTGGTCGTCCTCGTCTGTCCGGAGGGGGCCTGTCGGTATGTCGAGGGGAACCTGCGTGCCAAAAAGCGCGTGCGATGGGTCCAGGCGCTGCTGGACGATATCGGCCTGAACGGCAAGCGGCTGTCTCTTTATAACCTGCCCCCCGCTGATACGGCGGCCGCCGATCGGATCGTTCAAGAGGTTCTGGGAAATTTGGCGGTCTTGGGTCGCAATCCGGCGGCACCGAACTGATCGGCCGGGAACGGTCGTGCAGACAGGGCCATCCAGGGCGATGACCAACTAACTGACATAACGGACTCAACCGGCACAACTGCTGCCGTACCAAAATTGAATTTGAATGCATCGTTGTGACCCTTTGCGGCCATGAACGTTTAACATGAGACCGAATCAGGTCTCGACTGGAGTCGAAAAATGATTGTAGCAGAACAGAAATCGATCGCAGAAATCAAAGAAATCGTGGCCCCCTATAAGAAAATTTTACTCCTGGGATGCGGCACCTGTGTCAAAACCTGTTTTGCCGGCGGTGAAGATGAAGTTGCCGTGATGGCCTCGGCCCTGCGCCTGGCCGTTAAAATCGAGGGCCGGGACATCGAAATCGAGGAACTGACGGTTGAACGGCAGTGTGAGGACGAGTTCATTCAGGAAAGCGCCGAAGCGATTGCCCGTAACGAATCCGTCCTGTCGTTGGCCTGCGGTGCTGGGGTTCAGGCGCTGGCCCGACGGTTTAAAACGACACCCGTTCTGCCGGGCGTCAACACGACCTTCATGGGCGTTCTGGAAAAACCGGGTCTTTTCACCGAAGAGTGTGCCGGCTGCGGGGACTGCAAGCTGGCCCTGTTCGGTGGGGTCTGTCCGTTTACCCGCTGCGCCAAAAAACTGCTGAACGGTCCCTGCGGCGGCTCGCGCAAAGGCAAGTGCGAGATCAACCCGGATACCGACTGCGCCTGGCATCTGATCATCGAGCGATTGACGGCCCTGGGACAGATGAACAACCTGAAAGTGTATCTTCCGCCCAAGAACTGGTGTGCCAGCCTTTCCTCCGGGCCCCGCAAACTCATCAGAGAGGATCATGAGATATGAAGACTGACAGCATCAGTCGATTGCAGAGCGTTTTATCAGGAGGCGGCTTTGCCGTGACGGCCGAATGCGGCCCGCCCCGCGGCGCCGATTCCGAAGTGGTGCGCAAGAAGGGGCAATTATTGCAGGGATGCGCGGATGCCGTCAATGTGACCGACAACCAGACGGCCATTGTCCGCATGTCCAGCATCGCCGCCAGCGTCCATTTGTTGGGACTGGGACTCGAGCCGGTCATGCAGATGGTGACCCGCGACCGCAACCGGATTGCGCTGCAGTCGGACATGTTGGGGGCTTATTCCCTGGGGATCCGAAACATCCTTTGCCTTTCCGGTGATCACCAGAGCTTCGGCAGCCAACCCGACGCCTTGAATGTATTCGATATCGACTCGATGAATCTATTGCGGACGGTCAAGGACATGCGCGATGACGGCAGCGACATGAGCGGTTTTGCGCTAAAGGGGCCGCCGCGGATGTTCATCGGCGCCGCTGCCAATCCGTTTGCCGACCCCTTCGAGTACCGGGTCATTCGGCTGGCAAAGAAAATCGAGGCCGGTGCCGATTTCATCCAGACCCAATGCGTCTACAACATGGATCGCTTCAAACAATGGATGAAAATGGCGCGTGAAGAAGGCTTGACCGAAAAGGTTTACATCCTGGCCGGCGTAACTCCGCTGAAATCCGCCGGCATGGCCCGTTACATGTCCCAAAAGGTGGCGGGGATGGACGTCCCCGAGCACCTGATTCAACGGATGAGCGGCGTCCCAAAAGAGAAGGCGGCCGGCGAGGGCCTCAAAATCTGCCTCGAAACGATTGCCGAACTCCGTCAGATCGACGGGGTCCGCGGAATTCACATCATGGCCATCGAGTGGGAGGAAGTCGTGCGCGATATCGTCGCGGCCGCCGGTCTCCTGCCGCGCCCGCAGCAGGATGCCCTAAAGAAGTGACCTGCGGCGGCGGTCGTTTGGTTCCTGCGCAGTGATGTGTAAATGCGAACACGCTCACAATCCCTCCCGGCCTTTCTTTGGCAAAGGGAGGAGAATTTCTCCTTTTTCAAAGAGGTTGCGGGGAATTTTTCAAAAAGTCCGGAAGCCGAGTGAAAACCGGCAGCAATAGACTGTATCGGAGACATCCATGCCCCAAAAGTATCAGATTCACACGAAGACGGCGGCGCCTCGATTTCACCCGATCGGCAAGTATGCGACGATCGAGTTTCGGGAAAACTGTGCCGGCAGCTGTCGGCAATGCGTCAAGAAAAAGTGCGTTTACGATATCTTCAAAGAAAACGTCCTGCACATGAGTGCCATGGAGGAGCCCGAGTACCTCTACACCTGCATGAGCTGTTTCCGCTGCATCCAGGAGTGCACGAAGGGCATATTTTCCCGCACGATCAATCCGGATTACCGCACCTTGGGCGACGAGTACTGGCGTGCGGACACGCTGCACCGACTCTGGTACCAGGCCCACATGGGTAAAATACCGGTTTCCGGGGCGGGCTATCGGGGTCCGTTCGTGGGGCCCGGTTTCGACAGCATGTGGACCGACATGTCCGAGATCGTGCGGCCGACTCGCGACGGCATTCATGGCCGAGAGTACATCAATACGAGCATCGAGCTCTCCCGCCGGATCACCCGGCTGGAATTCAACCCGGACCAGTCTCTGGCTTCGGCGGTCCCACCGATTCTCGAGATTCCGCTGCCGCTGCTGTTCCAACCGGCGACGGATCTGGTCATAAACGAACCTGTCCTGTTGTCGGCGGCCAAGGCCGCCCGGCGGCTGGGGACCCTGATGTTCGTCAGGCCTCAGGACGTCACCGAGGCCTTGAGACCTTATGCCGACAGCCTGATCCCCTGCCTGACCCGTGACAATTTCAAGGAGCACGGCGACATGATCCGGGCCAGCCGGGTGATTGAACTCGCCGATGTCCCGGGGATTGAAACCGTCTTCGAGGCCGTCCGCCGCATCCACCCGGACGTGGTGATGTTGGTCGGGATGCCGTTAGACGCACGGGCGGCCGGCCGCGCACGGGACTTGGCCAAGACCGGCGTCGATAGTCTGCATTTCACCGCCGATGACCACGGCAACGAACGCGATGCCCAGAACCCACGGTTTTTGAAGGAAATGATCCGCGAGATCCACCTGGAACTGGTGGAAAACGCCGTCCGTCAGCGGATCAACCTGGTTTTTTCGGGTGGGATCGCCATGGCCGAGCACCTGGCCAAGGCCGTCATCTGCGGTGCCGACGCCGTCACGGCCGATCTGGCCCTGTTGATCGCCATGGAGTGCCGCCTGTGCGGCCGGTGCCGCAACGGCCTCAGCTGTCCGGTCGAATTGGACCAACCGTTCGACACCGGTTGGGGCAGCCAGCGGATCGTCAATCTCATCGGCGCCTGGCACAGCCAGTTGATCGAAGTGATGGGTGCCATGGGGATGCGGGAAGCCAGGCGGTTGCGCGGCGAAGTGGGACGCTCCATGTGGTTCGAAGACCTGGAGCGGGATCACTTCGGCCCTATTTTCGGAGAACGCAAAGTGTCAGGACTGGGATAAAAAATGAAACAGACGCCACGCATCATCCAATTGCCGGAAACAAAAGAGGCCCGGTCGCGCTTTCGTAACACGATCGGCAAATATACCATCAAACGCAGCTCGCGCTGCACTTCCTGTGGACTGTGCGCCGAGCTTTGCCCTTACGGGGTCCATCCCCGCTACGAAAAATTTTCGAAGTCGCTGCGGCCGGTCGAACACAAATGCATCGGGTTCAAGTGCAAGGAAAACGAGTACTACTGCATCGACCGCTGCCCGGAGAAAGCGCTGACCCTTCGGCTCAACCCGGTCCTGGAAACCCTGGGAGACTATCGCTGGACGGCCGAAATGCTGATTGCCCACTGGGAAATGGCTGAAACCGGCAACCTCCCCACGGTTGGTCTGGAGTACAATCTGGGATGCTCCGGCGGGGGATTCGACAAGATCCGCTTCAGGTTGCCGAATCCCGCCGACTATCGGGATATCAGCGATGAGGAGATCGACCTGGGACTCGATCTCAACAAGAGAAAGGACGGCCGCCCGAAGCGGAGGCTCTCACTGCCGTGTTACAGCGGCGGCATGTCCTATGGCTCCATGGCTCTCACGGCCCTCATCGGCCGGGCCAGGGCCGCGGCCAGGCTGAACACGCTCACCTGTACCGGCGAAGGGGGATATCCCAAGGAGTTTCTCCCGTACGCCGATTACGTCATCACCCAGGTGGCCACCGGTTTGTTCGGGGTGCGTGAGGAGACGATTCAATGCGCGCCGGTGATCGAGTTCAAATACGCCCAGGGCGCCAAACCCGGCTTGGGCGGGCACCTGCTGGGTGACAAGGTGACGCCCGAGGTCGCCGCCATGCGGGAGACGGTGGTGGGCAGCTCGCTCTTTTCACCCTTTCCCTTCCACAGCGTCTATTCGGTTGAGGATCACAAGAAGCATGTCGACTGGGTCAAGGAGGTCAATCCCCGCGGCCTGGTGTCGGTGAAAGTGTCGACGCCCACCGACGTGGACATGGTGGCCGTCGGCAGCTACTATGCCGGCGCGCACATCGTCCATATCGACGGCAGCTACGGCGGGACCGGTGCGGCGCCCGACATCGCCAAGAAGAATATCGCCATGCCCATCGAGTACGCCATTCCGAAGGTGCATCAATTCCTGAAGAGCGAGGGCATCCGGGACGAGGTCTGCCTGATCGCCTCCGGCGGGATCCGCAACGCGATGGATGTGGCCAAGGCGATTGCCCTGGGGGCCGACGGTGCGGTCATCGGGACCGCCGAACTGGTCGCCCTGGAATGCGTCCGCTGCGGCAACTGCGAGAGCGGGCGCGGCTGTGCCCGCGGCATCGCCTCTACGGATCACGAACTGGGCCACATGATGTCAGAAGCCTATACCGAGCAGCGCATCGTCAACATGTACATGGCCTGGCGCAAACAGTGGTGTGACCTTCTGCGGCAGTTCGGCATGCAAAACGTGCGCGAGCTCGTCGGACGCTCCGACCTGTTGGTCCACCTCGATTATCTGGATGAGGCGGAGAGAGCCCGGTATCAACCCGCACCCCGACAGCAGCTGATTATCTGAGCTGATTATCTGAGCTGATTGTCTGAGCTGATTGTCTGGGCTGATTATCTGAGGAGTAAAAATGAACGATCGACGCGATTCGATGACAGATAGAATTCTGGCGTCCAGGGCCAACATTCCCCGCGGCGCCCTGCAAAACAAGAAAGCCGCCGAAGAGGGGGGCTGCGGTGTCACCGGCTTTATCTCCTCGATCCCGGTCCGGGGACGCCACATCTACGAGCCCTCCATCCAGATGCACAACCGGGGCAACGGCAAGGGCGGCGGCATCGCCGCGGTGGGACTCTCCGCCGAGAGCCTGGGGGTCACCCAGGACATTCTGGACTCCCATTACATGCTTCAGGTGGCGCTGCTCGATCCGACGGCGCGGCCCGAAGTGGAAGCCGCCAACATCGCCCCATTCATGGAGGTCCACAAGGCCGAACGGCTTCCGACCGCAGACGATTACCGCGACATCGAGGGCCTGGAGGTCAAGCCGCCGGATGTCTGGCGCTATTTCGTGCGCGTCAAAAAAGGCGTGCTGGCGCGGTTCATCGATGACAACCGGCTGCAGGACCTGGATCCCCGCAAGGCCGAAGACGAGTTCATCTGCCAGAACTCCACCCGCATCAATCAGGCGTTTTACGCGTCATTGGGGGAACAGCGGGCCTTCGTGCTGTCCCACGCCCGCAACCTGATGATTCTGAAAATTGTCGGCTATGCCGAAAAAGTGGTCGAGTATTATCTCCTCGACGATTTCAAGGCCCATGGATGGATTGCCCACCAGCGCTATCCGACCAAAGGCCGGGTCTGGCATCCCGGCGGCGCCCATCCCTTCAGCGGCATGGACGAGGCCCTGGTTCACAACGGCGATTTCGCCAATTACCATGCGGTCTGCGAATACCTGAAGCAGCACAACATCTACCCCCAGTTTCTGACCGATACCGAGGTTTCGGTGCAGTTGCTGGATCTGCTGAACCGCACCTTCGGGTATCCGATGGAATATATCATCGAGGCCATGGCACCGACAACGGAGCACGATTTCGACCGGCTGCCGCCCGAAAAGCAGCGCATCTACCGCACTATCCAGTCGGCTCACATCCATGCCTCCCCGGACGGCCCCTGGTTTTTCATCATTGCCCGCAACAATCCCTATGCGAACTACTTCCAGCTCATCGGG
This sequence comes from Desulfobacterales bacterium, assembly GCA_049687935.1. GTDB lineage: Bacteria > Desulfobacterota > Desulfobacteria > Desulfobacterales > SG8-13 > JARFQH01. Next base: position 958 of record JBAVJU010000003.1, on the reverse strand, counting down.
ATCACCGACACCTCCATGCTGCGCCCGCAGGTGTTTGCCCTGCAGGAGGGCGAGGTCCAGATCGGCCTGATCTGCTCGGAAAAGCAGGCCATCGACGCCACGCTTCAGAACCTGGCGGCCGAAGACGATCGCTTTTGTCCGGTGGCCGACAAGTATTGGAACGCCCGCGGCGGCAGCGCCGCCGACGGCGGGGCCTTCATCTTCACCGTTACGGACGCCGGCAGGGGCGACGGCTCCAAAGAGCTTGTCTGCACCAACAAGTTCGGCACCCCGGTCCGGACGCCGGAAGGAGAGGCGCACTTCCGGCCGTCGCTGGGTCTGAGGGCTGCCGACAATGGAAACGAGATTTCCGCCACGGTGGCCAGGGGTCTGTCGGCCGCCGACACGTCGGATCTCAAAGATTACGGCACCGCCCGGCTTCCCGGGTGGGACTATGCCGCGCTCGGTCACTTCTGCCGTGAAGTGGCTGAACAGGGGGGAAAAAACGATGACGCCAAGGCCAAGGCCATCGAGGTCCTGACGTTCCTGAACGACCGCCGAGTGGCCACCGGTGCCAAAAAACGCAGTTCGACGCTTCAAATCGTCAGGGAAAACCTGACCGTACTCTTCAAAACCGCGCCAAAAATCAACGCAAACGGCAGCAGCCGTTACCGTCAGATCGACTGGTCGACACGGGATGCGCTGCGTCCCCCGCAGGAACCGGAAAAGATACTGGTAGTGAATGCCAGGGAGTTTCCACCTGAAGGCGATGCCTGCGACGCGCGTTTGATCTGTGCGGCGTATAAGATGGGATGGCGTCAGTTTCTCTGTTACGGGTACAAGGGTCAGCGTTTCACCGGATGCGGCCTGCTGAACAATACCGACGGCGTGCGCATCGATGTTTACGACAGCTCGGGCGACTACCTCGCTTCAGGCATCGACGGCCTCGAGATCCACGTCCATGGAAATGCACAGGACC
>JBAVJU010000002.1:0-5437 GCA_049687935.1 Desulfobacterales bacterium | reverse complement strand
GTAAAAACGGAAAGGCCTTTCTCAGGCGCTGGGCGGCTCAGTACCTGCCCGAAGATCATCTCATAGGTCCGAAACGCGGATTTTATGTACCGATCGGAGAGTGGATCGGGGGCCGTTTTCTGAGTGTTCTAGCGGAAGAATTGCCGAGGCAGTAGGACATTCGAGCCTGGTTTCAACCCGAGGGGGTCAGGCGGCTTATTCGGTCCTGCCGGTCATCGGGACCCAGCAGCCGGATGGTGTGGGCGTTGCTGCAGGTTGCGATCTGGCATCATTTCTTCATCGACGGCAATGGTCAAAGACCACCGGTTAAATTGGACCCTCTGGAAATTCTGAACCAATGATCCCGTCTGCTGATACGGCACCCCGAATCGCCATCTTCGCATCTTTCTCTGGAAAAGGAGGCGTCGAGCGCATGCTGCTGAATTTGGCCGAAGGTTTTGCCGATATCGGTTGCCAGGTGGACCTTCTGATGATCAAATCCAGCAGCCTTCATCTAGAAACGGTCCCCCAGGGGCTGAACATCATCCAGTTGCACGCGAATCACACCTGGGGCAGCCTATCGGAACTGGCCGGCTACCTGCAGCGGGTGCGGCCTGAAGCCCTGCTGGCAGCAAAGGACCGCGCCAACCAGGTGGCCATCCTGGCCCGGCGGCTTTCCAGAACCTCCACGCGCTTGGGGGTGCGCATGGGAACCCATGTGTCGGCAGCCATCGCTGGTAAGGGAGGCATCAAAAAATTCTTGTGGTACCTGCCCATCAGACTCCTCTATCGACAGGCGGACGAAATCGTAGCGGTCTCAGAAGGTGTCAAAGAGGACCTGATGCGGATCACCGGATTGCCGCCCGAAAGAATAACGGTAATCGCCAACCCAGCTGTTTCGAACAGGATTTACACTTTGGCCGCCGCGCCAAACCCCCATCCGTGGTTTAACGATACGACGATACCCGTCGTTTTGGGAGCCGGGCGATTGACGCGTCAAAAGGACTTTCCGACCCTTGTGCGCGCCTTTGCAAAGGTCAAGGCAGTTCGTGCCTGCCGTCTGATCATTCTCGGTGACGGCAATGACCGGGAGAAATTGCTGTCACTGGCGTGGGAATTAAAAATCGATCCGTACATCGATCTGCCGGGGTTTGTCTCGAACCCTTACGCGTATCTGCGCCGGGCCTCTCTTTTCACTCTCTCGTCCATCTGGGAAGGATCACCGAATGTACTCACGGAGGCACTGGCATTGGGGACTCCTGCCGTGGCCACGGACTGTCGCAGTGGCCCGCGTGAGATCCTAAAAGACGGCGCCATCGGTCGACTGGTTCCAGTCGGCGATCCGGATGCCCTGGCCACGGCGATACTTGAAACCCTGTCCGTCCCACCGGACGAAACGCTGCTGAAAACCGCGGTCAGCGAATACACGGTTGAATTCAGCAGCCGGTGCTATCTAAACCTGCTGCTCGGCAAAACGACGCCGTAATAACAGCCCGGCGCCGGAAAGGAATGTCCTTTTGTTACTGTCCTTGCGCTATAACTTTCTGTTCGTTCACATCGCAAAAACCGGCGGGACCAGCATCCGGGCAGCGCTCAACCGTTATCGCCGTCTGGACCCGTACTATCTGCCCCAGTTTATCTGCAGCCGCATCAGTCACCTGACCGGCCATCGTCTCGGATGCAAATTTCCCCGACACGCCAAAGCCATCGCCGCCAAGGAAATGCTGCCCCGGGAGTTGTTCGAGTCGCTGTTCAAATTCGCGTTCGTGCGCAACCCCTGGGACCTTCAGGTCAGTTCCTTTCATCACATTCGACGGGAAAGACCGCACCTTGTGGCCGGTCACGAGGATTTCGAAAAATTTTTACGCTACAAGTTAAGTCCGAACCGGCCGTACCAATTTCACATTGACACCTCCATCGAACTTCAAAGCGACTATCTGGTTGACTTGCACGGCAAGGTTCTGGTCGACTTCATTGGACGCTACGAAAACATCGAGGCGGATTTCCGTGAAGCCTGCCGGCGGATCGGCATAACCGCGCCGCTGCTGGCCCACCGGCGCAAGTCAACGAACCGGTTGGATTATCGCAGCTACTACAACGATGTCACAGCTGAGCTGATCGCCGAGCGTTTCAAAAAGGATATCGATCTGTTCGATTATACATTTTAAACGCCGCTGTGGTTGAATGTATAAAAAAAACAAATCGGTGAGAGAAAAGAGACGATGAATAGAAACATTATAACGGTATCTGCCCTTTTTTGCGTTCTCCTACTCGCGACGGGAGCATCAGAAAACAAGGTGCTTGAAGGCGTGTGGGCCATCGGCCCCCGAAAACTCCCGCCTCCCGTCGCTGCGAGTGATGCGTTGCGGAAGGCAATTTTGAAAACCCCCGCGCCCGATGTGGAGGCAGCCAATAAATTGACCCCGCAAACCAGGGCGCAATGGGAAGCGTTTATTGATGAGACGGATGCACGCGCAACAACTAGGGCGCGAACTCTTGCCAAGAAACTTGCGGTTACGCTCGAGAAGGATAAAATGGGCGGGGTCACTGTATATCATGTAACGCCGGAGCAAATCGACCCAAAACACAAGAACCACCTGTTCGTCCACTTGCACGGCGGAGCTTACATCGCTTATAGCGGAGAGGCCGGCACAACAGAAGCGGTATTGATTGCCGCACGATTAAAGATGCCGGTGCTTTCAATTGACTACCGCATGCCGCCGGCGCACCCCGCCCCAGTCGGGATAAATGACGTCGTCGCCGTATACGAGCAGCTGCTGAAAAAAAGGGCCTCGACCTCGATGGCTATGGGCGGCAGCTCGGCAGGCGGCGGTCTGACAATGGCAGCGGTGCATCGCTTCAAGGAGCTCGGTTTAGATCTGCCGGGAGCCCTTTACCTGGGAACCCCTGGGGCGGATGCAACCAAGACAGGCGACAGCCGTTATATCAACGAAGGAGTCGATCGCACTCTTGTGTCTTGGGACGGCATTCCCTTTAATGCGCTGAAGATGTATGCGGAACACTACGACCTGAAACATCCGTACGTTTCACCGATATACGGAGACTTTAGCCGATTTCCGCCCACATACCTGATAAGCGGGACGCGGGATTTGCTGCTCAGCGATACCGTTCGCACACACCGTAAAATGCGAGCTGCAGGCGTCATTGCTGATCTCAACGTTTACGAAGGCCAGTCCCATGGAGACTATCTTGCCTTGATGGACCTGCCAGAGTCGCATGAACACTATGCGGAGTTAAACGCGTTCTTACTAAAGCATCTCAACAATTAGGAACTATTTCTGTAGAAATTGAGAAACAAAAAACGGGCTCCCTAAGGCTTTGTTGATCTCTCCACATACAATCAATCCATAACGAGCTCCTCGGTCGCATCTCTGAATAACCTTCTTTCCCCCATTTCTTCGATTACGAGGTCGGGTTTAAAGGTTGTCAATATTTCTTTTACGATTTCATGGTTATAGTACTTCCATAGGAAAATGGCTTTTTCAAAGTGGTCGGCCATAAATGGAACAAGCAGACTGGTAAAGGAATCCCTAAAGACGATGGCCTTCAATTGGCCGGTGGGACATTCGGTATAAAACGCTTTCTCCAACACGCCGGAAGTATCCCAAGCGCTGATGTCAAATTTATGCGCTACTGAGCAGTGCAGGTCTTTTTCAAACACAGGCGTAACTTCCCGCATTGACTCTTCCTTTTTGATCATCACCGCCAGATCGCCGCCCTTTTCGGGGCGGGTTCCAATCTCACGGTAATCATTTACAGCCAGATTGAGCTGAGGAAACATCTGCTGGATTCTTTGCATAATTTTTGAATAACCGGCATAGGCGCCGCGTATGTTCCAGTGACTATCCGTCAGATGGTAGATGCGATGCCGACTTTTAGCGGTCAACAGCGCGGGCCGCAGGTCCAAAAAATTTAAATCGGGTTGGCCTTCGAGATATTCTGCTACCTGATCGAGTTGACTCCGACCGCGTCGCGAGGAAATATAATCGGGAAGGTATTCGGGATAGACTGTCTGTTTACCGGGGACAACGATAAAAAGATACTGAATACCTTTGGATGCCAGCCATTGTTGTTTATTCCTTAGATTTTTTGCTATCGCATCCAGCTCTTCGGAAGTCAACGGCTCAAATCCGAGAAAATCTTCGATTATTTTGTTCTTGGTGAGAAAAAGCCAACCATCCTTTCCGAACAAAACATCCGGTACGGGGGATTTGCTAAAGTATTTCTGCAAAATTCGATTGTACGCTCGAATGAATGTCTCTCTGTATCCAAAATGGTCGTTGAAAAATGCTTCGAATTTGGGGAAAAAATTATGAATATGTTGCCAATCGAGTTTAATTTCGGGCGGCTCCGCAAGCCTTCGTTTTTCGGCTGAGGAAAAATAGATTCTTTCAGAAGTCATCATTTTAATCAGTGGCGCAAATATGAGTATAAGAAAAACACCGATAAGCACCATACCGGGGAAGCCGAGCAACCGGTGCCGCCGATCGTGTTCGCCATTTCTAACCTCTTTCAGGTTGTCGGCGGCCGTCAGCCCTGTTGCAGCGAGGGTCGTACCGATGCCGATGGCGGGATTGTGTGGTTCGGGCAAATCCACGGCGTCGATCACCCTGTTTTCAATTGCCGTTAAATTCGACTTTTCCACCCAGAAAACTCCGTTAAAAGCGATAGTAGATAAACGGATTATAGGTACCGCTTGAAAGAAATATGATCGACATATAGAAAATTATTGCCAGCACAGAGGTTTTCACTATGTTAAACGATTCTCCAATGACGGTTGAAACAAACTCCGTGGACTTGCCGATCAGATTATTCCCAAGTTTTTTCAGTGGGTTGAGGACAGGAAACGAAAATATAATTCCGGCGATGATGGCGGCCTGGATGTCTCTGTCCACATGAAGCAAAGCCCCCGTTCCCAAATTGGTTTCATATCCGAAACCGTGCATGACTGCCAGGTAGTCCATTGCGAGGGGCACTGTATCGGCCCGGAAAATCGTCAATGTGGTGGTGAAAATATACATTAGATAAATGTGGGGCAACGGAAAAACTTGTTTTTTGAGTACCCGGTTTAATCCAAGCCGCTCCAGCACCATAAAGAAACCGTGGCTAAGTCCCCAGATGACGTAGTTCCATTTGGCACCATGCCAAAGGCCACATAAAAAAAAGACAGTGATAAGATTTAGGTATGTCCTGACCGGACCCAGCCTGTTGCCGCCGAGCGGAATGTAAAGATAGTCCCTGAACCATGTGGAAAGCGAGATGTGCCAACGCGTCCAAAATTCAGTGATCGACTTTGACATGTACGGGTAGTTAAAGTTTTCCAGGAATCGGAAGCCGAACATGCGGCCAAGGCCGATGGCCATGTCCGAATAGCCCGAAAAATCAAAATAAACCTGAAGAACAAAACAGATTGACCCGAGCCAGGCATAAAAGGGGG
>JBAVJU010000001.1:0-2459 GCA_049687935.1 Desulfobacterales bacterium | reverse complement strand
TCGGAAAGAAAGAGCCGCGCCTTTCCCTACGGGCTCTACAAGGTGGAGAACATGGTCGCCGTTGCCGTGGCCATGCTCATATTTTTCACCGGGTACGAGATTGCCAAGCAGGCCATTACAGCCACAGACAAGCCGACGACCGTAAATGCCTGGATCCTGGGCGGTGTGGTGTTGTCGGCCGTCATTCCGCTCGCTTTCAGTGTCTACGAGCTGCGAGTGGGCCGGAAGCTGAACTCCCCCAGTTTGATGGCGGATGCTCTTGAGTACCGGACCCACATGTTGTCCTCCGGAATCGTTTTCCTGGCCCTTATCGGCCATGAGGCCGGTATTCCGCTCGACCGCTACGCCGCATTGGCCATTGTGGTTTTTATCGCCAAGACCGGCTGGGAGCTGCTGTCGGGTGGAATGCGTGTGCTGCTGGACGCTTCTCTGGATGCCGACACGCTTGAAAAGGTACGGGCCATCATCACGGCCGAACCGGCGGTAACGACAGTCCGCTCGTTGGTGGGCCGCAACGCAGGGTGCTACCGTTTCCTGGAAGCCGAGGTCGCGCTGCACGTGGACAATCTGGAAAAAGCCCACGCCGTAAGCCAACGGATCGAAAAGGCCATCCGAGCCAAAATACCGCATGTCGAACGGGTGCTGCTCCACTTCGAGCCGCAGGTGCGCACCCATCTCTGCTATGCCGTACCACTTGACGATGCCGCCGGCACGATCAGCGAACACTTCGGCGAGGCCCCCTACTTTGGACTGGTCACCATCCGTACCAGCGATGGTCGGATCGAGCACCAGGAAATTCGGGCCAATCCGCACACAAAAATTGAAAAGGCCAAGGGTATACGCGTCAGTGAATGGTTGGTGAGCCTTAAAACGGACGTGGTGATGTTGCGGGAAAACCTGCAGGGCAAGGGACCGGCTTACGTATTCGCCGACGCCGGTGTGGAAACGCGAATGACCGCGGCAAAGACCCTCTCCGCAGCCATCACGGATCATGATGAGCAAAAACATCCCCTAAACGGGGCAAAAATGGGGTAGAAATGGGGGATATTGACTATTGAAAATGGTAACCCAGATAACCCCATTTTATGACGTTACGAAAGGAATATATACATAAAATGTGCTTCCGTGACCGGGTTTGCTTTCAACTTGGATCATTCCATCATGGGCTTCGACGATACTTTTAACAATGGACAATCCTAAACCGGTGCCGATAATGTAACGCGTTTTTTCATTTTTTACGCGATAGAACCGGTCGAAAATTCGCCCCAATTCTTCCTTCGCAATCCCCAGGCCGGTATCGCTGACACTGATGCACAGGTGATGTTTTTCCGGGCGGGCGGATACGGTGATCTTCCCTTTTCCAGGTGTATAGTTAATGGCATTGGTTATCAGATTGGAAAGCACCTCTTCCATGTTTTGTTTGTTTACAAGTACCGGCGGTAAATCCGGCAGCGGTTCCATTTTGAGTTGAATCCCTTTTGATTGTGCTTTTGGTTGATGAAAATCAACCTGGTCTTTTATAACTTCAGCCATATCGCATTCGGTTCTTTCTAAGGCTATCAGCCCGGCCTCTCTTGAGGCCATATCCAAAAGCTCCGAAGAAAGGGTAACGAGTCCGTTAATTCTCTCTGAGGCCCTTCCCAGAATTTCACCCTGTTTTTGCGTAACGTCACCGGCCAGTCCATCCTGAACAACTTTGATCTGTGCCATAACAGAGTTCATGGGACTTCGAATCTCGTGTGCCACCATGGACACGAAATCAGATTGGCGCTGATTGATGTCCTTTAAATAGGTAATATCGCTCAGGACGGTAATGGTTCCCAAATTTCGACCGATTCGGTCTCTGAAAGGACGACATCGAGCAACATAGGTGGCTGTTGTATCTTCTCCGCTTTTTTTAATCTCCAATTCTTCGTTGAGTTCGTTGATTTCACTTTCAGATATGGAAAAGGCATTTTCAACCATTTGTCGAAGTTGTTCTTGTTGAACAACTTCTGTAAACGGTCGACCAATGATATCATCTCCTATAAAGCCGATTATTTTCATAAAAGCCGGATTGGCCAGCACCAGATTTTTTTCAGCATCCGTAACCATGACACCGTTGGCAATAAGATTAATGAGAACGCGCATTCTGGATTTTTCGTTGGCGATGTCTTTGAGAGCGCGGGTATGTTCGATGGCCTTGGACACTACTACCCTGAGTTGCGCCGGAGAAAAGGGTTTAGGAATAAAATCAAATGCGCCTTTTTTCATGGCTTCAATTGAATGTTCAACAGTAGCGTAGCCGGTGATGACGATAATGGAAGTGTCCGGATGGAGTGCTTTAACATGCGACAAAACATCAAAACCCGATATGCCCGGCATCATGAGGTCCAACAGGACAACATCAAAATGCACGTCTTCAATCATTTTCAACCCCAGTTCTCCGTTTTCGGCCAAGACGACCTCAAATCCCTCTA